>DATFEF010000043.1:0-29321 GCA_035251465.1 Rhizomicrobium sp. | reverse complement strand
ACCAAACGGCGTGAGACGGGCATTCTTATGGACGTTCATCCGGTTCCTCCTCGGAAAATCTGAAGTCTCAGCAACCTCAGCTTCTCCCTTCAGAGCCGGATGGACAACCTATTGAAAGCTCACAGCTAACGACTGTCGAAGAGTGAGTAAACACGATTCCGTCTGAAATTATTTTGCTCTAGGCGCACGGGAGGGGTCAAAGAAAAAAGAAAAAGGGCGGCCGGGGGGCGGCCGCCCTTTCCGTGATCGGGACTGTGGAGCGATTTACATTCCCGAACCTTGGATACTCTTCCAGCTAGCTTCGATGGCCTTCACCGCATTCTCCGGCAGCGGCACATAGTCCAGGCCCAGCGCCAGCTGGTCGCCCTTCTCCAGGCTCCACTGGAAGAACTTCAGCGTGTCCTGGGTCGCCTTCTGGTCTGGCGGATTCTTGTAGACCAGGATGTAGGTGGTGGCGGTGATCGGCCAGGATTGCGCGCCAGGTTGATCGACCAATATCACATAGAAGTTGTTTTTGGCGGCCTCGTCCCAATTGGCGTTGGAAGCGGCGGAACGGAAGGCTTCCACGGTCGGCTCGACCGTCTGGCCCGCCTTGTTGATCATCTTCACATGCGCGAGATGATTCTGCTTGGCATAGGCATATTCGACATAGCCGATGGCGCCGGAAAATTGCGCCACATTGCCGGCAACGCCTTCATTGCCCTTGGCGCCAATGCCCGTGGGCCAGTCGATGGAGGTGTCGGCGCCGACATCGGCCTTCCAGGACGGGCTGATGCGCGACAGGAAGGTCGCGAAAATGAAAGTGGTACCCGAACCGTCCGAACGATGCACCACACTGATGCCTTTGTTGGGCAGGTTGACGCCGGGATTGAGCTTTTTGATCGCGGGATCGGACCAGTTCGCGATCTTGCCCTGATAGATCTCGGCCAGGGTCGCGCCGTCCAAGGTCAGCTGGCCTGGTTTGATGCCGGGAACGTTGACCACCGGCACCACGCCGCCGATCACCGTGGGGAACTGGGTCAGGCCGGCGGCCGCCAATTCCTTGGGCGTGAGCGGCTTATCGGTGGCGCCGAAGGCCACCGTCTTGGCCTTGATCTGGGCGATTCCGCCGCCCGAACCGATCGACTGGTAGTTCAGGCCGACGCCCGAGCTGCCCTTATAAACCGCAGCCCATTTGGCGTAGATCGGGAAAGGAAAGCTGGCGCCCGCGCCGGTGATTTGTTGCGCAACCGCGGCGGTGGCGGCAATGGCCAGTCCGGCCACCGCGCCCACCAGGGCCTTGTAGTTCATCTTCATGTATCTTCTCCATGTGGGAGCAATGCCGCTCCCGTTTGCGTTAGTTCGAGAATTGCAGCCGCACGCCCAGAATATTGAGATCCTGATTGTCGCGGGTCGGAAGGGCAGCGGTACCCTTTTCGACCGAAACAAAGCTGTCGTGGATCAGCAATTTCACGTTGCGGTTCATGTACCAGTTAATGCCAATGTCGAAGATGGTTTCCTTGCCGCCCACGACGCCAGCCAACCGCGAGGCCGTTGCCGTCTGGGAGGGGTTCCAGTTCAAATCGACGCTGGAGTAACGCGCCACCAGTTCCCACGCACCCCAGGAGTCGCCGCGCAGCGAGAAAGGCCGCGACGGAACCGGCTGCTGGAAGCCGCCGGTTTCATTGTTAAGCGAATTGGGCGTGTAGGGACGGGTCTCGCCGGTGATGATCCAGGAACCCTCGACATACCAGCCTTCAAAGGTGGGATGATCGATCACCGCCGTGCTGCTGGTGCAAAGCGGGTTGCCGGCGGAGGTGATGGTGCCGCACTGACGGTCCAGCGTGAACTGCGCCCATTCACCGCCCAGGAAGAAATTCTCGTAATTGCCGCCCATATCGAAGGCGATCAGATCGGCGGTCTGGGCCGTGATATTGCCGGTGGAGACGAGACGGGTTCCGTCTACGCGGTTCTGCGGGCGATCCTGCAGATTGATGGCCGGTTGACCGCTACCCGTTCCACTGTTGAAGATATGCGCGATGCTCATGCCGACCGACAGATTGGACAGGCCGTTGGACCAGATGCGATCGGCGAAACGGCCCAGCAACTGGGACTGTTCGTCGCCGCCATTGCCGTGACCAGCAGCGTTTTGGGTCTTGTTGCCGGTGAAATAGATGGTGGCGTTGATATTGTCGCCCGCCCACAACACGTCGGACTTGGCCCAGCCCACTTCGATGCCGCGGCGCGCATCGCCGGCACCAAAGATATCCTGCCCGATATTGTCGATCTCCGGACGCTCCAAGAAGATCAGGTTGCCAGACGAGGTGGTGCCTTCGAACATGAAGGCCGGCTCGAGGACACCCATGCTGAAATGCCAGTTGGGAATGCCGATATAATGGACCACGGCCTTGCTCAGATCGGCGCCTTCGACACCGCTGCCGCCCAGATTGAGGCGGAATTCATAAGCGAAATCGCTATAAGCCTTGCCTTCGATGCCGAAATAGGCGCGGCGGATCACGGCGCCGGATGACAGATCGCGCGGGCCCCCGAAGCTGGCCGGCTGCTGATCCTGCGAGAAGACGGCGAAGTCGCTCTGGAAACGGGTACGGAACGACATGGTAAAACGGCCGTCGCCCGTCAGGATGGTCGGACGGCCATTGTCGTATGTCCAAGAGGCGTAGTTGTATTGCTGCTCCAGGGTGGACAGGCGCGTGCGGTCAGCCTGGGCGCGCTCGTCGCGGTTGGACAGTGCGTCTTCCAACGCCTGCAGCCGCGCCGCCAGTTCGGCGTTGCTCATGCTGGACGTGGAAGAAGACGGGGAATTCTGCGCCAGGACCAACGGCTTATCCGCATCCTTGATATCGGCGATTTTTGCCGTCGAATTGGCTGATTTGGCCCCCGCCGCGGTGATCATCGCGATAGCGGCGACGCCGCCCATCAGCGCAATTTTTCCAATTCTCATTACCCTCAGTCCCTCTTTGATCCGCGCAATTTCGCGCACGCCTGCTGTCGCAGGGGGCGGCTACAGGACGATGACGGTTCCATGACAGGTATGTGACAGTCCTGGCGGATGCGCAAAATCCGCGCTTTCGGCCAGAATCGCAGCTGTGAATTCCCGAAGGGGTGCCCCGAAAGCCGCGCCCCGAATTTGGGCTATTGAGAGCGTGTGACGTTTTCGCGGCGTTTCGTTGCATGAATCCGGCGGCTGGCGCGCTATGACGTCTCGCCCTGGGCCAGGGCGCCATACTTGCCCTGGAAATAGACCAGCGGGGCGCCGGCCGCATCGTGACGCGCAAAGCGCAGCACCCGGCCGATCAGGATAGCGTGGTCGCCGGCGTCCTGCACGCTTTCGCGCGCGCATTCGAAAATCGCCAGCGAGTCCGCCAGCGCCGGAGGTCCCAGCCCGGTGGGGATCAGCGCTATGCCGTCCAGATTGTGCTCGCCCGCGCGCGCCAGGCGCGCCGAGACCTCGCGATGGCCGCTGGCCAGAATGGAAACCGTGAAGCCGGGCGCCTGGGCGAAATGCGGATAACGGCGCGAGCGGCGGTCAATGCACCACAGCACCAAAGGCGGCTCCAGGGACACCGAGGTGAAGCTGTTCACGGTAATCCCAATATGGGACATCTCCTGCCCTGTTGCATGGGCGGCGTTCGCCGCCGGGGCAGCCGTCATCACCGCAATGCCGGTTGGAAAACAGCCCAGCGCCTCGCGCAAACCCTTGATATCGAAGTCCATAGGCCTTTCCAAACCGCCACGCTTCATCTTCGGTTAAGGCGGGTTATGCATTATCTGCACAGAGGTTAGGCGAGGCGGCGAAAAGACCGCAAGGCCCGGCCCGGGTGATTTATCAAGGTGGCGGACATGGCCGGCGACAACGCGGTCGTTATCAAGCGCATCAAAAAAGGCGGACATGGCGGCCATCACGGCGGCGCCTGGAAAGTCGCCTATGCCGACTTCGTCACCGCGATGATGGCCTTCTTTCTGTTGATGTGGCTGATCAACACCACCACGCCGGAACAGAAACGCGGCATCGCCGACTATTTCGCGCCACAATCCATCTCCCAAACGGTCTCCGGATCGGGCGGCGTGTTGGGCGGCAAGGTGCTGGGCGAAGACGGCGCCCATGCCGGCGGCGCGCAATCGGTGATGCAGAGACAGTCTCCGCCCTCACCCTCCAACGCCCAAAAATCGCTGGCCGCGGGCGCCACCCAGGGCGGCGCCAATGCCAGCTCCAACAGCAATTCCGATTCCAAATCGGCGCAGGACGGCGAGTTCGCCCGGGCCGCGGAAGCGATCCATCAGGCGATCCAGGACAATCCCGACATCGCCAACCTGTCGCATCAAGTGATCACCGAGAACACACCGCAGGGCCTGCGCATTCAGCTGGTGGACCAGGACGGACGTCCCATGTTCCAGCAAGGCTCCAATGAGCCGCTGCCCTACGCCCGCAAGCTTCTGGCGGCGGTGGGCGGCATCGTGGCGGGCCTGCCCAACCGGGTTTCCATCAGCGGCCATACCAGCGGCAATGACGCCTCCGGCGGCGCCAGCTGGGATCTGTCGTCCAACCGCGCCAACCAGGCCCGGGCCATGCTGCAGGCGGGCGGGCTGGGTACCGACCGTATCTACGAAGTGGCGGGCAAGGCAGGTTCCGAGCCATTGCTGCCCGAAGACCCCACGGCCAGCGCCAACCGCCGGCTTTCGATCCTTTTGATGCGCGAAGCCCCGCCGGTTCCCGCTCATACCGGGCTGAATTAACCCCCGGATTGCCCCGTGGCGCGGCACGGCCCATCTCTGATGGCTGCCGCAAGACATATTTAGGACCCCGCCAGTGCGCGCACAGGAGGGTCTTGTAACCAAAAGCAAAAAAAACTGTCCGCTGGCGAATAATCCGCTTTTCTCCATGGCGGCGCGCGGCATACTCGACTCATTGGCAGCTTGAGGGACTGGGTTTTGTGACCGACCAGCGCAACACAAGGGTACCGCAATTCTTCCTGACTCCAGGCGGACCCTGCCCCTATTTGCCCGGAAAGACCGAGCGCAAGGTCTTCGCCCGGCTGGGCGGCAACCTGGCCCAGCCATTGTCGGAAGCCCTCACCCATTCGGGTTTCCGCCGCAGCCAATCCATCGCCTATCGCCCAGCCTGCGAGGGCTGCAATGCCTGTGTCTCGGTGCGCATCCGTTGCGGCGATTTCCAGGCCAGCCGCAGCCAGAATCGCATTCTGCGCCGCAGCGGCGACATGCTGCGCGCCGAAGTGGTGGCGGAAGCCACCCGCGAGCAGTTCGCGCTGCTGCGCACCTATCTGGATTCGCGCCATCCCGGCGGCGGCATGAGCGATATGGGCCTGTTCGATTATGTCGCCATGGTCGAGGAGACGCCGGTCAATACCCATATCGTGGAATATCGCAAGGACGACGGCACCTTGCTGGCCTGCGCCCTCACCGACCGGCTGCGCGACGGGCTGAGCATGGTCTACAGCTTCTTTCATCCCGGCGAGGAAGGCCGCAGCCTGGGCACTTATATGATCCTGGATCATGTGCGCACGGCGCGCGCGGCGGCGATGCCCTATGTCTATCTGGGCTATTGGGTGCGCGGCAGCGACAAGATGGACTATAAAATCCGCTTCTCGCCGCTGGAGGCGTTGACACCGAACGGCTGGGAATCCCTGGCCATCTGATCCGATTGCCATGAGGATTTCATCGCCGGCTTCAGCACCAGCCAGAATGGCCGTCTCTATGTCTGCCCTGGCGATCATCATTGAGGCCTAGCCGGTTGACGGTGACAATGTTGGATGCAGCCCAGCCGAATTTCCTGGGCGCGGGCGCCCGCCTGCCGCTCCGTACAAAAACGCCCAGCGCCCGAAAATTATGAGTTCGCCACGTCAATTCATCCCAGGGCCGGTTAACAGCAGCAGCTGCTGAACCAAGAGCCGTTCATCGCCCTTGAAGCTCGCCACCATCGCATTGAGAAACGCTTGCGCCTCGAGTCTGTCGAGGTCGAGAGGATGGCCCGCTCGGTGAGCCAGGAGCACGAGGAAGGTCGTTTGCGTGCGGCCATTGCCTTCGCGGAAAGGATGGATTGCATTGAGGGTTGAAAGGAAGGACGCCGCCTCGGCGGCAAATATTTTTCGGTCCACGCCCTGCAAGTACCGTTTTCGGGCGAGCCTCCTGAACACTGACCGCATCTCTCGGGCTACATGTTCGGGGTAGCAGAACGCACTCCCATCCTTGCCGATACGGACGGTACGAAAGCGCCCTGCCCAAACATAGATGTCCTGGAACAGGTGGCGGTGGATGGCACAATAATGGGCAATGGAAAGCCTGCCAGCCGGTAGAGGCTCATCGGAGCGCTGCGCCGTCATAACGGCCTCGAATTCATCGAGACCGGCCTGATCGCGGATACCGGGGATATTCTTGAGAACAGTAGTACCAGCGTAGCAGTAAGGATCTGCGATGGCGTCGTACATGCCAGCGGACTAACGTTTCGGAGTGTATTTACTCGCAAGCTCTCGGCGGCGCTCCTCGGCGGAAAGGCCCTTGCGGTCGAACTCACGAAAATCTTCGTTCATCCGGCGGCTCGGCTTAATGCCTTCTACGGCGCTGATTTTAGCGAAGCTGCGACGGCCCAGAGTGTATGAGCCGGAATGATTCGGAGGTTTGGTCGCCTTGGCCATGCTTCATTATACCATGCCACGACCTCTTAAGAAATCGCCTGATTGCCCTTGGCAAGGCAAAGCCATAAGCGCCTAGACCGCGGCCGGAAGCTTCAACCGGAAATGCGCGCCGCGTTCTGCGTCCAGCAATTCGATCTCCCCGCCATGGGCGCTCAGCAGGGATTTGACGATGGGAAGGCCGAGCCCCGTCCCGCCGGTCTCCCGCCTTGTGGTGAAGAAGGGTTCGAAGATACGATGGCGGTCGCGTTCGGCGATGCCCGGCCCATCATCCTCCACATCGATTTGCACCGCTGCGGGGAGATAGCTGACGCGGATTTCGACTTTTGCCGCACCGGCCCGGCGGCTATTCTCCAGAAGATTGGACAGGCAGGTTTCTATCGCGGGCGTGGGCAGGCGCACCGGCGCCAACCGATCGGGAAGCGACAGCCTGACTTCCAGCTCACTGCCCCGATAGGCGTCCGCCAGCCGCAGCAGCGGGGTACAAAGGTCGCTGCTCTCCACAAGATTGGGCGCCGTCATGTCGGCGCGCGCCAGATCGAGCACGCCCGTCAGCAATTGCGTGAGGCGGGTGGCGTCGGACGCGATATTGGCCAGGAATTGCTTGCGTTCCGGCTCCGACATGGTGGCCACATGATCCTGCAACAGTTCCGCCGTGCCGGTGATGGCCGCAAGCGGCGTCTTGAATTCGTGGCTGACGGCATAGGCGAAGTCCCGCAGATAGCGCGAACGCCGCTCAATGGCCTCGGCCATGGTGGCGAAGTCGCGATAAAGCGCCTGAATCTCGATCGCGGCGGTCGCGGGTATGGCGGGCGGCGCGCCATGGCCGGTGATGAGATTGCGGGTGGCGGCGCTCAAAACCTCGATCGGCCGCGCGATGCCGCGCGACAACAGGCCCGCAAGAACGATCAGGGTCGCCAGGATCAGTCCGGTGGCGAGGGCGATCTTGCCGATGTCTTCATAGATGCCGCGAAACAGCGCGCGGGCGGAGCGCGATAGCAGCACCGCTCCAGCCACTTTGTCATTGACGATGACCGGACGGACATGATGCACCCGGATCGCGGCGGCGCGGGTCAGCCATTCGAAGCGATAGACTTGCCGGTAGGAGCCGTTGCGCCGCAAGACCGTGTCCGGAACACCGCGCAACGCGGCGGCGACCTCGGGAAGCGCGCCATAGCTGTGGCCCACTTCCGTCCCCGACACGACATTGCCTTTAGCGTCCAGAAGCTGGATCGCCGCCAGGGTCGTCTGCCTTGTCTGGTCCAGGATCGGCTGCATTTGCCGCGCCACCTTCACCGCTTCGGGATCGGGCGGCGCGGAAACCGGCATGGGATCGGGACGTTCGGGGAGAACCGGCGTGGAATTGAGATCAATGCGCGGCGGTTCCGGCCTGAAGATGTTCGGATCGATCCGCAGCACAGAACCAGGCCATAGACTCTGGGCGGTGGCGGCCAGGGCCGCGCCTTGCGCCACCAGTTCGGCTTCGGTCTGGCGCACCAGCGTATTCTCATAAACTCGTAAAAATACCGCGCCCACGCCAGGCAGCGCCGCCACGAAAATCAGAGTCGCCAACAGAATGGTGCGCAGCCGCAGGCGCGGCCAATGCCGCCGGATGAAACCGCGCCAGGCCGCGATCATGCGTCCTTGCCCAGACAGGCGCCCAAGCAGTAGCCGATGCCAGGCCGCGTCTCGATCACATCCGGCGCGCCCATTTGGGCGAATTTCGCCCGCAGATTGCGGATATGGCTGTCAATGGTGCGGTCGGTGACGGCAAAACCCGGACCATGAAGGCGGTCGATAATGGCGTCGCGGCTGAAAACTTTGGACGGCGCCGTCACCAGAGTCCGCAGGATGGTGAACTCCGTCGCGGTCAGCGCGATCTCCCTGCCATCCCAGGCCGCGCGCCATCCTTCCAGGTCCAGCGCCAGTTTTCCCTGTTTGGCGGGCATAGGCGCGGTTGCCGTTCCCCTGCCCTCGCTCCGCCGTAAAATGGCGGCGACCCGCGCCACCACTTCGCGGGGCGAGAAAGGCTTGACCACATAATCGTCGGCGCCCAACTCCATTCCCAGCACCCGGTCGAGCTCATCGTCGCGCGAGGACAGAAACAGGATCGGCAGATTGCTGGTGGCGCGAATGCGGCGGCAGACTTCCAGCCCGTCCATCCCCGGCATATTGATGTCCAGGATCAGCAGGTCGGGCGCCAGCGCGGCGACAGAAGCAAGCGTGGTCTCTCCGTCGCCGCTTTCCACCACATCCAGGCCCGCCTTGCGCAAGGCAAAGGCCAAAAGCTGGCGGATATGCGGATCGTCATCGGCAATCAGGATGGTGCGCCCCATGAGATATTGGATCATTGCTGGGACGGCAACGTCAACGGCGGAAGCGGCGCTTTGATTGATCCGTCCCAGTTCCGGAATAACCGACCGGGCATTCGTGGCGACGGACCCAGAATAACTTTCACAGCGTCCAGCCGCCGGGCATTGCGCCAGGTCCAGGCATAGGGACGCTGCTGCTGCAACTCCTCATGCAGGACAATGCTATCGCGGACATAGGCGACCCGGTCGAGGAATTCGCTGTTGAGCGGCTGCTTTTCCAGCCTTGCCAGCGGCACCATGGCGGAGGAACCAAGTGAGTGCAGATAGCCAAGATCCAGCGGCTGCCCCGTGCCGCCCGTCTCGCGCGCATGACGAATATTCCATTGGGCGGCAACCGTTCCCAGATCGACGATGCAGGCCAGGCCCAGCACCGCAGCACCGGCCAGCGCGGTGCGGTTGATCAGCCAGCCCAACGCATGGCGCATCACCATCCGCCAGCAGATCAGCACCAAGCCGACAGCGACCAGCGCCATCCACAGCAAGGCCGCAATGCGCAATTGGGTCAGCATATAGGCATCGATATAATCGACGGTGCGAATGATGCTGGATGCGACCAGGACCAGGTTCTGTACGATCCAGATCACCACCAGGCGGCGGATCAAAGGCCGCCGCCCGATCTCGGAATCCGGCTGGGCGGTGATGAGGACAAAGGCCCCGGCCAGCAGCGCCGTGACGATCAAAGGATAGGCGCCGCGATGGGCATAGTCCGCCAAAGTGACACCCTGGGGCAAAGGCGCGCCGGACCATAGAAAGGCCACATCCAGCACGTTTTGCACCGCGAAGATCACATTGAACAGCAGCAGCGAGAGGGTGATCGAGGCCGCCGTCACACCCGGCAAATTCAGCGGATGCTTGGCGGGTGAGAATTTCATGCCGATGGCGGCGCGGCTGGGCCGCAGGCTGGGCCAGACGCCGACAAAAACCAGCGCGCAGAAAAAGCCCTGAAAAACGATATCCCCGTCAATCGCGAAAAAGGAAAGATCGGGCAAAAGTTGCTCGATAATGGGATTGGCGCTGGCAAAGAGCGCGATAAAAATCCCCGCGCCCGCCAAAGGCAGTACCATCGCCGCGATGCCCGAACGCAGAGAGCTGCCGAAAGTGGGGCGCGGCACGCGCAAAACATGCGCCGCGTCGCGAGCCATGTTGCCAAGACCCAGAAAGCCTTGCGCGGCAAGACGCAGGCAAAGCTGCGCCGCGTCCTGAAACCGGGTCCGGGCCAGCAGCACCGAAGACGACAAGGCGATCCAGCCAAGCAGCACCGGCAGCGGGCCGGGACGGTCGAAAAGCGCCAAGCCCAGGAGCACGGCACAGGCCAGCGCGATCAAGGCCGCCTTGTCCTTGCGCACGCGCGGGACACAGATCGCCACCGCCGCGACCCAAGCCAGCGCAAACAGACCCAGGGTGCTGCCGGGCTCTTTGCGGAAGAATAACAGGTCTGCGAATAGCGCCAGCCCTATCGCGCCGGCAATCTTGAGACGAAAGGAAAACTGCTTTTCGAGATGGAAGCGCATCGCATACTCCTGTTTTCGGCAGCAGGAGTAGCGCGCGGGCGTGCAGACCCGGCGGCGCGGGCTTGGAAAGACGGTGGAGAAGATGTGCAGATCCCGTGCACGCCGTGAAACGCGCCGGATTGCGGACGGTTAGGGCTGTGGCGGCAAGGTGATCGTCTGATCGTAATAAATACGATCGGCATTGCTCAGGCCGGGATTTGCCCGCTGGATCAGCGGATAGAGGGACGCATCGCCATAGGCTTGCCGCGCGATCACCGACAGCATGTCGCCCTTGACCACTTTGTAGCGCGTGCCGGGGACCGGCCCATTCGCAGACGCCGGGGGCGATGGCGCGGCAACCGGCGCATCGGGCGACGGCGCGGGAACTTGGACCTCGTTGCGCGCTTCCATTGCGGGTGGCGTGGGAGCGGGTGGTGTGACGGCGGCGGATTGCGCGGGAGCAGTCTGCGCCGGTTGGGCGACCGGACTGGGCGCCGGGGCAGGTTGCGCGTCCTCAACTGCTGCCTGGCGCAACGGCACGTCGGTCGCCTCGAAAGCAGCCGGCGGCATGTTGGCGGATTTCGGCATCAGAATATACAGCCCGCCAGCCCCGGCCAGCAAAAGCACCGCCGCCGCGGCATATTTTGTCCGGGACGCCCGCGCCCGCGGTTCCTTGCTGGCGATGTCATTGGCCGGTTGCGGCGCGGGCGTGTTGGCACCCCGCGAAACCACAAGCGCGGGGCGCGGAGGTGTCTCTTCCATCGGCGCGCTGGGAGGCGGTGTTGGGGTTTCCTCCGGCGCGATCAGTTGCGACATGATCGGCGTCTCGCGCGGCTTGCGCGGCATCCGTTCGGGCATCACCGGATCGTCCGTTCCGGAACGAAGCCGGGCAACCGCCAGATCGATGTCGCCGGGCCTGCCGTTGGCCGCCACGAATTTCTTAAACGCCTCGGCCAGCCCAGGATTCTCGGCATGCAGCACGACCAGGGTCTGCTGCAGCACTTCGTCATCGACAAAGGCCTCGCCCTGCAGGCGCCGCACCACATCGGCCTCGAACTCCTTGGCCCGCTTGCGTTCGCGGCTGGCCAGCAACAGCGCCTTGAACTCCTCGACATTGTTTCCGGGCAACGCGCCAAGCCGCCGGACCGCCTGTTTCACGGCCGGGTCATAATTCTGATAGGTCAGCCACAGATCTTCCCTGGCAGATTCCGACTCGTCGGCAGTCACGCAATGGCCTCTCGATGGGCGGGAAAATCACCTTAGCTTAGCCTAGCCCGTCCCGGCGGCAATGGTATCACGTCCCTATCGGTTGGTTAATGCGCCGCTTCCTGCTGCGATAAGGATGTTTGCAGCCGCCGGGCGATGGCGGCGGCGATAGCGCGGGCCGCCTGCGGACCCGGATGCAGATCCCCTTTCAAGCGCCATCGGGGATCGAGCTGGACCCGCAGATAGGATATTCCGCCCTCGTCCAGGATCCGGCGGCGCAGCATGCTTTCGACCGGGCTTTCGGGACCGAATTGCGGATCGACAACCAGCGCCACGGCGTGATGCCGGCGCGCCAATTGCGCGGTGGCGGCAAGCACCGCCCGGGTGGCCTGGATACCCCGCTCGATCTCCGCCTGGCTGCGATACGGCACGGCGAACCGAAACAGCGCGCTGAGGCGCAAGCGATGGATCGCGGGATGCCATTTTAGATCCGGTCCCAGATGCGGCCTGTCGTCGCCAAGATTGCGGGCAAACAAGGCGGGCGTGAACAGCGACACCAGCGCCACCGGACGGCGGAAGCGCGGCAGCTCGGCCTTGAGGCGCAGATAGGCCTGGTCATTGGCATAGCCGTGAACCGCCATGTTGACGCTTGGGATGTTCAGCATCGCACTCAGCTGGGCGGGAATGGTTTCCTCCCAATTCAGGCCATAACCGGCGACGATGGATTCGCCCGTGAACAGGATCGCGGGGCGACCGGGGTCGGGCGTCTCGCCGGGCGCGCGCACCCGATAGCCGCGAGCATCGGTCGCATAGGCGATCTGGCGTCCGCCGGTCGTCATCCGGCCCTGATGGCCCGGCACGAAGGACCAGCCCAGCATGGGATCGGGACGCCGCAGGGGTTCTTCCCGCAGCGGTCCTTCCGCCGCGGCGTAAGTGAATTTGCGGGCAAGCAGAAGTTCGCTGGCGGCGAATGCCAAGCCGATAGCCAGAACGATGCGCGCGCAGGCGCCGGCAATCTCGCGCGCCGGCATGCGCCGCGCCAGCCGGTTGATCGCCGGGCTGACAAAGACGACAAGCACAAGTCCGGTAACACCGCAGGCGATGCGTATGAGTGTTTCCTGCAGCAAAACTTTTTCGCGCGGGAAAAAGAACAAAGGAAGGAAATGCCGGTCGAGCCAGTCTTGATTGGCCGCGCAGGCGCCCACGATCAGCAGCAAGCCGGGTCCGGCGACCAAGACCTGAATGGCCCCCAAAAGGACAATGCGCAGGCGCTCCGTCATGGAAGGCCTATCTCCCTATCGGTATCGAAACTACGCTATTCCGTCTTTCTACTACTTCTGTTAGACTAGTCAGGATCGGATGGGCTTTGCAAATCGAGAGACCTGACATGGCAAGATTGAGACTCTTTCTGGCTATCCTGGCCATCGCCGCCATCCCATGGACGGCAGTGGCGCAAACGGGCGAAACCATATCCATTTCGCTGACCGACCATGCCTTTAGCCCCGCCTCGCTGGTCATGAAAGCCGGCACGGTCTATCGGCTGCATTTCATCAATGCCGGATCGAAGAATCACAATTTTACCGCATCGGAATTCTTTGCCGCGTCCCAGCTCGCCCCGGACGACCAGGCCAAGGTCAAGCGCGGCACCATCGCCGTCGACAAGGGCCAAGAGGTCGAGGTCGCGGTCACGCCGGTCGCGGGAAGCTACCCTTTCACCTGCACGCGCTTCATGCATAAGATGATGGGCATGCACGGGTCCATCACGGTCCAATAGATCACCGGTATTTTTCGGGACGGACGCAAATCCAAACCGGATATGGGACACCAGGTCGATGATTCAGCTGTTGCATCGCTTTGTGTGGCGCGACCCGGCGCGGCGTGCGCGCAAATTGCTGGATTTCGCGGAGACCGAGGCCGATGGCGGGCGCGATCTGGTCCGGGCCGCCGAATTGACGCAAGACCCGGTGTTGCGCCGCCTCTATACCGTCCATGCCGCCGACGAGGAACGGCACGCGGCGCTGTTTCGCGCCCGCGGCACCCAGCTGCTCAGGTCCCTGCCCGGCCTATCCGCGGCTAAGTTGCGGCTGAACTGGCTTTCGCCGGGCGAACGCGGTCTCGACGATCTGCGCGTGGATGAAAAAACCGACGCCGGCCTGCTCGCCTTCCTGCATCTGTCCGAAAAGACCGCGGCCCGCCACTTCGCAGGTTATGTCGATGCCCTGCGGGATGACCCGCCAACCACCGAAGTTTTCCGGGAGATTTTGCATGATGAGACGTTTCATATGAACTACACGCTGGCGCAGCTGAACCGGGTCGCGCCACGGCAGCGCCGCAGCTATTTGTGGCGCGCGCGGCTGGGGCGATTGTGGAAAGCCTATCTCAGGATCATGACGGCCATCGCGGGCGCGATCGGATCGGTGTTCCTGACCTTGCAATATTTCATCCTGACCCCGCCCTTCGCGTTTCTGGCCAAGCGCGCCGAGCGCCGGGAGCCCGAGGGCTGGAAGCCAGCCGGCGAGGAACGCCCGCTCAAAAGCCAGTACTAAAATGAAAATACGTTAGATGAAAATTCTGGGGATCTCGGCGCATTATCATGACGCGGCGGCGGCGCTTGTCGTTGACGGCCTGCCGGTTGCCGCGGTTCAGGAGGAACGGCTTTCGCGGCGCAAGAACGACGCCGCTTTTCCGCTGGCGGCGATTGAATATTGCCTGGACCATATCGGGATCGAACCGGACGATCTCGACGCCGTGGTGTTCTACGAACGCCCGATGCTGAAATTCGACCGCATCCTCACTTGCGCCTTGCGCGCCTTTCCCCGGTCCTGGCGCTCTTTTCCGCATGCCATGAAGAATTCCCTGGGCGAGAAATTGTGGGTGCGCGGCATCATCTCGTCCTATCTTGGGGTGGAGCGGCGCAAAATCCTGTTCACCGACCATCACCGTTCCCATGCCGCGGCGGCCTTCCTCACCGCGCCGGTTCGCGACGCCGCGATATTGACCGCGGACGGGGTGGGCGAATGGGCGGCGCTGACGGTGGGGCATGGCACGCGTGGACCGGACAAGACCGCGATCACCTTGCTGCGCGAAATCCACTTCCCCCATTCGCTGGGAATGCTTTATTCGACCTTCACCGCCTATCTGGGTTTTCAGGTCAATGAAGGCGAGTACAAGGTGATGGGCCTGGCGAGTTATGGCCGCCCGACCATGGCGGACGCCGTGCGTAAGGTGATCAAGCGGACCCTGGATGGCGCCTTCCGGCTGGAGCTGGACTATTTCGACTTTCACACCAGCGCCAAGCGGTCCTTTTCGGACAAATTCATCGCTTTGTTCGGTCCGCCTCGCGATCCGTTCGATCCCATCGATTTGACCACCGCCGAAGGGCGCCGCTTTGCCGATTGCGCCGCCAGCGTCCAGCAGGTGCTGGAAGACATATTGGTCGATATCGCGCGGGCGCTGCATCGCGAGACCGGGCTGCCGGACCTCTGCCTGGGCGGCGGCGTGGCGCTCAATGGCGTCGCCAATGCGCGCATTCTTGCCGAAAGCGGCTTCGAACGCGTTCTGGTTCCGCCCTCGCCGGGAGATGCCGGCTGCGCGCTGGGCGCGGCGCTCTATGCCGACCGTATCCATTTCGGCAATCCCGACCGCGACATGCCCGATCACCCCTATTGGGGTCCGGCGGTGGATGGCGCCCAACTCGCCGAACTGGCGCGGCAGGACGATCTGCCGGTGGAAGAATTGGAAGAAAGCACCCTGATCGAAACCACCGCGCGCGATCTTTTCCAAGACAAGATCGTCGGCTGGATGGACGGCGCGCTGGAACTGGGCCCGCGGGCGCTGGGCCATCGCAGCATTCTGGCGGCTCCGCACGCAAGCCAAATGCGCGACCGCCTGAACCGCGACATCAAGCATCGCGAACAGTTCCGGCCCTTCGCGCCGGTGGTTCCGGCCGAAGCGGCGGAACGCTATTTCGAAATGCCGTCCGGGGGGCTGCGGCTGGCGCGTTTCATGTCCGGCGTTTTCCCTGTGCGTCCGCAATGGCGCGAGAAATTGGCCGCCGTCACCCATGTCGACGGCACCGCGCGGGTCCAGACGCTGGAGCGTGGCATGGCGCCCCGGCTCTACGCCCTGCTCGAGGCTTATGGGCGGCTCAGCGGAATTCCTGTCTTGCTCAACACTTCGTTCAACCTTTCCGGCGAACCGATCGTCAATCGCGCGGTCGAAGGCTATCTGACCTTTCGCCGCTGCGGGATGGACGTGCTGGTGGCGGGACAGACCAGAGTGACCAAAAGGGCGGCTCCACCATGATCAAGAAACGCAGCAAGATCCGGCGGGGATTGATCATCATCGGCAGCGCCTGGGGTTCGATCGCCGATCTGTCCGTGGGAATGTGGCGGGGGGGACGGCGCTGGCTGATGCCGCTGGCGATTTTTCTCTGCGTGACCGGGTTGGTGCTGGTGCTTGCCACCAGCGTCGAAGCGCTTGCGCCCTTCGTCTATTCGATCTTTTAGAAGAATGCTGCTGGAGCTGTTGGCCTGCCCCGCCTGCCAGGGCGCTCTCGGCCCGGAATTTTTCTGTGCCGGATGCGGCGCGCGCTATCCGGTCCATGACGGCGTCGCGGATTTGCGCCTTGGCGGCGATGCCCGCACCGAGAGGGTGCGCGACTTCTACAACTACGCGCCGTTTCCCGGTTACCGGCCGGGCGATAGTCTGGAGGGCTTGCGGGCGCGCGCGGAAAAAAGCGAATTCGCGCGCCTGCTCGACGCCGCGATCGCTCCGGATGCGCGCATTCTGGAAATCGGTTGCGGCACCGGCCAGATGAGCCTTTATCTGGCGCGCGGGGAGCGGCGGGTGATAGGCGCCGATCTCACCCGCGCCTCGTTGCTGCTCGGCGCCGCCGCCGCGCGGCGCTTCGGCGTGACCGGCGTGCAATTCGTGGAAACCGACCTGTATCGCCCAGGATTGCGGGCCGGCGCTTTTGATCTGGTCTATTGCTCCGGGGTGCTGCATCACACACCCGACCCGCGCAAGGCCTTCGCCAGCCTGGTGCCGCTGGTACGCCCCGGCGGCATGCTGGTGATCGGGCTCTATAATGCGTTTGCCCGTATTCCGCTGCGGCTGCGCCGGTTGGTGGCGCGGCTTTCGGGCAACCGTTGGATCCCATGCGATCCGGTGTTGCGTGACCGCAAAAGCGAACCCGCCCGGCGCGAAGCCTGGCTGCGCGACCAGTATCGCCACCCCGAGGAACATCGCCACACCGTGGCCGAAATCCGCGGCTGGTTTGCCGAGAACGGGATCGAATTCGTCAGAACCTATCCCAGCCTTTTGCTGGGCGAGGAATCCAGCGCGCTGTTCGCGGCCGACGCGGATTATTGGCCTTTCGAGGCCTGGCTATCCCAAATCGGCTGGATGGCGTCGCTGGGATATGAAGGCGGCTTGTTCGTCACCGCCGGACGGCGGCCAGACGGCGGCACCGCGCCGCCTGTCCGGTTGCCCTAGCGGGTGCGCCGGGTCGCCAGCGAGCCGGGACGGGACTCGAAGGACAGCGCCGCGCCCTTATCCTGCACCAGCGCATGTCCGTCGAAGCGAAACACCAGGATCTGCCGTTCCGCGGCGCATTGCTGGAGCAGCAGGCGGCCATCGTCACTCCAGGCCGCGCCCTGCGCCCAGTGGCAAGTGTCGGCGCGCGCCACCTCGTCCAACCTGCCCTGCCCCACCGCAAAGACCTTCAGGATGCCCACCACCTTGTCATAGTTGGGATCGGATTTTGCGGTGGCGGCGCCGTTGGCCAGCACCACCGCGTAATATTTGCCGTCCGGAGACAAGGTCGCATGCTCCGGCGTGCGTCCCACTAGCACCGACGCGACCAGCTTGTGCGCTTTGACGTCCAATATGCCGATGGTGCCGGTGCGATCCTCGCCTTCGGGCGCGCCCGCGAGATTGGTGGCGAACAAGAAGGCGCCGTCAGGGCTCATCACCGCGCCATAAGGCGAGCGGCCGGAGGTGACATCGTTGCCGGTGCGGGTGAGGTTCGATCCTTCCACCGCCAGTTCCATGATCTTGTTGACGCCCTGGACCACGGCATAGGCCTTGCGCCCGTCCGGCGCGAAAATCACGTCGACAGGCTGGGCGCCCGCGCCCAGATCGACCTTGCCGGCCCGGGTCAGTTTTTTTGCCGCAAGCCGGAAGATATAGATCGCGCCATCGCCCTTGGCGGCGACCAGCACCAGATTTCCGCTTTTGTTGATTGCCACGCCGCTGGCCATTGGGCCGGACGAAAGCGTCTGCAACAGTTTGGGCCTGGCCGGATCGCTGAGATCGATCACCGACACCTTGTCGTCGGCGGCGGGATGGGTGGGATCGGCGGGATCGAATTTCTGCGAGGCGGTGACAATGGCAAATTTCTCTTTTGCCCCCACCGCCACAGCATTGGGCGAGCCGATCATGGAGGCGGGAATTTCCACGCTGCCAAGAACCTTGGGCGGATAATGGCCGAGGTCGAGAATACTGACACTGTCCGGTGTCGGGGTCTGGGACTCGCCCGGCCGCAATTGCTTACCGTCATTGGCCGTGACCGCCAATTCGGCCCAAGCGGGCCAAACAGTGAAGAGCGACAGGCCCAAACCCAGAAGCAATCCAGATCGCCGCATGCACCATTCCTCTTTATATTTTTCGGGATGCTACCTTGTGGCAGGTCCGGCAAGCAAGTCGCGGCGGATGGCCGGCTGGGGCAGCTCCCATCCGCCGCGACTGCGGCGCAGGAGTTAGTGGCCCGCGCTGCCGCTCATGGCGCCGCTTGACATCGAACCCGACATCGATCCGCTGGTCATAGCGCCCTTCTTCTTGTGGTCCTTGTTGGAATCTTGGGCCATCTTGCCGTGATCCGACATGGCGCCGGTGGACATGGATCCACCTGACATCGAACCGGCCGTCATATGGTCTTTCGCCTTGGCGCCACTCGAATTGGCTCCTGAATTGGATTCCGCCAAGGCTGGACCGGCCATGGCGCCGATGAACAAGGTCAACAAAGCAGTCTTCGCGAAATTCTTCATTCTACTCTCCTCAAATGACCGCGCGGGGGCGGCGTGGACGTTCCTCCAAGGGAACAGGGTTGGCGGCACGGGCCGCATTAATTTGCGATCAACATCATCTGGCGGCGGCCGCAATCATCGCGCCAGGATGTCTCATCGTTCTATTCGCGCCGCGCGCGGACCCGGTTACAGGCCCGAAAAAGAATGACGTCAGATTCCGGCATACCATTCATAGCCGCGGTCTTCCCAATAGCCGCCCCGGCCGCCGGCGATTCCCGCGAAACTGTCGGTGATCTCGATGCTCTGGACATATTTTGCCTGTTTGTAGCCAAGCTGACGCTCGACCCGCAGGCGCAGCGGCGCGCCATGCGCCACGTCCAGCGGCTTGCCGTTCAGGGCATAGGCGATCAGGGTCTGGGGATGAAAAGCGTCTCGCAGGTCGATGCTTTCATAATATTGACCGGGGCTTTGCTCGCCGCCTTTGGACGGTTCGCCGGTGAGATTGTCGGCGCAGCGCAGCACCGCATAGCGCGCGTTGGGCTTAAGCGATGCCGCCTTGAGCAGCAGGCCGACCGGCACACCTGTCCACATGCCGATGGCCGACCAGCCCTCAACACAGTCATGGCGGGTGATCTGGGTGCGGCGCGGCAACCGCCGAAGCTCGGCGACCGACAGCGACAGCACATTGTTCACCAAGCCGTAAATCCGCAGCCGCCAGTTGGCGAAATTGCTCGCCACATGGGCGTGGTATTCGTCCGTACCCGGATTGTAGGTGCCGTTGGGCTTGAACACCGGGGAAATGTCCGACGGACTATATTCGCGCGCCAGCCGATCCCCCAGCAGGCCACGCTGGGCGGTCATGGTCCAATCCTCGACGGCTTTTGCAACATGGGAAAAGCTGGGGCTCAAGGTCAGCGTATCGGCCTTGGCGATCAGATAGCCCGCGCCGCCCAGTCCGCCCAGGATGGCGACGCGCCGGGTGATGTCTTTTACACGCGCCATCAGGAGCGGTCCCCTGAATCGTCTTGGGAAGAGCTGGGGGGAATCCGGTACCAGCCATTGAGCATGGAGCGCAGTTCGTTGATCGGGCCCGCCAGCACCACCTCCACCAGATGCACGATCACGAACAGCACGATCAGGGTCGCGCATATGAAATGAAGGCTGCGCGCCGATTGGCGCCCGCCGAACAGGTCCAGCAGCCAGGGGAAAATAGCGTTGAAACCCGGCGACATGGTCAGACCGGTCAGCACCATCAGGATCATCAGCAAGGTCACGCCCAGATAGGCCAGCTTCTGCAGCACATTGTAATGACGCGCCGCATCGCCCGTGGGATGCTTGAGCGTGATGTGATCCAGGATGGAGCGGGGAATGGCGCGGATGTCGGCGCGGCTGGGCCAGATGTCTTTTTGAAGATGCCGCGACCATAGGCTGTAGGCCAGATAGGCCAGGCCGTTGAACACCAGAATCCAGGCAAAGAGGAAATGCCAATGGCGGGCATCGGCCAGATCCTGAAAGCTGGGAATGGTCACCCATTCCGGCCAGCCGCGCGGCTGGAATTCCCCACCGGCCTTCGACCAGCCCAAAATTCCGGTGGTGTTGAATTGCCAGGGGCCGATCTGGGTGATGCCCATCGGTCCGGCAGCACTATCGACCGCGCCCAACGAAAAAAACGGCTGGTCGCTGTCGGCACCGGTCATGCCCCAATAGAGGCGCGGATGGGCGTTGAAGATATTGAGCCCGCTGCCCAGCAAGAAAAGAATGCAAAGCGCGTTGATCCAGTGGGTCAGCCGGACCGGGGCGCGGTGGCGGTAAAAACCCTCCGCCTCGGTCACCCGTCCAAATGCCTGATGCCAAGCCCGTCCCAAGGCCTTGGCGGGCCAAGCCCGGATACGGGCCAACGCATGGACCGGGCTGGAATCAGACGCCATGGAACCTCCCTCCCCAGTCTATTCGCTGGCGGGAGCCAATAGTTTCATTTTTCGGGGAATTTTCAGGGCACCGCGTCTTTGCCGGCAAGGCGCATGGAATTCCGCCATTTTTGTGCAATAATTTGTCCGATAGCCGGGCCGGATTTGAAACGGCACATCACAGGCGCATCGCGCAAGACGCACAGGGGAAACAGATGAGAAAATTCACGAAAGCGGCTGCCATTCTGGCGATGGCGTCGGTGCCGGCAGCGGCACAGGTCAATGCGGGCAGCCAGGCTCCGGAGGCCAGCATTCCGTTCAACATGACGTCGGTGGCGACCTTCAATCTGCCCTGGCGGATCGCTTTCCTGCCGGATGGCCGCATGCTGGTGACCGAAAAAGTCGGCCCGATCTGGCTGGTGACGCAATCCGGCCTGAAGCGCCCGGTGCTGAATTATCCCGCCGCGCTCTATGGCGGCCAGGGCGGCATGCTGGGCATTTATGTTTCGCCCACCTACGCCACCGATCAGACGGTCTATCTCACCTATTGCGAGCCCGGCACCCTGGGCGGGATCAGCGGCTCGAGCCTGGCGCTGGCCAAGGCCAAGCTGGTGCTCAACGACAGCGCCACGCCCGTGACAGCCAGCCTAGAAAATGTGACAGTGATCTGGCGCGACGGCGCGCGCGGACGCGGTGGCCAGTTCGGCGCCAATATCGCTTTCGCGCCGGACGGCAAGTCGCTGTTCCTCTCGGTGGGTGAGCGCCAGCGCTTTACCCCTGCTCAGGATCCCAACCAGCCCTTGGGCAAGATTTTGCACCTGACCCTGGACGGCAAGCCCGCGCCGGGCAATCCCAATGCCGGCAAGACGGGTGCGTCCAGCGTCGGCATCATCAATCCGCCGTCCGACAGCGAAACCGCCAAGACCGCGCCGGCGGTCTATACCTACAAACATCCCGGCAAGAACATGACGCCGGCCGAGACCTGGAGCCTGGGCCATCGCACCCCCTATGGCTTGGCTTTCGCGCCCGATGGCAAATTGTGGGAGCTGGAGCATGGCCCGCGCGGTGGCGATGAACTCAACCTGATCGAGCCCGGTAAGAATTACGGCTGGCCGCTGGTTGCTTATGCCCAGAACTATAACGGCGTGCCGATCCCGCAGCCCGACACCCGTCCGGACTTGCAGAAACCCGTGATCTATTGGAACCCCATCATCGCCCCGGGCAGCATGACTTTCTACAAGGGGAACGTCTTCCCGCAATGGCAGGGTTCGATATTGATGGGCGGCTTGGCGACCATGACCGTGAACCGGATCATTGTTGACGGGGCCACCGCCAAGCCTGCCGAGCGCTGGAATGTGGGCCGCCGCATCCGCGATATAGAGGTCGCGCCCGACGGCACGGTGTGGATGCTGGAAGATTCGACCACCGGCGGCTTGTTCAAGGTGACACCAAAGTAACCCTTATAAATCAAGCATTTCTTGCAAGGCCGGCGGCGAAGGCTGCCGGCCTGTTGCTTTGTGACACTTGCATTGCGCCGGGGGGCCCTGGGCCGGAACATGGCCCGTTATTTCCGTTAGGGCACAACGCTATCGGGCTGTCGTTCCCCGGTTGATCGCGCTATCGTCGCCGGCGGAATTTCCCATGAGATGAAAGATGGCGAAAACAAAATCCAAAGCAAAATCCAGCAAGGCTAAAAGCCGGCCATCGGATGGCACGGTGCTGCTGGTCGCAACGCGCAAGGGCGCTTGGATCTATCGCGGCGATGCCGGGCGCAAGCAATGGCGCAGCACGGGGCCGCATTTCCTGGGCCATATCATCCAGCACATGATGCTGGACCCGCGCGACGGCAAAACCTTGCTCGCCGCTGCCAGCACCGGCCATCTGGGCCCAACCATTTTCCGCTCCACCGACATGGGCAAAAGCTGGAAAGAAGCCAAGCAACCGCCTGCCTTCAAGAAGCAAGAAGGCGGCCGCACGGTGAACCATACTTTCTGGCTGACGCCAGCGCATAAGAATGAACCCAATGTCTGGTATGCCGGTACCTCGCCGCAAGGCCTGTTCCGCAGCGAGGATGGCGGCGTCAGCTGGAATGAATTTTCCGGGCTCAATGACGACAAGCAGTATCGCGAATGGATGGGCCGCGAGCAGGACGGCACGCCCGACGGGCCCAAGATGCATTCCATCATTATCGATCCGCGCGATCCCAAGCATCTCTATTTCGCCATGTCGGGCGGCGGGGTGCATGAGACGGTGGACGGCGGCAAGCATTGGGCGCCGCTGATCGAAGGCATGGAGGTCGTGGGGGGCTTCGATGCCAAGACCGTCACCTTCCACGATCCGCATTGCGTCAGAATGTGTCCGTCCAATCCCGACCGGCTGTATCAGCAAAATCATTGCGGCATCTACCGGCTGGACCGGCCCGGCAAAGTGTGGAAGCGCATCGGCAAGGCGATGCCCGCCAAGGTCGGCGATGTGGGATTTCCCATGGTGGTGCATCCGCGCGACGATGAGCGGTGCTGGGTGCTGCCGATGGACGGCCAGACGGTGTGGCCGCGCACCAGCATCGAGGGCAAGCCCGCCGTCTATGGCACCGGCAATGGCGGCAAAAGCTGGACGCGGCTGGATGCCGGCCTGCCCAAGGCGCAGGCCTGGTGGACGGTGAAACGTCAGGCTTTCGCGGCGGATGGGGGTGCGCCGGCCGGGCTTTATTTCGGCACCACCAGCGGGGAATTGTGGGCCAGCCGCAATGAGGGCAAGGCGTGGAATTGCATCGCCCGGCACCTGCCGGAGATTTATGCGGTGGAAACGGGCACGGTTATTTGATTGTTTGGGGGGGATGATGAGTGCGCCGCGTGTCACGGTGCTGATCGCAAGCCCCTTGCGCTCCTATACCGGGGCGGACGAAGTGGAGGCGACGGGCGCGAGCCTGGGCGCGCTACTGGAGGATATGGATGCGCGATTTCCCGGCATCCGCTTTCGCATGGTCGATGAGCAGGATCAATTGCGCAAGCACATGCGCTTCTTCGTCAATGGCGAGGTGGTGAAAGCGCTGGAACACCCCATCAAAGCGGGCGACGACGTGTGTATCGTGCAGGCGCTTAGCGGTGGGTGAGCCGGGAATAGCGAAAGGTCCAGTGGACCTTTCGCCCCGGCGAACGGTTCATAGCGACAGCGTATGAACGGGGCGCGCGCCCAAGCGCGACGCGAGGCCGGATAAGGAGCAACAGCGTATGAACGGGGCGCGCGGCCAAGCGCGACCCGAGGCGGGACCGAGAACCGGAAAACTGCTGCATCATGCGGCGGCGTGTGGTGGTGTCGGACATACGACCCTCCCCTTGTGACTGGCACCCATGTCATTCCCGGCGAGCCGCGCGCCAAGCGCGGCGAGGGAAGGGAACCTAGGTATCAGATCAGCCCTTGTGTCAGGTCATTCCAGCCCGAATTGTCCTGCTCGATCAAGCGTAGTTTCCGAGCCCGATTCCAGCCTTTGATCTGCTTTCGCGGGCGACATACGGCAACACCTGGGTCCCCTTCCCCTCGCGCAGCAATGCTGCGCTCGGCCGGGGATGACACTTGGTGTCTAGCTGCCCGCCCCGCCAAATCTCGCCTTCCACTCCGCCACCTGCTCATCGCTGATCTTGGTGATCAACATGTCGGGGGCCTTGATCGGCTGACCCGGGGTCAACTCATCCAACGCCTGTGCCATCGACGCATCGGGGAATGGGATCACCCCACCGCGATAGCCTACCGGTTGGATGCATTCATGGATGGTCTTGGCGAAATCGGGCATCACCGGCCACAGCAGATGGGCGAACTGGTGGATCAGATTCAGCCCCATGCGCACGCCCACCGCCGCCTTGGCGCGGTCGGTCTTGATATGGGTCCAGGGCGCGGCGCGGGTCATATATTCGTTGCCCGCCACCCAGATGGCGCGCATTTCGCCCATCGCCTTGCGGAATTCGGCGTCTTCCATATAGGCGGCGTACTGCGCGATGCGGCGGTCCAGCTCGGCGATCAGCGCCTTTTCATCCTCGCCATATTCGCCCTCGCCCGGCATCGCCCCGTCAAACCGCGCGACGCAGAATTTGGTGACCCGGTTGACGAAATTGCCCAGCACATCGGCCAGGTCCTTGTTGATCACCCCGGCGAACTGTTCCCAGGTGAAATTGCTGTCGCTGCCTTCCGGCGCGTTGGCGATCAGGTAATAGCGCCAGTAATCGGCCGGGGCAACATCCAGCGCCGTGTCCATGAAGATACCGCGCTTGCCCGAGGTGGAAAACTTGCCGCCGTCATAGTTCAGCCAGTTGAAGCCCTTCAGCCGGTCCACCAGCTTCCAGGGCTCGCCTGACGCCATGATGGTGACGGGAAAGCCCACGGTGTGGAACGGCACATTGTCCTTGCCCATGAATTCCCAATAGGTGACGGACTTGGCCGCATCCCCATACCACCAGTCTTTCCAGGCATCGCCCTTTTTGTTCTTGTCGGCCCATTCCTTGGTGGCGGCGATATATTCGATGGGCGCGTCGAACCAGACGTAGAAGACTTTTCCCTTCAGTCTGCCATCGGCAATGTCGTCGGGCACCGCAATACCCCATTCCAGATCCCTTGTGATGCCGCGATCCTGAAGCCCCTCGTCCAGCCATTTGTAAGCGATGGACGTCACCAATTGCGGCCAGTCGGCCTTGTGGCTGTCGATCCAGGCGCGCAGCCGATCGGAAAATTGCGATTGCTTAAGGAACAGGTGGGTGGAATCGCGGATCTCGATATCCTGCGCCCCCGACACCGCCGAGCGCGGCTTGATCAAATCCACCGGGTCCAGCACCCTTGTGCAGTTCTCGCACTGGTCGCCGCGCGCCCGTTCATAGCCGCAATGGGGACAGGTGCCGATCACATAACGGTCCGGCAGGAAACGGCCGTCGGTCGCCGAATAAGCCTGTTTGGTGGTGCGCAGTTCCAGAAAGCCGTTCTTCCACAGCCGGCGGGCGAAATGCAGGGTCAGTTCATGGTTCTGGGCCGAGGACGAGCGCCCGAAATTGTCCCAGGCCAGCCCGAAACGGTCGCCCAACTGCTTCTGCACCGCATGCCATTTGGCGGCATATTCCGCCACCGGCATGCCCTCCTCCAGGGCGGCGAGTTCCACCGGCGCGCCATGTTCGTCGGTGGCGCAGATCGCCAGGGTGTCGTAGCCCCGGGACCGGCAGTAGCGGGCGAAAATATCGGCCGGAAGCATGGACCCGACCAGATTGCCCAGATGCTTGACCCCGGCAACATAGGGGATGGCGGAGGTGATGAGGACGCGCTTCATGTTCTGCTATATAAAGAGGTGAAGTGGAGACCAGTTCTCATACAAGGGGACAGCCCTAGACGCAAAATACACAAAAAACAGGGTGGGACGTGACGGTCAATGGGTTCGGAAAACGGTGGAATTATCTCGTTGTAGCAACGGGTTCTGCCGCGATCTTCATAACTGGGATGATGACGGCTTCAGCCCAGAACAACCCGGTCCCGCCGCCCGCCGCCAGCGTCATTTCCGCCAGCGTGCTGGACAACCTGCCCCACCACAATATCTCCAATGGAATCGTCTCGGCCAAGGTCTATCTGCCGGGCGAAGGCGGCTTTTACCGCGGCACCCGGTTCGACCGCGCCGGGATCGTCGCCCATGCCACCTACAAGGGTCAGGACTATGGCCAATACTGGTTCTCCAGCTATTCGCCTCATGTGCGGGACTATATCTGGCAGAACGGCCAGGTCACGGTCCATCCCGCCAGCGGCGCGGCGGGCCCAGCCGAAGAGTTCGAGCCCATCGGCTTCCAAGAAGCGGGCGCGGGTGGAAAATTCCTGAAAATTGGCGTCGGCATCTTGAGGCGCGACACCGACCAATATGTCTTCGTCCATTCCTATCCGGTGCTGAACGAAGGCAGGCGTTCCAGCAGCGCCACCAAGACCAGCGTGCGCCTGACCCAGGATCTGTCGGACAAAGAGACGGGCTATGGCTATGCCTATGTGAAGGCGGTGAAGCTGGTGCCCGGCAAGGCCCAGATGGTGATCGAACATGCGTTGAAGAACACCGGCGCCAAGGTGATCGACACCGCCGTCTATTGCCACAACTTCCTGACCCTGAGCACGGGCAATGAGAATGTCGCCATCACCGCTCCGTTCAATATCGTCGCCGCCAAGCCTTTCAAGCCGGGCGCGGCGGAAGTCAACGGCAAGACCATCCGGTATCTGCGCGCGGTGAAGGAAGGCGAAAGCGTCTCTTCGCCGATCGGCGGCTTCGGCACCCAGATCAGCGACTATGACTTCAAGGTGGTCAACACCAAGTCCGGCTTCGGCCAGCGCATCCGCGCCGACCAGCCGCTATCGCGGATCAATTTCTGGTCCATCCGCACCAATGTGAGCTGGGAGCCTTATATCGCCATTTCCCTCAAGCCGGGCGAGACCAAGCGCTGGACCTATACCTATGATTATTTCGGTCCCGGCGAAGACTGAAATGCGCGCCGGGATACTGCGCACCGCCGGCTGGCGAGAAAAATCGCCTCAATCGATTTCTTCCACGGCCTTCTCCAGATGCCGGCATAACCGCTCGGCGCCAGCGGGACACCGGTTGCGCGCATTTTCCTTGATGAGCTGACTCTGCTCCGGAGACATCAGCCCATCAACATGCCAGAGCACAAAGCGTTCGAACAACGGATGGGATTTCGACAGATTTGAAAGCTCGGTAACGTCCGGCCAGTGTTCGGTCAAAAGAATGGCGACGGTGTCGCTATAACCTTCAGCGGTACCGCCATCGTCGCATTGCCGGTATAACCGAAAGGTTCGGTATACCGCAGCCCAGCTTTGCAGCCGGTCCAGGTCTCTATCCGCAGCATCGGAAATTGCCCGCGTGCACCGTGCGGCGGAAAACCATGGCGGCCCCCGGAATTCCTGCGCGGCAGCCGCGCCGCAGAAAACAAAGACAAATATCGTGACGGCTGACAGGATACGCATATTTGTCCTCAGCGATTGTTTCGGACCGTAATCCTTGTGACCGGATCGCCCGAAGTCACGGCGTCCCGAATGGCAGCCGTGCCTTCGTCCGTGGTGCGGATACACCCCAATGTCGCATGATTCACCCCCGAACGTCCCGCGCCATCTCGCCGGTCGGCGCGCCCGGAATGGACGCCCATCTTGTCGCGGCCGGGAACAGTGAAAATGTAGTTGCCGTGAGAGCCATACCCACTGTCCGGGGCATCGTCCGGATGGGTGGTGTGACGTTCATAATGGTACGTCCCGTCCGGCCATCGGCCGCCACTGCGTCTTTGTGCATTGTTGGCAGCGGGAAAGCTCTGAACGGTCCCATCGCCCCTGGTCAAGGTCAATTGATGCGTCTCGCCGTCATAGTCTAGGGTTTCGGAATATTTGACGGCCACGAGGGAATCCCGCACATGACAACATCCAGAACGCCTGACATAGCCACCATGGGATGTGCATCGGCGCCGCAAAAATGCGAATCTGAAGACCGGCAAGGCGTGTTACGGGCCCGGCAACAGAAAGTAAAATTTTCTCTCGGCGTTCTGGGCGCGTTGCTGGCGGCTTGTTGCTGCTTAAAGGGGGCGCTGGCCCAGCCTGTGCAGCCCCTGCCCGCCGTCACCGCGCCGGTGGGCGAGCTTTTGGCCTCGGCGCCCGATATCGTGATTGCCAATGGCGTGCTCACCGCCCGCGTCGCCCGCATCGATGCGGCACGCGGTTTCTACAATGGCACGCGGTTCGACCAGGCGGGCGTTATCACCAGCCTTAAGCGCGATGGCCGGGAATTTTACGGTCCTTGGTTTGAGAAAACCGGCCCGGAGGTCTTAGACTATACGTATGTGGGCGATGGTATCGTCGCCGGCCCCGACAGCGCCATCAGCGGCCCGGTCGAGGAATTCGCGCCGCTGGATTTCGAGGCCAAGCCCGGCCTGTTCATCAAGCCCGGGGTGGGCGTGTTGTACCAGCCCGACACCCAGCCCTATGACCATTACCGGCATTACCGCATTTTGGATGCCGGCGAGCGCACCACCAAGGTCACGAAGACCGGCGTGGCATTCACCCAAACCCTGAACGCAATTGGCTATGGGTATATTTATGAAAAGTCCCTCGGTTTGGTGCCGGGCAAGCCCCAACTATTGATGACACATCGGCTGCGCAACATTGGCCAGAAGTCCATCAATACCAACGTGTACAACCACAACTTCCTCAAATTGATTCACGGCAATGGCGGCACGAAGATCACATTCCCCTTTGCCTTGTCCGCGGCCAATCCGCCGGCGGCCGACCTGATGCGCATCCAGGGCAACAGCCTCACCTATCTCAGGCCGATGGCGAACAAGGAGCGCATGTCCTTTTCGCTCACCGGCTTCGGAAAAACCGCCGCAGATTATGATTTCACCATCGAAGGCGGCGGCGCGAGCGTTTCCGTCAAGGGCGACCAGCCCATCACCCGCTTAAACATTTTCTCGATCGACCGCATCCAGTCGGTGGAACCCTATATCGCTATCGATCTCGCGCCGGGTGCGGAGAAACGATGGAGCTACACCTACACGTTCAACCAGAAATGATCCGGTCGACGATTCAATAGACCCAATCGCTTTTTTCCGCTTCATCGTCCACGAAATTCGGAGGATTGAACCGGGGGTGCCTTGTTATCTTACAA
>DATFEF010000042.1:0-14990 GCA_035251465.1 Rhizomicrobium sp. | reverse complement strand
TGCTGCATCGGGTTCTGCCGAAAGCGATGTATGCGGAGCATGACCCTAATCCGGATTACACCCTCTCGACCGATGTGTTGGAGCGCCTGGTGCGATTTCTGCGCGTCAACTACACGATTGTCGGATTGCCGGACCTTCTGGAGGCGCGGCGCGGGACGCGCCCGCTTCCGTCGCACCCCCTTTTGATAACCTTTGACGACGGCTGGGACGACAATGTGCGTTATGCGGCGCCGATCCTGGCGGCGCAGGAAGCGCCGTGGGTCCTGTTCGTCGCCGCAGGCGCGGTCGCCACGGGTGCGCCATGGTGGCAGGAGACCCTGTTGCAGGCCTTGCGTAGCCGCCGCGCGTCGTATCGGGATCTGTGGGAAATGGCCACGGCCGGACCCGGCGCGGGTAGGGAGCCTTGCGACAATCGCGAGTTGGCTCTGTTGAAGGCCTATGGCGCGCTGGAGCCGGAGCGCCGCGACGGCTTGCTGGCACGCGTGCATGCGCGCAAATCGGGCGCGGACATGGCCGATTGGGACGGACTGCGCGGCCTGCTCGGCGGCCATGTCAGCATCGGCGTCCATGGCTTCAGCCATTTGCCGCTCACCATGATCGACAATCCGGAGCAAGATCTGCTTCAGGCGCGGGAATTGGTGCGTTCCAATCTCGGCCCGGCCGCCGTTCTCAGCATGTCGTTCCCCCATGGCCGGTATGATGCGAACGTTTTGGCGGCGACGCGTGCTTTGAGCTTTGAGCTGATATTTACCAGCGACGCGGTGCTTAATGCCTGTCCTGGGGGGTGGTTGCCTTATGACAGGATTGGGCGCATTTCCGTCGAGACGGCCAGTGTCTGCGATCCGTGGGGAGAGTTCGACGCGGGCCGGGCCGAGCGCTGGCTGATGTTGCGTAAGCGGCAAACGGCGGCATAGGGGGCTTTGTCATGAGAGACCTGTTTCTTGTTGCCGCTGTCGCGATCAGCTTGGGCTTCACCCTGCGCTATCCCTTTGTCGGAGTGTTGGTCTGGGAGTGGTTTGCGCTGATGGCGCCCCACCAGGAGGCTTTCGGCTTTGTCCGGTCCTTGCCGCTGAATTTGATCGTTGCGGGTACCGCGGTACTGTCCTGGGCTTTGTCGGAAGAACCGAAGAAAATTCCGCGTAATTCCCTAACCGTGCTTTTCCTGATCTTTCTGGCTTGGATGACGTTCAATTCATTTTTTGCCTTTAATACGACTTGGTCCTGGCCATACTGGGACCGGACTTGGCGCGTCTTTGCCCTGGCTTTCCTTATCGCGGCAACGGCTACCAACAGGGTACGAATCGATGCGGTCATTTGGGTCGCGGCGATTTCCCTGATGTATTATGGGGTAAAGGGCGGCATTTTCACCGTCATGACCGGGGGGGTCTACCGGGTCTATGGTCCGGACGCGACGATCATCAGCGACAACAATCAGTTGGCGCTAGCAGTCCTAATGTCGATACCTCTAATCGAGTATCTGCGATCGGCCACGACGTCGAAGCTGCTGAAGTGGATTTTGGCCGCTTGCATGGTGGCAAGCGCAATCGCGGTAGTTGGCAGTTACTCGCGGGGTGCATATATCGCCATGGCTGCGATCGCGGTCCTTTTATTTTTTAATGTGCGACAGCGTCTGATGTATCTGCTGGTCGGCGCTGCCGTGCTCTATTTTGCAATTCATTTTATGCCACAATCGTTTTTTGATCGCGTCGATTCCATCAATTCTCTGAAAACTGACGCCTCTTTCCAGGGGCGATGGACGGCTTGGCAGGTTGCCATAATGTATGCCACCGAGCATTTTCCTTTTGGTGCAGGTTTCTACGGTCCGCAACTCAACGCGGTTTTCCACCAGTACTTTCCGGGCGAAGAAGCGCACGCCGCACACAGTATTTATTTCCAGGTCTTGGGCGAGCACGGGTTCATCGGATTCGGCCTCTACCTCGCGATTATTCTTGTGACAATTAAGTATTGCTGGTCGATCACTCGCAGGACCAAGCGCATGAAAGACCTCTGGCAACACAGGCTGGCGCGGATGATACAAACCAGCCTGCTGGCATTTTTTGTGGGCGGCGCGGCGCTCAGCATGGCCTATTACGATCTCTTTGTCGTCTTGGCCCTCTTGCTGCCGCAAATCGCCGCCTTGCTGCCGGCAAAGGCCATCGCGGGACCGAAGTGGCGGGCGGAAGCCAGACCCGGTGACGATTTTACGCCCGCGGTGGCGCCTGCTCTCTCCCGGAGCCAGTATCCATGAAGAACGGCCCGATCACGGGTCAGGTGATCACTCCGGAAGCTTTGTCCAGCACCGACCAGGAGACTTGGCACAGATTTCTGGCGCCGCGGCCCCTGGCATTCCTGTCTTACGCTTACGCTCGCGCTGTCGCGTCTTGCGTGCCATCGGTACTGATCTGCCGCTTGGTGCAAGATGGGCGCACCGTGGCCTTTTTCCCTTTTCAGTATCGTTCCGTGGTCCATGCCGTGGCCGGAATTGGTGAACGGTTGGGCGGCGAATTGAGCGACTATTTTGGCCTGGTTGCCGAGCCGGGATTTCGTATCGAGGCAAGGGCATTGCTGCGCCTAAGTGGCCTCAAATCGTTTTACTTCACGCATCTTGATGAAAGTCAGCAGGAAAATGGTCTTGTCGGCGAGAAGTCAGAAGTGGGGTGCCGCATTGATTTTCCACAAGGTGGTGAAACTTTCTGGGAGGAGAAGGGGCGCAGCGACAAAAAATTTACGTCCGATACCGAAAGGCGAGAACGCAAGCTGATCCGCGAGTATGGTCCAGTTCGCTTTGTGTTTTGCGAGGACGATGTGGAACGGTCTCTCGGTAAGCTGATTGCCGATAAGCGCGCTCAGTATCATAGAACGGGGGTTGGGGATGTTCTAAGCGAAAAGCGAACGCAGGATATTTTGTATGCACTTTGTCGGACCCGTGATGAGCAGTGCTCGGGTATCGTTTCGACTCTTCATGCCGGGGATACCTGGGTCGCATCCCATTTCGGCCTGCGTTCCGGTTCGACCCTGCATTACTGGTTTCCGGTCTACAACCCGGCGCTAAAATCTTTCGCGCCAGGACGCATGCTGCTGAAACAGATCATACACAGCGCCCAATCGCAGGGTCTGGAACGCATTGATCGGGGCGCCGGAGATTCCGTGGCCAAGCGGGACTTCGCCACGTCACAGCATTTTTTCTATACCGGACTGTGGCAACGGCCAGGCGTCACCGCCCTGGTGCATCGTGCCGGGTTGGCGGTCGGCTGGCGCATGGACCGCTATCGGCGATCCGGCAAGATGGATATGGAATAGCTGTTGGCACTCTGTTTTTAGCGCGCGGGCGCGGGTGACGTCCGGAATATCTTGGAGACGCGACCAAAAACATCGGCTTCCGGCGTGGCCGGCCGGCCGGCCGCGCGCCACAAGAGCCACGCGCTGCCAAGGAAGACGATAGCCCCGAGACTGATATCAGTTGCAAGTCTGGTGTTTCCGGAGATCGGCAGCGTCATATTCGCGGCGATGACGGCGATGGCCATAAGAGCGGATGCCAGGACGGGGCGATAGAGCGTTTTGACATACTGATTGAAACTGATATCGGCCAATCGATGCACGGCATGGAACAGGCCCGGTAGAAAGAGGGCTTCGCCAAGCGCGCGGCAGATCGCGATGTCGATCAGGCTTTTGGTCCAAAAGGCCACCGGCACGATGGCCGCGCCCAGGATGAGAAGGCGAACCCAGATCATGCGCGCGCCGATTCGGGGCTGGTTCAGCGCGTCGAACAGGGAATAGGCGCCGCTGCTAAGCCCGGCAATGGCGCCGCCGATCGCCAGCCAACTCATCAGCGGCGCGATCCCGATCCATTTATCACCCAATACCAACTGCTGCATATCCGGCGCCACCAACGCCACGCCCACGCCCGTAGCGGCGCAGATGAACGCCGTCCAGCCGAGTGTCTTCAGATAGACATCGCGCAGCGCCGGCATGTCGTTCTGCAGGCGGGACATCACCGGATAGAGTACCGCCACCATCGGTTCGTTGATCTCCCGGCCCGGGCTTTGCGCCACGTCGGTGGCGACCGCATAGCGTCCCATCAGCGCGGCGCCGCCGAAACCGCCCACCACCACCTGGTCGATCTGTCCATTGAGGTAATAGCCGACGGAACGAAGGAAGGTCCAAATCGAGAAGGACCAGATCTCGCCCACTTTGGACAGGGTAAAGCGGGGGCGATGGGGATGCATAACGTAACTCAGCACGATCAGCGCCAGCTGGCCGATCAAAATGCCCGCGACCAGCGCCCAGTAATTCCGCAGCATGAAGGCCAGCGCAATGGTGACAGTGAAGGAAATCAGCTTGGGATAGACATTGTAGGCGAAGAAGCTGTTGAATTTCAGGTCGCGCCGGAAATGCACTGTGCCGATATTTTCCAGCCCCCCCAGCACCGCGCGCAGGGCAAGGCACTGCATGACGGGCTCGACCTTCGGTTCGTGGAAATAGAACTCCGCCAAGGGCGAAGCAGCCAGGATGGCGGCGGCGATGGCCAGTCCGATCAGGAACGACACCGTCCAGGCGGTATCGAAATGCTCCTTGGTGGGATTTTCCAGCCGGATCAGCACCAGTTTCTGTCCGGTCTGGTTGAAAATTTCCAGCGTGCTCACCACGATCATCGCCATGGCGACGATGCCGAAGTCGCTCGGCATCAGCAGCCGGGCCAGAATGACGGTGCTGACAAGCCCCGTCAGCCGGATCGCCCAGCGCAGGGCGATCATCCATAGCGCGCCATTCAGCATGCGCGTACCCCACCCACCCTGGGGCGCCTGTTCTGGCGATAATTCCGTCATGCGTGCTTGCTCGTGATTGTGTGGCGATGCCAGGTCCTAGCGTAGGCCTGCAATCATACGGATTTGTCGTTGTACAGCATGCCGCTGGCCTTATTAAGATCGGGGAAAGATCGGATATTCCCCCATAGCTATGGGGTTATCGCGCCGCCGGGAATGTCCTATTTGGCACCCAGGATCGTTTGGGATATGCCGTCGGGGTTCCAGAGGACACTATGCCGGGTTTCGGTCTTAAGCTCGAAAATCACTATGCGCGGCTGCCCGGCGAATTCTACACCTTGATGCCGGCGGAGCCGGTGGGCGTACAGCCGCGGTTGATTCATGCCAATGGGAAGGCCGCGGCGTTGATTGGGCTGAATCCGGCGATGTTCACCGATCCGGCCTTCGTGCAGGTTTTTTCGGGTCACGCCCCGCTGGACGGTTTTCCGCCCCTGGCGATGGTCTATTCCGGGCATCAATTCGGCGTGTGGGCCGGGCAGTTGGGCGACGGACGCGCGCTCCTGATCGGGCAGGCGCGCAATCAGGCGGGCGAGCTTTGGGATATCCAGCTCAAGGGTGCGGGCACCACGCCCTATTCGCGCTTCGGCGATGGCCGGGCGGTGATGCGCTCCACCATTCGCGAGTATCTCTGCAGCGAAGCGATGGCCGCCTTGGATATTCCCACCACCCGCGCCTTGGCGGTCGTCGCCAGCCATGAGCAGGTCCATCGCGAAGTGCCGGAACCTGGCGCGGTCCTGACCCGATTGGCGCGCAGCCATGTGCGCTTTGGCCATTTCGAGCATTTTTTTCACAGCGGCCGTCAGGAACAGGTGCGCCAGCTGGCCGATTATGTCATCGCGGAATTCTTCCCGCATCTGACGGGCGATCATGCCGCTTGGTTCGCGGAGGTCGTGAAGCGGACGGCGGAGTTGATGGCGGCTTGGCAGGCGGTGGGCTTTGCCCATGGCGTGATGAACACCGACAATATGTCCATCCTGGGCCTGACTCTGGATTACGGACCCTTCGGTTTCATGGAGGGTTACGAGCCCGGTTTTGTCTGCAACCATACCGACGCTCAGGGCCGCTATGCCTTCGACATGCAGCCGGCGATCGCGCATTGGAATCTGCGGGCACTGGCTTTTGCGCTGTCCGGCCTGATTGCGAAGGACCGGCTGGTCGCCGTGCTGGACACCTATGAAGCGCTCTACCGGATGCGCTATCGCGCCTTGATGCGCGCCAAGCTGGGTCTGGTCCGCGAAGACGCGGATGACGACCGGCTGATTGGCGAATTGTTGAATCTGATGGCCCAGGCCAAGGCCGATTACAGCCTGAGCTTCCGCAATCTCACGGCGGAGGATGCGGACTGGCTGGCCTTGTTCGGGACCGGAAATGGCGGTGCGCAAGCCTGGCTGTCGCGGTATCGGGTGCGGACGGAAAGCGAGGATTTATCGGGTTTGGACCGGGTCAATCCCAAATATGTCTTGCGCAACTGGGTGGCGGAAAGCGCCATCCGCGCGGTGGAAGACCATGGCGACATCGCCACTTTGGACCGTATCTTCAAGCTGGTGCAGGCGCCGTTCGAAGAGCATGACGGCGACGAAGCCTTTGCCGCGCCGCCGCCGCCGGAAATGTCTCACCTGGAAGTGAGCTGTTCTTCGTAAAAACTACCAGGCCACCGAAATATACTTGGCCTCGCAAAACTCGATCAAGCCATGGTGCGAACCTTCGCGGCCTAGGCCCGATTGCTTGACGCCGCCAAACGGCGCCGCCGGGTCCGACATGATACCGCGATTGAGCGCCAGCATGCCGGCTTCGATTTTCTCGCAGATTTGAAGGCCGCGCTTGAGGTCCTGGGTATAGACGTAAGCCGCCAGGCCATATTCGGTGTCATTGGCCTTGGCTATCGCTTCGGCCTCGTCGGTGAAGGATTGCAGCGAAACCACCGGTCCGAAGATTTCTTCCTTCATCATGTCGGCATGGTCGGGGACATCCGCCAGCACGGTCGGCGGATAGTAATAACCGGGCCGGTTGAGGCGCTGGCCGCCCAACAGCAGCTTGGCGCCCTTGGCCACGGCATCGTCCACCAGTTCGGCGATCTTGGCGACGGACTTTTCATTCACCATCGGGCCCAGAGTGGATTGCGGATCGGTGGCTTCGCCCAGCTTGATCTCCGACATCCGCTTCACAATGCCGTCGGTGAAGGGCTTGTAGATATCCTTGTGGACATAAAAGCGGTTGGCGGCGGTACAGGCCTCGCCGCTGTTGCGCATCTTGGCCAGCATGGCGCCGTCCAGCGCGTCGCCCAGGCTGGCATCCTTGCAGACGATGAAAGGGGCATTGCCGCCCAGCTCCATGGCGCAGGAAATCACCTGGTCGGCGGCTTCGTGCAGCAGGGCGCGGCCCACCTGGGTCGAGCCGGTGAAGGAGACTTTGCGCACCCGGGGATCGTGCAGCACCGCCTTGGACAAGACGCTGGCCTTGGAGGTGGTGACGACGTTGACCACGCCCGCCGGCACGCCGCAGTCGTGCATGATCTGGGCAACCGCGAAGGCGGTGAGCGGGGTCTCGGTGGCGGGCTTGAGCAGCACGGTGCAGCCGGCCGCCAGCGCGGGCGCGATCTTGCGGGTGGCCATCGCCGCCGGATAGTTCCAGGGCGTGACCAGCAAGGCGATGCCGATGGGCTGGTATTGTACCACAATGCGCGCGCCGCTGGCGGGCGCCATGGCGACTTCGCCCAGCACATGGCAGGTTTCCTCGGCATACCAGCGGTAGAATTCGGCGGCATAGAGCACTTCGCTGCGCGCGTCGGGCAGCGCCTTGCCGTTCTCCAGGCTGATCAGATAGGCCAGCCATTCGATATTCTCGACGATTCTCTCATAGCATTTGCGCAGAATCTCGGCGCGCTGACGCGGCGTGGTCGCGGCCCAACCGGCGGCGGCCTTGTCGGCGGCGTCCACCGCGGCCAGGGCGTCATTGGCATCGCCGTCGGCGACGTCGGTGATCTTTTTGCCGGTGGACGGATCGAACACATCGACGCGCTTCTTGGCCGAGCCTTCCACCCATTTGCCGCCGATCCAAAGGTCGGTGGGAATCGGGAAGGGGGCTGGGCCGGACTTGGGCGCGGGGATCGTGACAGTGTTGGTCATAGGTCTCTCTGCTGGGGTCTCTCTGCTGGCGAAATCAGGAAGCAAGCGCCGAGCGATCGCCGGAGAAGGCGGCGCGGGTGATCGCCTTCATGGCGTCCACATCCAGCAGCCTCGGATTGTTGTTGACCAGGCGGGTGGCGCCGATGGCGCTTTGCGCCGTCCAGTCCTGCTTGTCTTCCGGCAATCCCAGTTCCCTAAGGGTTGCGGGGATGCCGATGTCCTTGAGCAATTTGGCCACTTCGTCGATCAGTTTGTGGGAGAGTTCCTCGTCCGTACCGCAAAGGCCGATGGCGCGGCCGATTTGGGCAAAGGTGGCCACACAGCTGGGGCGGTTGAACTCCATCACATAGGGCATCAACAGCGCCACGCCCATGCCATGCGGGGTGTGGGTCTCATTGCCCACCGGATATTGGATGGCATGCGCCGCCGCGGTGCCCGCCGTACCGAAGGCGCAACCGGCAGCCAGAGAAGCCAGCATCATCTGCTCGCGGGCTTGGATATTCTTGCCGTCCTTCACCGCGGTGCGCAGGGCCTTGAAGATGTTGGTGAGCGCCAGCAGGCCGAACGCGTCGCTGAGCGCATTCTTGCCTACGAACACATTCTTGACGGTCAGCTCGGGCGTCACCTCGCGGTTGGCGGCGGTGAAGCTTTCGATGGCGTGGGTGAGCGCATCGGCGCCGCTCACGGCGGTCAGGCTGGGCGGACAGCTGACGGACATTTCGGGGTCGCACACCGCCGCGCGCGGGATCAGATAGGGGCTGGAAATGCCCACCTTGGTGCCGCGTTCGGTATCGGCGACCACCGCCACGGGCGTCACTTCCGACCCCGTCCCCGAGGTGGTGGGCACCGCAATCACCGGCGCCACGGGCCCCGGAATTTTGTTCTCGCCATAATAGTCGCGCAACGAACCGCCATGGGCCAGCAACACCGCCACGCATTTGGCCATGTCCATGCAGGAGCCGCCGCCGATCCCCAGCACCACATCGGGCTTGAAATCGGCGCATTCGGCGACGCAGCCGGAAATGCCATTGATCGGCAGGTCGGCCTCGGTGCGGTCATAAATTTTGACCTCAACGCCATTGGCCTTTATGTCGGCGACAATCGCCTTGAACTGGGCGTCGCCGCCCAGCCGCGCATCGGTGCAGATCAAGGCGCGCTTACCGATTCCGGCGGTCATCATGCCGATGGCGGCGCGCTGGCCGGAACCGAAAATCACCGAAGCGGGCAGGCGCAGGGCGCCGAAGATAGGACTCATGAGGTTTTTTCCTTTCGGGATTCCGCCGCCAGCTTCTGAAGATCGTCCCACAGCCCGTCGTCGAGATAGACGCCGCGCTTTTCCGATTGCGCCCGTACCTTGTGGGCGCGGTCGCCCGGCGCCAGCACGGGATGTTCGGGGTCGGCGGGGGCGGCGCTGCGGATACTGTCGAGATATTCGCTGACCAGCGCCTTGGCGCCCTCGGCATGGGGCGGGGCGATGACGATGAAAAGATCGCCCTTGTTGGAGACATTCACCGAATCCAACGTGCCTTTGACATCGGTGCCGATGGCCGATGCCGCCAGGCTTGCCACCAGCACTTCGAAGGCGATGCCCAGTGCATAGCCCTTGGCGCCGCCGAACGGCGCGATGGCGCCTTTCTTGGCGGCGCTGGCATCGGTGGTGGGATCGCCCTTTTCGTCCAGCGCCCAACCCAAGGGGATCGGCGCGCCGCGATTGGCATGGTCGTGAATCTTGCCCATGGAGACCAGGCCGGTCGCCATGTCCAGCACCATGGGATGCGGCGAAGCCGGCACACCGATGGCGATCGGGTTGGTGCCGATCATCGCCTTGCGTCCGCCATAGGGATGCACCAGGGCTTCGGAAATAGTCAGCGCGATGCACGTCAGGCCAAGGCTGGCGACATGCTCGGCGTAATAGGCCAGCGCACCGAGATGGTTGGTATTGCGGATCGCGGCGATGGCGATGCCGTCCTCACGGGCGCGCGGAATGATGGCATCCAGCGCCGTCATGGCCACCACCGGACCCAGACCGCGCATCCCGTCCACCGCCAAGAAGCTGCGCGCGGTCCAAGTCTGTTTGCCGGCGGTGCCGGGCACCGATAGACCGGCGTGAATGCGCTCGATCACCCGGCGCAGGCGCAAAAGCCCGTGGCTGGGGATGGCGCGCATTTCGGCTTCGATGAACAGGCCGGCTTGGGTGCGGGCATAATCGGGCGGCACGCCATTGGCGAGCAGGATGCCCTCGGCCAATTTGCGGACGTCCTCGACAGAAACCAGCACAGATCAAATATCCTATAGGATTGTCGGACCGTATGGGTTATGCTGTGCCCGGTCAATGACAAAAACCAGCCTTTCTGTGGGTAAAGTTCCGGACATGCCTGCCTTGAATGACATGGATCGCCCTATTGTTCGCCCCTCCGGCCTGGCCGAGGAGGTCTATCGCCGGATCCGGGCCGACATCATCTCGCTCCGCTTGCCGCCCGATACCCGGGTGTCGGTGGACAGCCTGGTGCGGGAGCTGGGCGTGTCACAGACCCCCATCCGCGAGGCGCTTTCGATGCTGGAAGCCAATGGCTTGGTCAGCAAGCGGCACTTTGCCGGCTATGCCACCAGCCCGCGCATGAACCGCGCCCAGCTCGACGACCTGTTCGAATTCCGTCTGCTGATCGAACCGCATGCCGCGCGCAAGGCGGCCGAAGGCATGGCGGACAACGATATGGCCGCGCTGGCCAGCGGCGAGAGCGCGCCGTCGCATGACGCCTTTGCCGACATGGACACCGAATTTCACCGGCTGATCGCGCAAGGCGCCGGCAATCATCTGATCGCGGATTCGCTGGCGCGGCTGCATATCCATGTCCATATCTTCCGTTCTTGTTTCCGCAGCGAGATCACGGAAGAGGCGGTACACGAGCATGACGTTATCATCGCCGCTCTGCGCGCGCGCGATGGTGCCCGCGCCGAAGCCGCCATGCGGCGGCATATCGAGCTGAGCTATGGAAGGCTCAGGGACTTTATAAAGGAGTGATCCTCATGCTTCGCCCTTCGCAAGCACAGGAGGCTCAGCATGAGGATTCTATTGAATCCTCACCCTGAGCTTGTCGAAGGGTGAGGGCTACTTCTTATTTTCCTTCCGCCAAGCCGCATAGCGCGCTTTGGTTTCCTCGTTGGGCGGGTATAGCCCGGGCAGCGGCACGCCCCTTTGCACTTCGCTGATGATCCAGCCTTCCTGGATTTCCTGTTCCGCCGCCAGTTCGACCACTTCCGCCAACATGGCCTGGGGAATCACCACCGCACCGTCGCCGTCCGCGACCATGGCATCGCCAGGGAAGATTGCCACGCCGCCGCAAGCGATGGGTTCCTGCCAATTGACGAAGGTCAGGCCGGCGACCGAGGCCGGCGCCGCCGCGCCCGCGCACCACACCGGCAGGCCGGTTGCCAGCACGCCTTCCATGTCGCGCATCACCCCGTCGGTGATCAGGGCGCCGACTTTGCGCTTGGCCATGCGGGCGCAAAGAATATCGCCGAAAATGCCGGCCTCGGTGACACCCATGGCATCGGCCACCGCGATCACGCCTTCATCCATCGCCTCGATGGCGGTGCGGGTGGAGATGGGCGAGGCCCAGCTGGCCGGCGTCGCCAGATCCTCGCGCGCCGGAACAAAGCGCAAGGTGAAGGCAGTGCCCGCCACCCGTTTCTGGCCGGGCTGTTTGGGAAAGGCGCCGCGCAGCCAGACATTGCGCAACCCTTTCTTCAGCAGCACGGTGGTGAGGGTGGCGGTGGAAATGCCTTCAAGGATTTTTCTGGTGCCGGCGTCCATTGCGGGTCCTTGGGAAAATGCGCTGCCTATTTGGTGTCGGGACGTGCGAAAATCGCGAAGACGCCACCGAAGACCGGGCGGCCGTTATTGTAATTGGGATCTCGCCGCCGTGACAGAAGTTCCAAGGATGGCTTACGGCGTGACCTTGGTGTCTGCCAGGCCTGCTGCGCCCTTGGCCAATGCCGTGCTGCCGGCGGGATAGCCGTTCTGCTGCAGGATATAGGCGGTCACGGCATTGTTGTCTTCAGGCTTGAGCGAGCCGGGATCGGATTGCGGCATGGTGTTGGCGACTACGTCCCACAGCGACTGGACCGTCAGGCCTTGGGCCGCAGCCAGCTCGCCAAACACTGATCCCTTGAGCGCGGGCGCTGCCACGCCTTCCAGCTGCGCGCCATGGCAGGCGGCGCAAGCTTGGGAATAGACCACAGCGCCGGCGGTGGCCTGCTCGGCGGTATAAAGGGCGGGCTTGGCGGGCTGCGCGCTGCCAAGCTGCGGCGCAAGGACAAGCAAAGCGGCAAGCAACAAAAGCGGGCGATGCATGGCTCTTCCTGAGTTTTCTTATGTAAAGGGATAGCATGGGCCGCCGGCCGGGAGGAGCCCCTAGCCCAAGCGGCCCAGGTTGCGCGGCGTGCAGAACGGCACCGCTTGGGCGCCACACCCCCGTGAATCAGAGAAAAAGCGCCCTTGCAGGCTCCAGACCTGGGGCCTAAACGGGTTGGATCATGCCCGAATCCGGTGCTCCAAAACCCCATTTTCGCACCATTGCGCTGATTGCCGGCGCAGCCATGTTCATGGAGCAACTGGACGGCACCGTGCTGGCCACCGCGCTGCCCAGCATGGCGCGCGATTTGGGCGTATCGGCGCCCAGCCTGTCCATCGCCTTGACCTCCTACCTGATCAGTCTGGCGGTTTTCATTCCGGTATCGGGGCGCATCGCGGACCGGTTCGGCGCCCGCACGGTTTTCCGCAGCGCCATCGTCATCTTCCTGCTGGGCTCGATCGCCTGCGCCAATGCGCCCAGCGTCGCCTTTCTGGTCGTGGCGCGGTTCGTCGAGGGCATAGGCGGGGCGCTGATGATGCCGGTGGGCCGGCTGGTCTTGATGCGCAATGTGCAGAAACGCGATCTGATCCAGGCCTCCAGCTGGGTGTTGGTTCCCGCCGTGGTGGGACCGATCCTGGGACCGGCGGTCGGCGGCTTCATCGTCACCTATCTGCACTCCTGGCGCTGGATCTTCTACATCAACCTGCCCATCGGCCTGGTGGCCATTGTGCTGGTCAGCCTGTTCATCGCCAACACGCGCGGCGAGGTGCCGGAGAAAACCGACTATAAGGGGATATTCCTCTCCAGCCTGTCGCTGGGCCTGTTCCTGTTCGGCTTCGAGCTGATCAGCCATGATGGCGAGGCTATTCTGGCCTTGTCGTTTCTGGCGATGGGCGGGCTGTTGGGCGCGCTCTATATCCACCATGCGCGCGCCGTCCGCGACCCCATCCTGGATATATCCTTGATGCGGATTCCGACCTTTGGCACGTCTGTGATCGCCGGCGCCATTACCCGCCTCACCCAGGGCGCCCATCCCTATCTCCTGCCGCTGATGATGCAGTTGGGCTTCGGCCTTTCCGCCGCCCAATCCGGTCTGATGACCCTGGCGACGGCCTTGGGCTCCATCGCCGCCAAGCCGGTGGCGCCCCTTTTGCTGCGCCGTTTCGGCTTTCGCGATACCCTGGTGGTCAACGGTTTCTTTGCCAGCGCCGGCTATGCGGTGTGCGGCTTGTTCCGGCCCGGCTGGCCGCTGCCCGTGATGTTCGCGATCATGGTCTGCAGCGGTTTTTTCATGTCCCTGCAATTCACCGGCTTCAACACCATCGCTTATGACGAGGTCAGTCAGCAGCGTATGGGCGCGGCCACCAGTTTCTACACCACCTTCCAGCAACTGATGCTGTCCATGGGCATCTGCGCCGGCGCCGCCGCCCTGCAGGGAGCGATGGTGCTGCGCGGCCATCATATGCCGCAATTCGCCGATTTCACCGTTGCCCTCTGGACGGTGGCGGCGGTCTCGCTCACCGCCACGATCTGGAACCGCCGCTTCAGTCATGAAGCCGGTACCGAGATCAGCGGCCATACGCCACGCACTTGGTCCACCCGTCAGGTGATCAAGGAGCCGCGTGGCCTCGATTCCTGAGGAGCTTGCATGTCCAGCTTTCAAATCGGAGGTGAGATTGCGGTGAACCGGCTGGGGTTCGGCGCCATGCAGATCACCGGCCCCGGCGTCTGGGGCCCGCCGCGCGATCCTGCGGAGGCTTTGCGCCTTCTCAAGCGGCTGCCGCAACTGGGAATAAATTTTGTCGACACTGCGGATTCCTATGGCCCCGATATTTCCGAACAGCTGATCCGCGAGGCGCTGTATCCCTATGACGGACTTCTGATCGCGACCAAGGCCGGGTTCACCCGCAGCGGCCCCCATCGCTGGCATGTCAATTGCCGGCCCGAACATCTGATCGCCCAGGCCCATAAAAGCCGCCGCCGGTTGGGCCTGGAGCAGATCGGGCTCTGGCAATTGCACCGCATCGATCCCCGGGTGCCGCGCGGCGAGCAGTTTGGCGCGGTCAAGCAATTGCTGGACGAGGGTGTGATCCGCCATGCCGGCCTGTCGGAAGTCTCGGTGGCGGAGATCAAAGCCGCATCCCAAGTCTTCCGTGTCGCCACGGTGCAGAACAGCTACAATCTGGCGGACCGCGAAAGCGACGATGTGGTGGATTACTGCCAGGCCAATGGCATTGGCTTTATTCCCTATTATCCGCTGGGCGGAGATGGCGAGCTCACCCGCCCCGCCAATTCCAATGGGACAAAAACGTTAGATAAGATCGCCAAAGCCAAGGGCGCCACGCCGGGACAGATAGCGCTGGCCTGGCTGCTGAAACGCAGTCCCGTGATGCTGCCCATACCCGGAACCTCCAAGCTGGCGCATCTTGAGGAAAATGCGGGAGCCGCATCGGTGGTCCTTAGTGACGCGGAATTCGCGGCGTTGGACCGTAAGCGTCGGTGAATTAGAGCAAGCTGCGTTCCAGCGTAATCGTTCTGACCTCATGCTTCGACAGTCGTTAGCTGTGAGCTTTCAATAGGTTGTCCATCCGGCTCTGAAGGGAGAAGCTGAGGTTGCTGAGACTTCAGATTTTCCGAGGAGGAACCGGATGAACGTCCATAAGAATGCCCGTCTCACGCCGTTTGGT
>DATFEF010000033.1:0-15467 GCA_035251465.1 Rhizomicrobium sp. | reverse complement strand
CGTCGATTTGTCTCGCGCTCGCTGGTTCCAGCCGCAACGGCCTTGCTGGTAGGACTGATTGTCGGAACGACAACATCCGGCGGCGATCTTGTGTTGTCCCAGGGACAAATGCTGGCGCGGGGCAATCTCGCCCAAGCGCTGGACACCAAACTTGCGTCTTCCGGTTACAACGGCGAAGGCCCGCGTATCGGCATCAGCTTCCGCGATCGCGGCGGAAAGGATTGCAGGACGTTTGCCTCGGCAGGCCAGGCCGGACTCGCCTGTCATCAGAATGGCGACTGGGTGATCGGCACCTTGGTGGCGCAATCGCCTGAATCGGGCGGAACCTATCGTATGGCAGGATCCGAAATGCCGGATGCGGTGCGCCGCGCGGTGGAAGCCTCCATTCAGGGCGCGCCTTTTGACGCGATAGCGGAAGCACAAGCGCGCGCCGAGGGCTGGACCGGAAAATAGTTCCGGCAATTTTTCTCGTGCCGCGCGGAAGAAACCTCGCCGCGCATCGTTGGGGAGCTGACGGCCCGGATGCGGGCTCAAAGCGAAAGGAATATCCCATGAAGATGATGCGCAGCATTGCATTCGGCACAGCCCTCCTTGGCGGCGTCCTGCTGGTTTCCGGATCCGCATCCGCCCAGTTGCTTGGCGGGCGGGGCGGGCTAGGTGGGGGCGTTGGCGGCATAACGGGCGGCCTGGGCGGACAAGGGGGCTTCCATCACGGCGTGACGGGCATGGGTTCGGGCGGCATTGCGGCCCAACCCAATTTTCCGCGCGCTATCAATCGTGCAAGCTCCACCGGCGGCACGGCCGAAAAGACCGCGAATAGCAGCGCAGGCCAAACCGAACAACGCAGCAGCGGATTGGCCGGCGGCCTGTTCGGCAGCGCACCTTCCGGCACTGCATCCGGTGACGCCCATGCCCGCGCCGGCGGTGTGGAGTTCGGCGCCGGTGGCAGCGCCGACAGCAGCACAGTTGCCAACGCATCTTCGAATGCCGCGGGGCGGGGAATGTCTGGCGTCAATAGTGCCGTTGGCCGTGGTGAAGACGCCGCCAATAGTGCGGTAACAAGAGCAAGCGATACCGCAAACAGCGCGTCGATTGACGCAGGCGGTTCGGCGGGCGCTTCCGCCAACCGCAATTCGTCGCAGAGCAGTGCCCCTCAATGAGCGCGAGACCCGCCGGACTTTCCGGCGGGTCTTTTTATTGGCGCTCCCCTGGCCGCTCCCCCAGATATTCCCAGTAAAGCATCCCTTCACCAAATCATTGTGGATATGAGGAAAAATGGTGGGCGCGAGAGGGATTGAACCTCTGACCCCTCCCGTGTGAAGGGAGTGCTCTCCCGCTGAGCTACGCGCCCGCCTGGCGGCGGAGGGGCCCGGCTATAGGGGACGGGGGTTGGGGCCGTCAAGTCGGCGGTCCTCCCCCGCGCCCGCAGCGAATACTGACAGGCCGCTATAACAGCCCCAGTTCGCGCAAGGCCCGAGGCAGCTCGGCAAATTCATCCAGGACCATGTCCGCGCCGAGTTGTGCCGCCGGTATGGGCGTGAAGCCGTAGGACATCAGAATACAAGGCGCCCCCGCCGCCCGCGCGGTATTGAGATCGGTAATGGAGTCGCCGATCATCACCGGAGCGCCGCCATGGTCTTTGGCGGTATCCGCGACCACGTCATGAAAAATTCGCGGATCGGGTTTGGTATAAGGCTTGCGGCCCGCGCCATAGACCGCGTGAAATAACCGATCCAGATTCAATCGCGGCAGCAGCAAATCCGTCAGCTCCTGGGGCTTGTTGGTCAAGACGCCCAGCCGCGCGCCTTGCCTGTTCAGGGTTGTTAAGGTTTCAGCCACCTGGGGGAACAGCCGCGTGCCGTCGGCGATATGGCTGCGGTAATGGGCAAGAAATATCTCGATCAGCGGGGGCAATTCCGCCTGCGCCACCGGGGCGCCGCTGGCCTCCATGGCCTGGGTGATCAGGGCCACCGCCCCGAAACCCACCATATGGCGCAAATGGTCCAGATCCAGCCGGGGCCGTCCCCGGGCGGCCAGGACGGCATTGGTGGCGCCCAGCAGGTCGGGCGCGGTGTCGGCCAGGGTACCGTCCAGGTCGAATATCAGTATGGGCGCAGAGGGAGGAAATTGAGGCATGAATTAAGGAATCATCCTTTACTATGAGGGCAATATACCGTCGCAAATCGTCATTTCATCTTTTTCTCTCAAGGCATTACCGGAAACGCCCATGTCGAAGGCCGCCATTATTCTCGCTGCCGGTCAAGGCACACGGATGAAGTCTGTGTTGCCCAAGGTACTGCACAGGGTGGCGGGTCTGCCCCTGTTGGGTCATGTCCTGACCGCTCTTAAGGGCGCTTGTGTGGACAAGATTGTGGTCGTGACCTCGGCCGCGGGTGAAGAGGTTCGCGCCTACGCCAAGGCGCAGGGCGCGGAATGCGTCATCCAGCACGAGCAGCTGGGCACCGGCCATGCCGCGGCTACCGCCCAGGACGCGCTGGCGGATTTTTCCGGCCCCTTGCTGGTGGTCAATGGCGACATGCCGCTTATTACCGGCGATACGATCCGCGAATGCCTCAAGGCGCAAAGCCGCACCGGACTGGCGCTGCTGGCCTTCGAAGCTGCCGATCCCGGCGCTTACGGAAGGGTGCTGCTGAGGCCGGACGGCCATCTCAACCGGATCGTCGAATTCAAGGATGCGGTGGGATCGGAGCGCGCCGTCACCCTGTGCAATGCCGGCTGCTATGCCGCCGATGCGAAAGATTTTTTCCGCTGGGCGGCGGCGCTGAACAACGACAATGCCCAAAAGGAATATTACCTCACCGATGTTCCCCAACTGGCGCGTGCCGATGGTGTGTCCTGCGCCATTGGTTTGACCGATGAAATTTCGGTCCTGGGGGTCAATAGCCGCGCCGAACTGGCGCATGCCGAGGATAAGTTTCAGGATCGCGTCCGCGCCCGTCTGCTCAAGGACGGCGTCACCATGACCGCGCCGCAGACGGTGTTTTTCGCCCACGATACGGTGGTGGAGAATGACGTGGAGATCGAACCTTTTGTGGTGTTCGGTCCCGGCGTGACGGTCAGGTCGGGGGCGCGGCTGCGCAGCCATTCGCACCTGGAGGGCGCCATGGTTGCGGGCGGCGCGATCATCGGTCCCTTTGCCCGTCTGCGGCCGGGCGCTGACATCGGCGCGGGCGCGCATATCGGCAATTTCGTGGAAATAAAGAATACGGTGATCGAGAAGGGCGCCAAGGCCAATCATCTCAGCTATCTGGGCGATGCCAGGGTGGGTGCGGGCGCCAATATCGGCGCGGGCACCATCACCTGCAATTATGACGGCTTTACCAAGACGAAAACCGATATCGGCGCGGGCGCCTTCATCGGTTCCGATACCGCCCTGGTGGCGCCGGTCAAAATCGGCGATGGCGCCATCACAGCGGCCGGCTCGGTGATCACCCAGGATGTCGCGGCGGACGCCTTGGCGGTGGCGCGCGGCGCGCAAATCGAAAAGACCGGCTGGGCGCGGGATTTTCGCGCGCGGCAAAAGGCCAAAAAGCAAACGGAGAGCAAGTAATGTGCGGCATTGTCGGCATCGCGGGCACGCGAGACGTAGCGCCCATTATTCTGGAAGCCCTCAAGCGCCTGGAATATCGCGGCTATGACTCCGCGGGCATCGCCACCTTGGATCAAGGCGCCATTGAGCGCCGCCGCTCGCCCGGTAAGCTCAGCAAGCTGGGCGTGGTGCTGGAACAGAAGCCGCTGCACGGCCATACCGGCATCGGTCATACCCGCTGGGCGACGCATGGCGCGCCGACGGAAGCCAACGCCCATCCCCATGCCACGGGCCAAGTCGCCATTGTCCATAACGGCATCATCGAGAATTTCCGTGAGCTCAAGGCCGAACTGACCGCCAAGGGTCACACGTTCGAATCCGAAACCGACAGCGAGACCGCAGCGCATCTTGTCACCCAGCTGATGAGCGAGGGCCTGGCGCCCGACGCGGCCGCCAAGGCGGCCGTGGCGCGACTGACCGGCGCCTATTCCATCGCCATGATCTTCAGGAACCATGACGGATTGCTGGTGGGTGCGCGCCGGGGCGCGCCGTTGGCGGTCGGTTACGCCGATCAGGAAGCCTATATCGGCTCCGACGCCTTTGCGCTGGCGCCCTTCACCAACCGCGTTTCCTATTTGGAAGAAGGCGATGTGGTGGTGATCCGGGGGGCCGAGGTTGCGATCTTCGACGCCGAGGGGCGTCCCGCCAACCGCGAGATCAAGATCACTTCGGCCTCCGCCGCGCTGGTGGACAAGGCCGGCCATTCCCATTTCATGGCCAAGGAAATCCACGAACAGCCGGAAGTGGTGAGTCATACGCTGGCACATTATCTGGACCCGGCCGGTCCGGTGGTGCGCCGCCTGGGCGTCGGTTTGCGCGATACCCTAGCCCAGGCTTCGCGTCTGACCATATCGGCCTGCGGCACGGCCTATTATGCCGGCATGGTGGGCAAATACTGGTTCGAGAAATTGGGCCGTCTGGGCGTGGAAATCGACGTGGCGTCGGAGCTGCGCTACCGCAATCCTGTCTATCCCGCAAACGGCGCGGCACTGTTTGTGTCGCAATCGGGCGAAACCGCCGATACCTTGGCGGCCCTGCGCGATGCCAAGGCCAAGGGCCAGACCACCATCGCGGTGGTGAATGTGGCCGAATCCAGCATCGCGCGCGAGGCCGATATCGTTCTGCCCACCTATGCGGGGCCGGAGATCGGCGTGGCTTCGACCAAGGCCTTCACCTGCCAGCTGGCGGCGCTGGCCTCCTTCGCCATCGCGGCGGGGGTGGCGCGCGGCAATCTCAGCGAGACCGACGAGAAGCGGCTCTGCGCCTCTCTGCTGGAGACGCCGCGCCATATGGCGGAATTCCTCAAGCAGGAACCGGCCATCAAACAGGTGGCCGAGGACGTCGCCAAGGCGCGTGACGTTCTTTATATGGGCCGGGGCGCCAGCTATCCGCTGGCCTTGGAAGGGGCGCTGAAGCTCAAGGAAATTTCCTATATCCATGCCGAAGGCTATGCCGCCGGCGAGATGAAGCACGGCCCCATCGCGCTTATCGATGAAGCTGTTCCGATTATTGTTATCGCCCCGCATGACGTGCATTTCGAAAAGACCATTTCCAACATGCAGGAAGTGATGGCGCGCGGCGGCAAGGTGCTGTTGATCTCCGATTCCGATGGCATCGCCGCGGCGGGCAAGGTCTGGGCCTCGATCGAAGTGCCCAAGACCAATGCTTTCATCACGCCCTTGCTTTATGCCGTTCCGGTGCAGTTGCTGGCCTATTACGCCGCGCTGGCGAAGGGCACCGACGTGGATCAGCCAAGAAATCTCGCCAAATCAGTGACTGTAGAGTAGGGGCCGCGGCCCTTTTGGGGTCCATCAGCAACAGCTGATGGACGGGTTCGTCCGCGCGTTGCTTATGCTGTCGCTAGGCAACCCTGCCCGTCGATACGCTGCCGCTATCGACCCAAAATTCCTCGCGGCGCGATATTGGCCTTATGGCGACCGACCATTATGGTCTTTCGCCATGACCGACCAGAACACCCTCAAACACGCCGTCGCCGCCAAGGCTTTGGAATATGTCCAGCCCGGGATGAAGCTGGGCCTGGGCTCCGGTTCCACTGCCGAGATTTTTGTCGAATTGCTGGCGGCACATCCGTTGGCCAAAGGCCTGACCTGCGTGCCGACCTCCGAACGTACCGCCGCGCTGGCCCGCAAACTGGGTTTGACCCTGGCGGAGCTGGACGATGCCGCGCCGCTGGACCTGACCATCGACGGCGCCGACGAAGCCGACCGCGATCTCAATCTGATCAAGGGCGGCGGCGGCATGCTGCTGCGGGAAAAGATCGTCGCGGCGGCCTCGCGCAAGATGGTGGTGATCGCCGATGCGTCCAAGCTGGTGGCGAAACTGGGCAAATATCCGCTGCCGGTGGAAGTGGTGGCGTTCGGCCACAAATCCACCGCCGCCCGCCTGGCATCGGCGCTGGCCGCCGCCGGCTATGCGCAAGCGCCCTTGACCTTGCGCCAGCAGGGCGGCGCGGTGTTCAAGACCGACAGCGGCAATGTGATCTATGACATCGCCTTTGGCGCGATCCAGGATGCACCGAAACTGGCGGCCGCGATCAGCGCCGTGCCGGGTGTGGTGGAGCATGGGCTTTTCATCGGAATCGCCACGACGCTGTTAATTGCCGGACCTGCGGGCACCGAAGTCATTTCGCGATAGGCCCTCATGCTCCGCCCTTCGCAAGCTCAGGAGGCTCAGCATGAGGATTTCCTTTCTCTCCTCACCCTGAGCTTGAGCGAGCGGCAGGGGAGATCGATTTCCCAATGACATTCGACTATGACCTCTTTGTCATCGGCGGCGGCTCCGGCGGGGTGCGCGCCAGCCGCATGGCGGCGCTGGCGGGCGCGAAAGTGGCGCTGGCCGAGGAATGGCGGATGGGCGGCACCTGCGTCATTCGCGGCTGCATTCCCAAAAAGCTTTTGGTCTATGCCAGCCAGTTTTCCGAAAACATCCAGGACGCCGCCGGTTACGGTTGGGATTTCGGCCAGGCGCGCTTCGACTGGCCGACCCTGATCGCCAACAAGGATAGGGAGATCGCCCGGCTGGAGGGCATCTACACCAGCAATGTCGAAAAAGCCGGTGTCACGATTTATCAGGACCGCGCGGTGTTCGAGGATCCGCATACCTTGCTGCTGCTCAATACCGGCAAGCGCGTCACGGCGGAAAAGATCCTGATCGCCACCGGCAACCAGCCCACGCGCGAGATGGGCACCGCGCATCCCATTCCCGGCGGCGAGCTCTGCATAACCTCCGACGAAGCCTTCCATCTTAAAGAGCTTCCCAAGCGCATCCTGATCGCCGGCGGCGGCTATATCGCGCTGGAATTCGCCCATATTTTTCACGGGTTGGGCAGTCATGTCTCGCTGGTCTATCGCGGCGATAAGCCCTTGCGCGGCTTTGACGATGACATGCGCGATGCCTTGTGCGAATCGATGAAGCAGCGCGGGCTGGAAGTGCTGTTGGGATGCGAATTCGCCAAGGTGGAAAAACGCGGCTCTGTCCTGCATGCCGAGACCAACAAGGGCGCGGCGATCGCGTGCGACCAGATCATGCTGGCGATCGGCCGCATGCCCAACACGCTGGCGCTGCATGTCGAAAAAGCGGGCGTGGAGCTGGGCAAGCGCGGCGAGGTGAAAGTCGACGAATATTCCCGCACCAGCGCGCCGCACATCTATGCGGTGGGCGATGTCACCGACCGGGTGCAATTGACCCCGGTGGCGATTCACGAAGCCATGTGCTTTGTCGAAACCGCTTTCAAGAACAATCCCACCAGGCCCGATCACACCCATATCCCCAGCGCGGTCTTCACCACCCCGGAACTGGCGGCGGTCGGCCTGACCGAGGCCAAGGCGCTGGCGAAAGGCCACGCCATCGATGTCTACAAATCCACCTTCAAGCCGTTGCTGCACACGCTGGGCGGGCGCCCCGTTCGCACCCACATGAAGCTGATCGTGGATGGCAAAACCGACAAGGTGCTGGGCTGTCATATCTTCGGCGACCATGCCGCCGAGATCATTCAGATCGTGGCGGTGTGCCTGAAAATGGGCGCCACCAAAAAGGACTTTGACGGCACCATCGCGCTGCACCCCACCGCCGCCGAGGAGCTGGTCACCCTGCGGACCAAGGCCTATAGCAAGACGCCGGACGAGCAGGGGATATAACCCACTGCCGAAACAGGGCTTTTCGCGCCCCTAGTGCGGTTCACCCATGCGTAGGGTGGTTCTGGTAAATTGCCCCCCTATCGCCTATATCCACGCCCCTATCGGTGGAGTTTTCGAACGTGGCCCAGAGCTGGACCCCGCAAAGTTGGCAGGAAAAACCCGCCCGTCAGATGCCGGATTACCCGGACAAGGCGGCGCTGGAGCGCGTCTTGGCGCAACTCAAGACCCATCCGCCACTGGTGTTCGCGGGCGAGGCGCGCAATCTGCAGGCTTCGCTGGGTCAGGTGGCGGAAGGTAAGGCTTTCCTGTTGCAAGGCGGGGATTGCGCCGAGAGCTTCGCCGAATTCCATCCCGACAATATCCGCGACACCTTCCGCGTGCTGCTGCAGATGGCGGTGGTGCTGACCTTTGCCGCCGGGGTTCCGGTGGTGAAAGTAGGCCGCATCGCCGGCCAGTTCGCCAAGCCGCGCTCCGACGATTTCGAAAAGCAGGGCGATGTCACTTTGCCGTCCTATCGCGGCGACAATATCAATGGCGGCGATTTCACGCCGAGCGCGCGCATTCCCGATCCGCAGCGCCTGCTGCAGGCCAATGCCCAATCGGCGGCGACCCTGAATTTGCTGCGCGCCTTCGCCCAGGGCGGCTATGCCGACCTGCACAATGTCCATCGTTGGATGTTGGGCTTCATAACGGATTCGCCGGCCGGCGAACAATATAAGGGTCTCGCCCAGCGTATTTCCGAAACCCTGGAATTCATGGCGGCCTGCGGCATCACTTCGGACTCCGTGCCGCAATTGCGCGGCACCGATTTCTATACTTCGCACGAAGCGCTGTTGTTGCCTTACGAGCAGGCGATGACCCGCGTCGATTCCACCAGCGGCGACTGGTACGACACGTCCGCCCACATGCTGTGGATCGGCGACCGCACCCGCCAGCTCGACGGCGCCCATGTCGAATTCATGCGCGGCATCAAAAATCCCATCGGCCTGAAATGCGGACCGAGCCTGGAGCCCGACGATCTGTTGCGCCTGATCGCGGCCCTCAATCCCGGGAATATTCCCGGCCGCTTGACCCTGATCGCTCGCTTCGGCGCCGACAGGATCGCCGAGAAACTGCCTCCGCTGATCCGCGCCGTAAAGCGCGAAGGCGCCAAGGTGGTGTGGTCGTCCGATCCCATGCACGGCAATACCATCAAGCTCCAGTCGGGCTACAAGACGCGGCCTGTCGAAAGGGTGCTGGAAGAAGTGCGCAGCTTTTTCGCCATCCACCGCGCCGAGGGCACCCATGCCGGCGGCGTGCATTTCGAAATGACCGGCCAGAACGTCACCGAATGCCTGGGCGGCGCCCAGGGATTGAAGGAAATCGATTTGCAGGACCGCTATCAAACCGCTTGCGATCCGCGCCTCAATGCCAGCCAGGCGCTGGAGCTGGCCTTCCTGATCGCCCAAGGCATCCGCGACGAACGGATGAAACACGCAGGACTGGCCGTTTCGGCCTGATCAAACGGGGCGTGGTTCACCGCAAAATGATCACGCGCCGCGCGAGCCAGGGGAAGCACTGATGGGCATGGCGCGTCTCCTCGCAAAGGGCTGGATCGTCTTTTGCCTCTTCGCGGCCGCCCATGCCTTGCGGCTCAATCTGATGCAGGGCCGGTCGTTGGGCTCGTCGCTGCCCGGCATCGGCATCTGCGCCCTGTTGTTCATCGCCATGGGCCTGTTGTTCGTGGGCGGTTTCGGCGCCTCGGCGGGCCATACCGGAAAAGAGCCCTGGCTTGGCCGGCTGCGGCCGCATCACCTGATCCCTGGCTTCGACGAGTCCGTGTTTATCGCCTTCGTCATCTTAAGTTTTCTCAATCAGGCATTTTTCGCGCCCGCCAATATGGATCGCTACACGGTAGGGCATCTGCCGGATCCGATCTTTCGCGCCGTGGACGAATTGCAAGCTGCGATCTATTTCGTGGTGCCGGGCCAGCGGGCGCTGGTTTCCGTGCTGGAAGTTTGCACCATGGATGGCGGGCGGGTTTTCGCCGCCGCTTTTGCCTGGCTTTTGGCCGGGATCTATCTGGCCAGCGCGGCGTCGCGGCTGAAACTCCAGGCCGGATTGATCCGGCTGGAAGCCAGCGACCGCCCCCAGATCTTGGGTCCCACCTTGCGCGCCTTCCTGTTTGGCATCGTGGCGGTGGTGAGCATCCAGTTCCTGTTTGTCGGCTCGGCCTATCCTTGGCTGCATTGCAGTGCCTTTGCCGACGTCACCGGCGCGCTGTTGATCGGGCTGGCGCCCTTGATGCTGGCCTATCTGATCGTCGCCGCTTTGGCCTCATTGCTGGCCTCGGCACCAGAAAATACTAAGTAGTATCAAATACTTACATAGTAATAAGCCGAAACATTTCTTTGCTGGCGGCTTGCCCTGGCGCGGTTCCTTATAGGGGTCTCTTTCGCTTGAGGGTTCCCAATTTTGTTCTTGCGTCGCCGCGTGCCGGAAAATGGACCGCTGAAGGCTGCCGTTGTGGGCGCCGGTGTGTTCGGCCATCACCACGCCACCAAATACAAGGCTTTAAGTCACACCGGCAAAGCCGTGGAACTCTTCGCCATCGCCGATCCCAATCCCGATATGCGCGCCAAGGCCAAGGCCCATCACGGCTGCAGTGTTGCCGCCGATTGGCGCGAGCTGTTGGGCAAGGTGGATCTGGTCAGCATCTGTTCGCCCGCCGTTACCCATGCCGAAATGGTGCGCGCTTTTCTGAATGCCGGCGCCCATGTGCTGGTGGAGAAGCCGATTGCCACCACCATGGAAGAGGCGTCCGAACTTGTGGAACTGTCGCGCAAGACCGGCATGATCTTGTCCGTCGGCCATCAGGAACGTTTTGTTTTCGCGCGTACCGGGCTGCTGGATCTGCGGGAAACCCCGCTGGAAATCACCTGCTGGCGCCAGGGCCCCTGGACCGGACGCGGCGACGATGTCTCGGTGGTGCTGGATTTGATGATCCACGATCTCGATCTGGTCCACACTTTGGTGCCCGGTGCGGTGGTGGATGTGCGGGCCGAGGGGCTGATCGAATATGGCCCCCATGCCGACGAGGTCTTTGCCTTGCTGCGCTTTGCGGGCGGCACCATCGCCAAGCTGGAAACCAGCCGCGTCGCCACCGAACGCAAGCGCGGCCTGCGCGCCGTCTATGCCGATGGCGTGGTCGAAATCGATTTCCTCTCCCGCCATGTGCGCAACACCACGCCGCGCCCGCTGGGCGCCCTGGAACTGGGCGATCCCTTGGGCGAGTCGGTGTCTGGCTTCATCGACGCGGTTCAAGCCGGGGTGGATGCCCTGGTGACGCCGGAGCAAGCCGCGCAGGCCCTGGAAACCGCGCTTTGGATCGAGGAAGCCTCCGGTGTGGCGGTGCCCCTGCGGGCCACGCAGAACCGTGTTGCGGCAGGCCGCCGCTAGTACCTATATCCCCGCCACCCTGTTAGAAACCGGTCATGCTTGACCGTTATCGCATTGCCTTGGCGCAGTTGAATCCGGTGATGGGCGACATCGCCGGCAATCTGGCGCGCGCGCGGGCCGCCCGCGCCAAAGCCGGCAGTGCCGATGTGATCCTGTTTTCCGAACTCTTTATCGTCGGCTATTCGCCGGAAGATCTGGTGCTCAAGCCAGCGCTGCAGGAAGAGGCCCGCGCCGCGGTGGAGGCGCTGGCGCGCGACACCGAAGATGGGGGCCCCGCTATTCTGATGGGCGCGCCCTGGGTGGAAGAGGGCGAGCTCTATAATGCCGTCCTGCTCTGCGATGGCGGCAAGATCGCGGGCAAGAGCTTCAAGGCCGATCTGCCCAACTATGGGGTGTTCGACGAGAAGCGGGTGTTTGTGCCGGGGCCCTCGCCAAAGCCGCTGACGGTACGCGGCGTGCGGCTGGGGATTCCGATCTGCGAGGATATCTGGAAACCCGAGGTCACCGCCCGCCTGGCCGGGAACGGTGCCGAGATTCTCTGCGTGCCCAACGGTTCGCCCTTTGAGGCCGGCAAGGAAGATGTGCGGCTGGAACTGGCGGCAAGCCGGGTGCGGGAATCCGGCCTGCCGCTGATCTATCTCAATCAGCTGGGGGGACAGGACGAGATTGTCTATGATGGCGCTTCCTTTGTGCTGAATGCGGATGGCGCCATCGCCACGGCGCTGCCGGGCTGGGAAGAGCGCGTCACCATCACCGAATGGCAGCGCGACGCTGATTCACAGAAAGGGGGCGGCAAATGGCATTGCGCGCCGGGCGAAAAGTTTGTCGCGGAGGATCGTTCGTTCCAGGTCTATCACGCCATGGTGCTGGCGCTGCGCGACTATGTGAACAAGAACCGTTTTCCCGGCGTGGTGCTGGGCCTGTCGGGCGGGATCGACTCCGCTTTGTCGGCGGCGGTGGCGGTGGATGCGCTGGGAGCCGAACGGGTGCGCTGTGTGATGCTGCCGTCGCGCTATACCAGCCGCGAAAGCCTGGAGGATGCCGATGCCTGCGCCCGCCTGCTGGGCGTGGACTATGAGACCATCGAGATCGAACGCGCGGTGGCGGCGCTGGGCGAGACCCTGTCGCCCGCTTTTGCCGGAACCCAGACCGGCACCACCGAAGAGAATATCCAGTCGCGCCTGCGCGGCGTGATCTTGATGGCACTGTCCAACAAATTCGGGCCGATGGTGCTGACCACCGGCAACAAGAGCGAGATGAGCGTGGGCTATGCCACCCTCTATGGCGATATGTGCGGCGGCTACAATGTGCTCAAAGACATCTACAAGACCGAGGTGTTCCGGCTGAGCCATTGGCGCAACCGCAATTCCCCCGCCGGCGCCTTGGGGCCGCAGGGGCGCGTTATCCCGGAGCGCGTCATCGAAAAGCCGCCCACCGCCGAGCTGCGTGCGGGCCAGACCGACCAGGATTCCCTGCCGCCTTACGATATTTTGGATGGTATCCTGGAATGCCTGGTGGAGCGGGAATGCAGCTTCGAGGATACGGTGGCGCGGGGCTATGATCCCGCCACGGTGAAACGGGTGGAGCATCTGTTGTATATTTCCGAATATAAGCGCCGCCAGGCACCGCCGGGGGTGAAGATCAGCAGCCGCAATTTCGGCCGCGACCGGCGCTATCCGATAACGAATGCATTTCGCGATGCGCGTTAAATCTGAAACACCGTTGTGCTTTCACCCTCCCCTTGAGGGTGGAGGTAGCGACAGCGTACCGACATCGAATTGCGAAGCAATTCGGGGAGGGGTACAGCATCGCGATATGACCCCTCCCCGAAATTCGCTCGCGGGCGCTCCCGAATTTCGACCCTCCCTCAAGGGGAGGGTTGGGCCATGAATGTCATCGTCCGCTTCGCGCCGTCGCCCATTCCCCCCTCCCCTTGCGGGAGGGGGCGCGCGGCTAACGCCGCGCGGGGGAGGGGGACTCCCTGATGTCCATTGTCGTCCGCTTCGCTCCATCACCGACAGGTCTGCTGCATGTCGGCAATGCCCGCACCGCCCTGCTGAATTGGCTGTTCGCCAAGAAGCTGGGCGGCAAATTCCTGCTGCGCATCGACGATACCGATGCGGCGCGCTCCACCAAGGCCTTTGAAGAGGCGATCTATCGCGACCTGGCCTGGTTGGGTCTGACCCATGACGGCACCGACCGCCAGATCAACCGGTTGGCGATCTACAGTACGGCTTTCTACAAATTGCAGGCGGCCGGGCGCATCTATCCCTGTTTTGAGACCGAAGCCGAACTGGAACGGCAGCGTTCCTTGCTGGCGGCGCGCAAGCTGCCCCCGATCTACAACCGCGCTTCGCTGGAACCGGCCAACAAGGCCAAGTGGGAAGGTGAAGGCCGTAAACCGCATTGGCGTTTCAAGTTGTCGCGCAGCAAAGTGAGTTGGACCGATCTGGTGCGCGGGCCGGTGGAGATCGACACCGCCACCATGTCCGATCCGGTGCTGGTGCGCGAAGACGGCGCCTTTCTCTACACTCTGCCGTCGGTGGCCGATGATATCGACATGGCCATCAGTCATGTGGTGCGCGGCGAGGATCACGTCACCAACACCGCCGCCCAGATCGAAATCTTCCAGGCGCTGGGCGGCCCGGTTCCGAAATTCGCGCATTTCCCGCTTCTGGTCGGCGCCAGCGGCGAAGCCTTAAGCAAGCGGCTGGGCTCGCTGTCGCTGGAACAGTTGCGTGGCGACGGCGTGGAGCCGATGGCGGTGGCGTCTTATCTGGCCAAGATCGGCACCAGCGATTCCGTGGAGCCGCGCCTGACCTTGGGCGAGCTGGCGGCGGAATTCGATTTCGCCAAGATCGGCCGCGCGCCCGCGCATTTTGTGCCCGACGAACTGACGGGTTTAAACGCCCGGCTGCTGCACATCACGCCTTACAGCGCGGTGGCGCGCCAGATCCCGCAGGGCGAGCAGTTCTGGAATGCCATCAAGTCCAATCTCACCAAATTGTCTGACGTGGGGGATATGGCCCGGTTGGTCAGCGGGCCGGTGGCGCCGGTGATCGAGGATGCCGGCCTGGCGGCCAAGGCCGCCACCCTGCTGCCGCCCGAGCCCTGGGATGAGGCGACCTGGGGGCTCTGGACCAAGGCCGTGTCCGCCGAGACCGGGGCCAAGGGCAGGGGGCTGTTTCACCCTTTAAGATTGGCGTTAACCGGCCTGGAGCATGGACCCGAACTCAAAAAACTGTTACCCCTGATCGGGCGCGAGCGGTCCCTCGCGCGCCTGGAAGGAAAAACCGCTTGACGCTCACTTATCCCACTTTGGGGTTCGTCATTATCCGGATTTCGATTTGCAGCTGACGCTGCAAAACCCCTTCTGCTCGCCCAAACTCCAAATGCCCTTCCACCCTCCCCTTGAGGGAGGGTCGAAATTTGAAAGCGTAGCGATCAAATTTCGGGGAGGGGTCAGACTTCAATAAACCCCTCCCCGAAAAATCCCTCGCTAGGCTTGGATTTTTCGGCCCTCCCTCAAGGGGAGGGCGAAAAAAGACAAATCGCTGTAAAGAAGACCGTCATGACTCTGCGCCTGTTCAACAGCCTGACCAAGACCAAGGACGCTTTCGCCCCGCTCGATGCCAAAAACGTGCGGATGTATGTCTGCGGCCCCACGGTTTACGACTTTGCCCATATCGGCAATGCGCGCCCCGTCATCGTGTTCGATGTGCTGTTCCGGCTGCTGCGCCATGTCTATGGCGATGCCCATGTCACCTATGTCCGCAACATCACCGACGTGGACGACAAGATCAATGCGCGCGCCGCCGAACGCAGCATCTCCATCCGCGAACTGACCGAGGAAACTGCGCGCATCTATGACGAGGATGTCGCGGCGCTGGGTAATCTGCCGCCGACCGTTACGCCACGCGCCACCGAACATATCGCCCAGATGATCCGCATCATCGAGCAGCTGATCGCGGCAGGCCATGCCTATGCGGCGGACGGTCATGTGCTGTTCGATGTGTCGTCCAAGGCCGATTACGGCAAGCTGTCGCGCCGCTCGCTGGACGAGATGCTCGCAGGCGCGCGGGTCGAAGTGGCGCCCTATAAAAAGAACGCCATGGACTTTGTGTTGTGGAAGCCATCGGACCCCGCGACGCCGGGCTGGGACTCGCCCTGGGGGCGCGGGCGTCCCGGCTGGCATATCGAATGTTCGGCCATGGCAGGCGAATATCTGGGCGAGACTTTCGATATTCATGGCGGGGGTATCG
>DATFEF010000022.1:0-11814 GCA_035251465.1 Rhizomicrobium sp. | reverse complement strand
TGAAGATGTCGCCCTTGGAGTTGGTGGCGATGTTGTGCACCGCATAGAACTGCCCCGGCTGACGGCCGCCGCCGCCGAACCAGTAGAGCTCCTTCATGCTTGCGCGGTCATAGACATGGACGTTCATATTGGCGCCGTCCGCGATGTACAGGAACTTCTGCTGCGGATCGCGGGACAACGCGATCTCCCACACCGAGCCGTCGCCCCTGGTGTTGGGCTTGACGACGTGCTGGCGCAGATAGGTGCCATCGGTCTTGAACACCTGGATGCGGTTGTTGGTGCGGTCGCAGGCATAGATCAGACCGTCATTCGACGGCTGGGCGCAATGCATCGGATTGCCGAACTGCGGCGAGTTCACGTCATAATGCGGAATAGGCGTGTCATCGGGTTTATTGCCATAGGCGCCCCACATGCGCTTGAACTTCAGGGTGGTGGCATCCCATACCGAAATGCGCTTGTTGCCATAGCCGTCCGCCAGCACCATTTCGTTGGCCTGGGGAATGAAACGGATCTGGGCGACGCCGCGCACATTCTCCGTGTCCAGGCTGCCCTTGCTGGCATTGGCCTTGCCGATCTGGCCCAGATACTTGCCGTCCGGCGTGAATTTCACGATGAAGCTGTCGTGATATTGCGCGACAGGGCCGGCATAGGCCGAGATTCCGCGCGCCAATAGCGACGCGGATTCCGCGAACTGTTCCTTGGTGCCCGGCGGCGGCAGAGGCTGATAGGCACCATTGCCGCCCAGCCAGATATTGCCGTCCGGCCCGACGGCGAGGCCGTGGTTGGAGCTGGGCCAGTCATGGCCTTTGCCCCGCACCTGGTCGCGGCCCCAATGGTGGATCAAATCGCCGGCGGGATCGAATGCCAGGACATCGGGCGCCGCCGTGCAGCAATCCGTTTCGTTGCGGGTGGCATAGACTTCCTTCATCTCCAGAGTCTGGGGACGGTGGAAGATCCAGACATTGTCTTTCTTGTCCACGTCCAGGCCGATGGTCGCGGCCTGGACCCAGTGATTGGGCAAAGGCTTTGGCCAATAGGGATCCACCTCGAACCAGGGCACCATGACATCGCCCGCCGGCGGCTGCGCCTGGGCTGCGCCACCGCGATCCAGCAAGGATGGCGCGGCGGCGAATCCGGCCAGAGCCACGGCAAACGTTGATCCCATCAGGATATTTCGAGAACGGACAAGATTCTTCATAACTGTGACTTCCCCTGCATGGGAGGGCATTGTGTGACGGCCCTCCTCATTTCCGCGCGGAGGCTACACAGGTTTGCCCGGCGCGCCAATATCCAGGCCGAGGGAAATCCTCGTTTGAAAGAATTTTCAGCGTCTTGGATCGGTGTATCCTTACGCTTGTGCAGCATGACCGGTGCGAAAAACGCCCGCAGCCGCAAAACAATGCGTTAGCCTGAATTGGATCAGGGCGTATCCGTAAGACTCAACAGCTCAGCATCCCGATTCTCTAGATCGTTCCCGCCTTCACCAGCTTGACCGCGTGGTCGGCGGCGCGCGCCGTCAGCGCCATGAAAGTCATCGACGGATTGGCGCAGCTGATGGAAGCCGCCGCCGCGCCGTCGGTGATGAACAGATTGGCGGCGTCATGCGCCTGGCTGAAGCGATTGACCACCGAGGCCTTGGGATCCGCGCCCATGCAGGCGCCGCCCATTTCATGGACGGCATCGCCCGGCACATGTTCCTCATTCACCGCTCCGACATCCGCCAGTCCGGCCGCCCTCATCATGATCTGGCCTTGAAGGGCGGCGTCGCGCATCATGCGCTGCTCATTCTCGCGGAAGGTGACATTGAACACCGCCAGAGGCACGCCGAAACGATCCTGCTTGGCGGGATTGAGCGAGATGGTATTGTCCTTGTAAGGCAGGCATTCGCCGAAAGCGGTGAAGCGGACCATCCAGGGACCATAGGCGCGCATCCCTTCCTTCATGGCCTTGCCGAAACCAACCGGAGAGGCCGGACTGCGCCCGGCCGAGCCCTGCATGCCATAACCGCGCAAGAAGTCGGCGTCGGAATCCTGGCCGTCGAGATTGCGAAAGCGCGGGATATAGACGCCGGTGGGACGGCGGCCATAAGGAATAAAAGGTTCGAGATCTTTGTCCGGCACCCTGCCCCAGAAATGGGTGCGGAAGCAGTGATCCATGATGTAGTGGCCCAGCATACCGCTGGAATCCGCGAAGCTGCGATCGCTGCCCGGCAATCTTGAGTTCAGCAAAATCTGCGTCGAGGCCAGGGCCGAGGCGCAAAGGAAGACAATGCGCGAGGTATAGACCTTGGCCTGCATGGTGCCCGTATCCACCGCCCGCACACCGGTCACCCGCTTGGTCTTGGGATCGTATTCCAGATTGGTCACCACCTGGTCGGACAGCAAAGTGAGGTTGCCCGTCTTGCGCGCTGCCGGCAGGGTCACCGCCTGGGTGGAGAAATAGGCGCCGAAGGAACAGCCGCGGGCGCACATATTGCGGTCCTGGCAGCGGGCGCGCCCCTGCTCCGGCTTGTCTTCCGTCATATTGGCGGAGCGGGTATGGATGACCTTGCGGTCGGGCATGGCGTGTTCCAGCCGGTCCTTGAGCCAGATCTCCGCCGCATTCATGGGATGCGGTTTCTGAAATTCGCCATCCGGCAGTTGCCGCAACCCCTCCTTCTGGCCCGCGATACCGGCATATTTTTCGACATAGGAATACCAGGGCGCGACGTCGTCATAACGGATCGGCCAGGGGATGCCATGGCCGTCGCGCTTGTTGGCCCCAAAATCGATCTCGCTCCAGCGCAGCGCCACCCGGGTCCACACCAGCGACTTTCCGCCGACCTGAGCGGGCCTGATCCAGCGGAACGGCTTGCTGTTCTCATAATCGATCGGATTGAGCCGGTCGTTGTTGAAGAAATGGGTCATGGCGGTGTTGTCGGCGCCGCCCCATTTGGACATGGCGTGATCGCGCTCGACTTGCGCGGGCGGCAGGCTGCCGCGATAGGGCAATTGCCAAGGGCCCTTGCCTTCGGTGATGTAATCCTTGCGATGCTCGACCATGCGGCCGCGCTCCAGCATCAGGACTTTCATGCCCTTTTCGCACAATTCCTTGGCGGCCCAGCCGCCGCTGATGCCCGATCCGATGACGATGGCGTCGAATTCATAACTGGCCATGGGGATGCTTTCGGATCAGGAGGAGAAAACGCGCCGCACGTCGGCGTAAGGATATTTGCCGTCATAGCGGCCGGGCAACGGCAGATAGACGCGTTCCTGTTTGCAGCCGATTTCCGAGGTGTAATAGCCCAGCACCACAAGCTGGCGGCAATGTTCGAAAAAACTGATGGGCAAGCTTGGTATCTTGCCGGTCATCGCCTGGGTGAGGACCAGATCCTGCTCCTCCGGCGCGATTTCGGCAAAGGGCTTGCCGAACTGGATGCGCGCCGAACCTTCGAACATGCCCAACCCGTTCATGAACTCCTGCCAGTCGGTGAATTCATACCAATCGGCCAGCATCATCTCCATGAAGGCGGGCACGCCCGCGGCAATCGCGCCTGGCGTGTCGGTGGTCGGCACAATGCGCTCGCTGACGGCGGAGATCAGCGCGCGCTGCGCGATCGAGAGCGGGAGGCGCGAGGCGGTGAAGCCGGACGCGGTGTCGGCCGCCAGCGCCCTGGCCAACGGCGCGGCGAGTTCCGCGCCCAAAAACGCCGCCGCGCCTTGCAGCAGACCGCGCCTATCCAAAACCGCCATCTCGTCCTCCCCGCGCCTTTTATAAGGCGCCCAAGATGATGCTAAGGGACTTGGCCGGTAATGAAAATAGCGGGTTTCAGCGATTTCTCCGGCTCACGGGCCCGCGGCGCGGGCCATTTTCCATACGCCCTCAAATATCCGCGTAACAACGCACTTCCTGGTCCGCGCCGGGCGTGGTCAAAGCGCCGTCACGCGCCGGGCCGACATTCTTGGCATAGCGCGCCAGCACACCGGTCTTGAAGCCCGGCGACTTGGGCTTGAACGCCTTTTTGCGTTCCGTCAGTTCGGCATCCGTCAGTTCGACATCCATGGTGCCCTTTTCCGCATCAATGGTGATGATGTCGCCGTCCTGGATCAGGCCGATGGGGCCCATGTCAGCGGCTTCCGGCCCGACATGGCCGACGCACAGACCGCGCGTCGCGCCGGAGAACCGTCCGTCGGTGACCAGGGCGATATTCTCTACCCCCTGCCCATAGATCGCCGCCGTGGTCGACAGCATTTCGCGCATGCCGGGCCCCCCCTTGGGTCCTTCCCAGCGGATCACCAGCACATCGCCTTCCTTATAGTCGCGCTTCTCGACCGCCGCGAAGCAATCCTCCTCGCAGTCGAACACCCGCGCCGGGCCGCGATGCTTGATGTGCTTGAGGCCCGCGATTTTCACGATGGCGCCGTCGGGCGCCAAATTGCCGCGCAATCCCACCACGCCGCCGGTCGGGGTCAGCGCATTCTTCACCTCGACCATCACTTTCTGGGCGGGATTGAATTTTACGTCCTTGAGATTCTCCGCCACCGTCTTGCCGGTCACCGTGATGCAGTCGCCATGCAGCAGGCCCGCATCCAGCAGGATGCGCATCAGCATGGGCACGCCACCCGCTTCCCACATATCCTTGGCGACATATTTTCCGCCCGGCTTGAGCGAAGCCACATAGGGCGTCTTCTTGAAGATTTCCGCCACGTCGAACAGATCGAACTTGATGCCCGCTTCATTGGCCATGGCGGGCAGATGCAGCGCCGCATTGGTCGAACCGCCGGTAGCCGCCACGACCATCGCCGCATTCTCAAACGCCTTGCGGGTTGCGATATCGCGCGGGCGCAAATTTCTGGCCAGCAAATTCATCACCGTCTCGCCCGCTTTGAGCGCGAAATCGTCGCGGCTGAGAATTTCGGCGGGCGGGCCGGAGGAGTATGGCAGCGCCAGGCCGATGGCCTCGGCGACACAGGCCATGGTGTTGGCGGTGAACTGGCCGCCGCAAGCGCCGGCGCCGGGGCAAGCCACTTTTTCCAGGTCGACTAGCTCGCTTGACGGCATCTTGCCGGCGCTATGCTTGCCCACGCCTTCGAACACATCCACCACGGTCACATCCTGGCCATGGAATTTGCCCGGCATGATCGAGCCGCCATAGAGGAACACCGACGGCACATTGAGGCGCAGCATCGCCATCATCATGCCGGGCAGGGATTTGTCGCAGCCGGCGATACCCACCAGCGCGTCATAGCAATGACCGCGCACGGTCAGCTCCACGCTGTCGGCGATCACCTCGCGCGACACCAGCGAAGAGCGCATGCCTTCATGGCCCATGGCGATGCCGTCGGTGACGGTGATGGTGCAGAATTCGCGCGGCGTGCCGCCCGCCGCCTTGACGCCCTTTTTGGTGGATTGGGCCTGGCGCATCAACGCGATGTTGCAGGGCGCGGCCTCGTTCCAGCAGCTGGCCACGCCCACGAAGGGCTGGTGGATTTCCGCTTCCGACAGCCCCATGGCGTAATAGAAGGAGCGGTGCGGGGCGCGCTCCGGCCCTTCGGTGACGTGGCGGGATGGCAGCTTGGACTTATCGAATTTAGACATGGTCGAATTTCGGCATGAGAGAACCCGTGAAAAGCGGCGGACTATGGCCCTGTCGCCTAGCGCCTTTCAAGCCCCGCCGTCCGCCTGCCAGATATGAAAAACCCCCGGACCAGGGGGCCGGGGGTTTCTCGATTTTCCTGTCTGGGCGGTCAGTAGTAATGCCGGCGGCCGTCACGATCGATATAGTAATCGCGTTCACGCTGCGCGGCGCGGGCTTTGGCCGCCGCGGCGCGGCGGCAATCGGCGCGGTTGTTGCTGTGGCCGATGGTGTTGCCGATCAGGCCGCCGCCCACGCCCCCGATCGCCGCACCGACGATGCTGTTGGAAGCCAGGCCGCCAACCAGCGCGCCCGCGCCTGCGCCCAACACTGTTTCCGTGCTGGCGTCATTGTTGCAGGCGGCAGTGGCGGACACGGTACCCGCGCCCAGCGCAATCACAGCGGCAGCAATCATGTTTGCCAAACGATTCATGTCGAATCTCCTGTTGCGAGGGGATGCCCCCCCGGCTGCCAGACGGAAAACGTCCCGCCCGGACGAAGGTTCCCTGGCGATCAAGGCACAATTGGTCAGCAAACAAGGCATCTTTCGGGCAGCACCCGATTCTAATTCTGCAACCGCCCGATCGCGTCACCCAGCCGCGCCGCCAGGGCGGCGGCCTCGGTGCGCTTTTCCCGCTGCTCGGCCAGCACCTCTTCCGGCGCCTTGGCGACAAATTGTTCGTTCAACAGCTTGGCGTCGAAGCGGTCAATTTCGCCCTGGGTCTTTTTGAGCTCTTTCTCCAGCCGTGCCCGTTCCTTGGCGAAATCGATCACATCGCCAAGCGGCAAAGCCACCACCGCCTCGCCCAGCACGAATTGGGCCGAGCCTTTGGGAATGGAATCCGCCGGATCGGCCTGGGTGAGGCGCGCCAGGGTCATGATGACATCCTTGTTGCGCGCCATCCGCTCCTTGGCGATCATGTCCGCGCCCGTCAGCACCAGCGGGATTTTCGCGCCCGCGGGCACATTCATCTCCGAACGCACCGAGCGCACGCCCTTGATCAGCTCGATCACCCAATGCATTTCGGCGCTGGCGGCCTCAGCCCCTTGCGCCTTGATCGACGGCCAGTGTGCCACCACCAGCAGACTGTCGCGCGGGGTCGTGGCGGTCGCGGCCCACAATTCCTCGGTGATGAAGGGCATGAAGGGATGCAGCAGCTTTAAAATCTGATCGCGCGCCCAGGCGGTGGTGGCCCGCGTCTCCGCCTGGGCCGCATTGCTGCCCGACTGAAAGATCGGCTTGGTGATCTCGACATACCAGTCGCAGAAAATGTCATAGACGAAGTGATAGGCGGCATTGGCCGCATCGTTGAAACGCAGCGCCTCGATGGCGGCCGTGACATCGGCCACCGCTTGCGCCGTCTCGGCCACGATCCATTGGTTGACGGTTTCCCGCACCCGCCCCGGTTCGAATCCCGGCACCGTGACGCAGCCATTCATCTCGCAGAAGCGCGAGGTGTTCCACAGCTTGGTGGCGAAGTTGCGCCCCGCTTCCACCCGCGTCGGCCCGATGCGCATGTCGCGGCTTTGCCCCGCCGCCTGGGCCAGGGTGAAGCGCAGCGCATCGGCGCCGAACTCATCGATCAGGGTAATGGGGTCGACCACATTGCCCTTGGTCTTGGACATTTTCGCGCCCTGCTCGTCCAGCACGCGGTTGTGGATCAGCACCGTCTTGAACGGCACCTGCCCCAGGAAATGGATGCCCATCATCATCATGCGGGCGACCCAGAAGAAGATGATGTCGAAACCGGTCACCAGAACATTGGTGGGATAGTAGCGCTCCAACTCCGCCGCCTTGTCGGGCCAGCCAAGGGTCGAGAACGGCCACAGCGCGCTGGAGAACCAGGTGTCCAGCACGTCGGCTTCACGCAATAATGGAATGCGCCAATCGGCGGGCCAAGGCTGCTGGTAGTAAGGAGAAACTGCGCGCTTATATTCCATCTCGTCTGAAAAAAACTCTACCGGCCTACCATAGTAGTCCTCTGCCGCTTTGCGTGCAGCGTCCTGAGTCTCTTCGGCAAAAATGGACGCGCGCTCTCCTCCGCTAGAACGATACTCTTTTGCTGGCCCATACCAGACCGGAATCTGATGGCCCCACCAGAGCTGGCGCGAGATGCACCAGGGCCGGATATTCTTGAGCCAGCCGAAATACACATTCGCCCAATTCTCAGGAACGAATTTGGTCTCGCCTTTCTCGACGGCGGCGATCGCCTTGTCGGCCAGCGGCTGGACGTTCAGATACCATTGCTCGGTGAGGAACGGCTCCAGCACCACCGTCTTGGTCTTTTCGTCATGCGGTACCGCATGGGTAATGGGCTCGCTCTTTTCGAGCAGGCCGGCGGCCTCCAGATCGGCCACGATCTTCTTGCGCGCCGCTTCCCGGCTCAGCCCGCGATAAGGCGCCGGCACGTCATTGTTGAGGGTGCCGTCCTTGTTGATGATATTGATCAGCGGCAGCTTGTGGCGCTTGCCGACCTCGAAATCGTTGAAGTCATGGCCGGGCGTGATCTTGACCGCGCCGGTGCCTTTTTCCGGATCGGAATATTCGTCCGCGATGATGGGGATCGGCCGCCCGGTTAACGGCAAGATCGCGGTCTTGCCGACCAGCGCGCGATAGCGTTCGTCATCGGGATGTACCGCCACCGCCGTGTCGCCCAGCATGGTTTCGGGCCTGGTGGTGGCGACGGTGATGAACCGGTCGCTGTCCTCGATGGGATATTTGACGTGCCAGAGCGTGCCTTTGATTTCGAGGCTTTCGACTTCCAGGTCCGACACCGCCGTCTGCAGGCGCGGGTCCCAATTGACCAGGCGCTTGTCCTTGTAGATCAACCCTTGCTTGTAGAGTTCGACGAATACCTTGAGGACGGCGCGGCTCAGCCCCTCGTCCATGGTGAAGCGTTCGCGGCTCCAGTCGGCGGATGCGCCCAACCGGTGCTGCTGCTCGACAATGGCGCCGCCGGATTCGGCCTTCCATTTCCACACTTCTTCCAGGAATTTCTCGCGCCCCAAGCCGATGCGCGACATCTGCCGTTCGGCCAGCTGGCGCTCGACGATCAACTGGGTGGCGATGCCGGCATGATCGGTGCCCGGCTGCCACAACACATCCTTGCCGCGCATGCGCTCGAAGCGCGCCAATATGTCCTGCAGGCTGTTGTTGAGGGCGTGGCCGATATGCAGCCGTCCGGTGACATTGGGCGGCGGAATGACGATGGAAAAGGCTTCCGCTTCCGGACGGTTGCCGCACGCAAAGGCGCCGGACGCCTGCCATTGAGCGGCGATGCGCTTTTCCACGTCCTGGGGATTGAAGGTCTTGTCGAGCATGCGAAAACCGGGAAATCCAGGAAGGGCTTTCCGGTTTTTTTATCTCCGGGTCAAGCCCGGCCTCGATATTGGCTGGGAATCAGCGCTTTGTGCCGCGGGCCTTTACAACGCGCTCAACTTCCGCCCGCACCACGCCTTCCAGCAAAGCCGGGAAATGCTCGTCCATCCATTCGCGGATCAAGGGCTTCATGCGCTCGATCACGGCGCTGGAATTGTCCGCGATATATTTTTGCAGCACCGGCTCAAAGCTTTCGCGCACCGCGCGCTCAAACACATTCTCCACCGTCGCGCCATCGACCGGGGCCAAGGCGGGCGCCGGGCGATGCACGGGCTCTTCGGGTTCCGGCTCGTCGGGAATCGCATTGAACGTGTCTTCCATCGCCTTGCGGGTCTGGTCGGAAAAGATATCGGAAGGGGGCGCGACATTCTCAAACACGATCTCCTCCACCGGCTCGGGCGCCGCCGGAGCGGGCGTCTCTTCGACTTCCTGAGTCAGTTCCAGCACATCCTCATGGACCGGCTGGGGGGGCGGAGCGGGAGCCGCCGGAGCAGCGGCGGCAGGAACCGGAGCGGCGGGTGCAGGAGCGGCTGCCTCAGCCGGCGCGCCGCCCTCCGGCGCATCCTCGGAAATAATCTTGCGAATGGAGGCAAGGATCTCCTCCATGGTCGGCTCGTGTTGCGGATTCGACATAAGGCAGCTCCAGGGAACCGCCAAATCAGGTCCGGCGGGGGATTTTCAGCCTAGGACAGTGATGACCATACGGCAAAGATAAAGTTAATTCCTGACCCCCTCCGGCTTTCGCAGCTTGCTTTCGGCGCTCCGGCTTGCGCCTGCGCGCCTTCAAGCGCTGCTACAGCCACCTCCCCCTCCTGTGCGCTCAGGCGCACGAGGGGGAGGCGGGCCTGCGCCAGTTGTTAGAAAACGAAGCCCATTGCCTTTTTGAAGCCCGCCAGCACCGGAATCTCGGCGTCGAAACCGGGGCGTCCGCCGATCTGGCCATTCTGTTTGAGAAACAACCAGGCCCGGCTCTGGCCATCCTTGAGGACCGTCACCAGCCGGCCGCCTTCGGCAAGCTGGGACAGCAAACTCTCCGGCGCCTGTTCGATGGCGCCATTGACAAAGATCACGTCAAACGGGCCCTGGCCCTTGACGCCCTCGATCAATCCCCCCTGCACCACCTCAACCTTACCCATAGCATTTGCCAATAACTCGCTGGCAATGCGTACCAAATCGGCATCCTGTTCCAGCGCCACGACCTCGGCCCCCAGCCGCGCCAATACGGCGGCGGAATAGCCGGTGCCGCAGCCCACATCCAGGATCCGGTCGGCGGGGCCAATCTGAGCCAATTGGACCAGCTTGGCGAAACTGCGCGGGTCCAGCAGATAGCGCCCGGGCGCCACCGCCACCGGCACATCGGCATAAGCCAGAGCCCGCGAGGCGCTGGGCACGAACGCCTCCCGCGCCACCGCATTCATCGCCGCCAGGATGCGCGGATCGGTGACATTGGAGGAGCGGACCTGGGCCTCGACCATGTTGAAGCGCGCAGATTCGGACATCGCAGCAGACCTTTTCGAAAGCTTCACGCTTATAGGACCCGTCTCCGGCCCTGACAACGCGGCCGCTTGGCGGACGCAGCACCGGGACGAACCACGCACTTTAGGGGAGAATATCCATGATCGGCTATGTCATGCTGGGGCCCTAGAGCCCGGTTGTGGGATGCGGCGGCTTTCTGTTATAGCCGCCAGCCGCGCGCCGGACCCCAGGTCCGGCTCATCTTGTGAGGCCACGTGGCGGAGTGGTGACGCAGCGGATTGCAAATCCGTGAACCCCGGTTCAATTCCGGGCGTGGCCTCCACAAACCTTCCGTAGCGGCCCGCGCCAAACCTTGGCGGTTACTGACTTTTTGTCCGGCCGGGGAACTTTTTAGGCATTTCCGTGTCACAGTTAAGGCCTTGTTAACGGTTCCCGGTGCATTCTCCCGCCGTCTTCCTTGAAGACACCCCACCATTACCCAACGCCTTGGGGCCGGGATCACTCCCGGCCTCATTTTTCTTTGGGGCGCTTGGCGGCCCGTTTCGTGGCCCGGGCCTTGCCGCGATTGCCCCACCACACTTCGAGGCGGCGGCGCCAGCGCCGTGCGATCGGAAGATCTACGGACAGGACCATCAGGCCCAGCGGGATCATCCAGAACCCCAGCACCGGCAGGAAGCCCAGGAAGCCACCCAAAATCAGGACCACGCCAATGAAAACCCGCACGATCCATGAACCGGGCAAGGGCAGCCGGCGTTTTCCAAGCCGGATCGTGTGTTTTTTGGTCATCCCTTTGGGTCCATGGAAAAATTCTTTCGCTTTTCGCAGTTTGATGTAGTCATGGCAAAAGGGAGACGCTAGATAGCGCCTCCTTAAAGAGTGCCTTGTTCCTCGGTAGCTCAGTGGTAGAGCAATCGGCTGTTAACCGGTTGGCCGCAAGTTCGAATCTTGCCCGGGGAGCCATTTCTTTTCAGCGGCCGTCTGTGTCCGCTCAAAGTATCATTTCTTCCGGCCCCGGTTCGCGATATTGGCGTGGCGGAACCTTTTCGCGGAATCGCAGGCCCAAGCTCGATCAACGACATCACGACGTACCGGCGTTCCCGTGTGCAATTGCCGCGGCTAAGGCGCAGGAGCGCCAACCACCACATTCAAGTTTAAAAGCCTGGCGCGTCCCATGAAATGGAGCAGGCAGGTTCTCAAGGCCAGCGCGATGCCGAGCATTTCTAGACTTTCTTCGCACAGCGCGCAGAGAGAATAAGCCAAACTCTTGGACATCCAAGTTCCGGTCGCATGGTCCTTTGTGACGGTCTCCAATATTTCAAAGCCGATCGCGCCGGTGACGTACATG
>DATFEF010000007.1:0-115078 GCA_035251465.1 Rhizomicrobium sp. | reverse complement strand
ATAGGCGAACCGTTCCTCCCCGCCGCGAAAATGCCTTGTTGGAAAAATCCGACTGCGGGGCCGTCTAGTGTCGTTTCGGTTTCGAAGTTCGCTCAGAGCGTGATATCGGCGATACTGCGAACTTCGAAACCACGACACTAGCGCAGGGTGACCTTGGTGACCCGCCAGTTGCCCGCTTCGGCGACATAGAGCGCATTGGCGTTGCGGCAATCGATGGCATTGACGCTGCCGAAATCGCGCGGGCCCTTGCCGGCGCGGCCGAACTTGCCGACCACCGTGCCGTTCAGTTCCAGCTTGTAGATTTCCCCGCCACGATCCAGGTCGTTCTGGGGATTGGAGTTGGAACTGTAGAGATACTGATGCGCGCCCGGCGAAATGCAGATCGCCGCGGGATCGCCGCCGGTGGTGATGCTGCTCTTGAAGTTGCCGTCATTGTCGAACACCTGAATGCGGCCATTGCCATGGTCGCCGACATAGACATTGCCGCTGGCATCCACCGCGATGGCGTGTGCGGTCTTGAACTGGCCGTCGGCGTTGCCGCGCGAACCCCAGCTTTTCACGAACACGCCGTCGCTGGTGAATTTCGCGACCCGGGCATTGCCGATGCCGTCCGCGACAAAGATATTGCCCTGGGCATCCCAGGCCACATCCGTGGGCGAGCGGAACAGATCGCTCTGCGCACCGGAACCCGGCGGCGTGCCTTGCCCGGCATCGGGTGCGGAGGGCACTGCCACCGCTTCCGGTTTGCGTCCCAGCAACAGGGCGATGCGCCCGTTGGGCGCAAACTTGATCACCATGTTGCTGTAGCTGTCCACCACCCAGACATTGTCTTGTCTGTCCACGCGCACTTGCTGGGCGGCGAGGAAGCCGTAAACCTGCTTGCTGCCGATCTGGCGGATGAACTTTCCGTCCGGCGCGAACTCATACAGGGTGGAGCCGCCATGGGCGAAGGCGCGGGCGCCGCCCAAGGTGATGGTGGGTTCGCCGTCGCGGGTATAGACGAAGACATTCCCCTTGGAATTGGTGGCCACGCCCATCGCCTGACCGATGAATGTGTCACGCGGCAGCTGCAAGGGCTGCGCGGTGGAGTAGCCCAGATCCTGCGCCGTGGCGGGCAGAGCGATAGCGGCGGCGGCGAGCAGAAGGGTTGCAAAGCGTTTCATGTTACTTGCTCCCTTGAGCATTAGTGGCGCCCGCGCCGCGCAAGACGAATTTCTGCATGCGCCAGGATTCGATTTCACCCACGATCAGCTCATTGGGATTGCGGCAATCCATCATGTGAACCACCTGAAAGCCGGGCGCCAGCTTGCCGGCATGGCCGAACTTGCCGATCACGGTGCCATCCAGTTCCGCCTTGTAGATCTGCCCCGTGCGCGTCCAGCTGCCCGGCGGATTGCCGTTGGGATTGGAGTTGGTGAGGAAAAGATACTGATGCGGGCCTTCCGAGATGCAGTTGGACCAGGCGGTGCCGAACTGGGTATAGGCCGTCTTCCATTTCAGATTGTTGTCCAGCACCACATGGCGGGCATTGCCGCGGTCGGCGACATAGACATTGCCCTGATGGTCCACCTGCAATCCGTGCGGCAGATTGTATTCATTTTCGCCCTTGCCCACCGCGACGCTGCCGGATTGCGCCAGGAAACGGCCTTCCTTGTCATATTTGACCACGCGGTTGTTGCAGTAGCCATCGGCGACGAAAATATTGTCTTGGCTGTCCCAAGCCACGTCGGAGGGACGGCAAAACGTGTATTTCTCGTCGGGTGGATTGGGGCCCTTGGGGGTGGCAAAGGGTCCCATCGTCTGTGACGGACGATGGCCCATGATCATCAACACCTTGGTGCCGGTGGGATCGAATTTGGTGATGACGTTGGTGCCCTCATCCACCGTCCAGATATTGTCGTGGCGATCCACCCGTACCGAATGGGCGAATTGGAAGCCGTAATAGCTCTTGCCGATTTCCTTGACGAATTTTCCGGTCTGGTCGAATTCCAACAGCCGGGTCCGGGGCCCGCGGAAATAGGCGAAGACATGGCCCTTGGAGTTGGTCGCCACGCCCTGCAATTCGCCCATATACTCGCCGGCGGGCAGCTTGAAGAAGTTAGGGACCGCCTTATAGGCGAGGTCGGGCGCCGTGTCGGCGGCCGTGGCTTTGGACTGCGGGAAGGCGGAAACCGTGCTGAGCAGCAAAGAAACGGCAGCGGTTGCCGCCAGATATGACTTCACGTGAGACCTCCCGATAAACCCGCGCTCTGATGGCGTCATGGATAGCGGCGGGAAGTGTATACGCCAATGCGGCAAGGGCAATATGCGGGCAGACGCTTTTACGGCGCTTTCACCGGCGCCTTTGCGCCTTACGTTGCACCGCAGCACCGGTTGGGATCGCGCATCGGCCGTGGAGGCCGGATCGGAAGAGTTAAAGCTTGCCTTTAAGATAAGCCGCGCTGGCCTGGACCATGCCGATGGGCGAAGGATCGTATGGCTCTTCGATCTCCATATAGGCGCTGGTAACACCGCTCTTCTTGATCGCGGGCAGCACCTTGCTCCAATCGACAATGCCTTGGCCGATGATGGCGCTGACCATTGTCGTGTTGGTATTGGGGAGGCTCTGATTCTTGCTATCCTTGATATGGACCGCAACGAACCGCGTGGGATATTTGGTCAGATAGGTGACGGGATCGGCGCCACTATAGATCACCCAGCCGATATCCATCTCCATGCTAACCAGCGACGGGTCGCTTTCCGCGAGTAGCAAGTCGTAAGGCACCACCTCGCCGATCTTGCGGAATTCGAGATTGTGGTTGTGAAAGGCAAAGCTGAGGCCGGACTTTTTGCAAAGCTCGCCGATCTTGTTGAAGGCGTCGATATTGCGCTTCCAGTCGTCCATCGTCGGCCCAGCCATAAGGGCGGCGCGATCGACGGGATAGAGCGGGGAGGAACATGTGATGTTCTCGATCCCGGCCGCCTTGGCCTCGTCGATGGTGGCTTGCGGGGTGGCGCGTAGCGCATTGCCGCCGGCATGGATACTGTCCCAGATCAAACCCATCTCGTCGTAAAGTTTGCGCTGCTCCTGGGAGGGGCGCCCGCTCATGGTCAGGTTGGCCTGCACCTTGCGGACGCCGGCGGCCTTGACCAGCTTCATAGTACCTTCGTAGTCCTTGGCCAGATCGGCGCGCACGGTATAGAGCTGCAGGCCCAACAGAAGATGCGGCTTGGCCATGGCCGGCATGGAGGCGAAAGGCGCCGCGGCAAAAGCGGCGGCGGCACCCGTAAGAAAATCACGACGGCTTGTCATCTGAAGCTCCCGGTAAATTCCGCCCGATATTTATCTGCCTGGCTTGGGCACCAGCATCATTGTAAAACAATTCCGCCGCCCTTGCACAGCCCAACCCGCCGCCCTGGGCTTTGGTGGCGGTGGACTTGGTTTAACGGGCCGGACTCGATGAATAGCAATGCGTGTATCCCAGGCCGAGTCCAATGCGGCAGTTTGGAAAAAAATGACTGAAGCTGGCCGCCGCCAAAAACAGAAGCGCGACCAGCAGAAGAATGATTGCCCAGGTGGTTTTGGGATGGCTGTTCAAGCCACGTCCCAAGGCGCGGATGCCATACCAGAGCGCGACCGGCGGCCCGACGATCGCCGCAGTATAAATTGTCAAGTTCAAAAGAATGTTCACCCGCCCTCCGGCGGGCAGACTACTTCTTGGTCCAGGCTCCGCCCAGCGGCTTGAAAAACTGGCCGCCCGGCACCTTGGTGATCAGTTGCGCGCCGGTCGCTTGGCCGGCGGCATCCGGCGTGACGCCGGATTTGGCCGCGGTCTGGGCATAGACGCCGCGGCGGCCAGCATTGATTTCGTTCACCGCGGCGGTAACGGCACTATCGGCGGAGCCGCTGACCAGACCGAGATAGCCGTCGGCTTGTTCGCCCACGATGCCCGCGGCCTTGGCGGCGTCGACCGCCGCCTTGTCGCTGGCGAGATCGGCGAAGGCGGGCGTGGCCAGCAGCATCAGCGTGGCGGCGGCGAAAATACTTTTGAAGTTGCTCATGATCGGGCTTCCTTCAGACGAGAAAAGGGCAGACTAAAAAAGATCGGGGTTTTGCGAAATGGCGGTCTGGACTTCCTTATCCAACCGCACTCGCACATCGGCGTCCAGCTTGGCGTAAATATTGATCGGCGCGACCTCGACCCGGATGGTCGGGGTACAGGCGCCCAGCGTCAACAATGCGCAAGCGGCGAAAAGCATTCTTTTCATGGCTTTGCTCCAGGAAAACGCTAGTTGTCCGGTTGCCCCTCCGGACTGAGACTCTTTGACCATGCTTCGGCATAGGACTTCAAGAGTTCGTCAAAATTAAGGGAGGTATCCAGGGTCAGATCGATCGGCGTGCCGCTGGGCAGCGGAATGGGCTTGTACATCGCCGTGCCGTTGACGATATCGGCAATGGCGACTTCCGCGACCTGGGGCTTGGGCGGCGCACTCCTGCCCTTGATGTGAAAGACGACATTCAGCCGGCCGTTGGCGACCGAATTGAGATCCGCCGACATCTGGTCGAAGGCAAGATTTTCCAGCGCCTGATAGGCGAAATCCTGCACCGCATTGCTGTTGATCGCCGCGTCGCCCTGGGCCCAAAGCGATCTGTTCACCGACAGCCGGCCCGGTCCGTCGGCCGCGACATGGCCGTTGGTGATGCGAAAACCCTCCGGACCTATCGCAAAGGGGATGCGGCCGGAGACTTTTCCTTCCAGCTTCACCTTGCTGCTGAGATTGGACGCCGTGACCAGGGAATTGAGCGAAACCGAAGTGATCTGCGCCGCCCCCGCGACATGCCCCGGATCGGCCAGGGATATAGTGATAGCGCCCAGACTGGCATGGCCCTCGGCGATGTCGGTGTCGGCCTTGGCGATTTGGATGGCGGCGGGACTGAAGGCGAAACGCACATCCACGGCGCTGAACGGGATGGTCCAATCGATGCGCGAGATGGTGAGGCCTTGACCGGACGCGGTGGTGGGCGGCAGCAGGGAGATGAAGGCAATCTCGCTTTTTACCGCATGGGCCTTGCCCAGCACCGTCATGAAATCCAGTGCGGCGATGGTGAGCTTGCCTTGGCTGGTGATGGTATCCCGCGTCCAGTTGATGTCGCCGGAAAAGGCGGCACTGCCTTCGGCGTTGCGCAGTCCCACCAGCAGGGGCGACAGATCGGCGGGCTGCTGACGGTTCGGTGCAAAGGCGATATGCGGCGCATTGATGTGCGCCGTGCCGGTACCGGTCGCCATGGTATGGGTGAAAGCCGCTTCGCCAAGCGCATTGCGCTTGGAATCGGTCGCGGCAAAGCGGCCGGTCCACACACCCTTCGCCAAGGACGCGGTGCCGGTACCCAGCAGCGGCTTGAAACGCAGATTGGCGGCGCGGTCCAGGACGCGTCCCGCGGTGACGGTGGCGGTGCCTTTGAGCGGCGCACCCTCACCGTCAAAATTCAGCCCGGCAACAACATTTTCCGCGCGCACCGTTGCCAATGGCAGGTCGGCGGAAGCGTTGCGCGCCTGGCCGGACAGTGTCCATCCGATGCCCTCGCCTGTCAGCAGCGGTTGCTGTGGCGGCGCACAGATCTCGCCCCGCACATTCTTGGCCAGATCGCTGGCGCCCGGATGAAAAGCGGCCAGCGTGGCGCGCACGCAACCCGAGGGCGTGAAGGCATATTGCCCATTCTGCCAGGAAAATTTCCCCTGCCCCGAAACATCGGCGCCCCGCAACATGGCGAAATTGAAACGGGCGGAAAGCGCCACATCGCTGGTAAATCCGCCGCCGCTCCACAACAGATTGCGCAGGGTCATCTTGGCCAAGGGCAGACCGCGACCGGCAAGGCTTGCATCCAGCGATGCGGTCAAACCATTCCGCGATCCCGAAAGCGACAATGCGGGGATGTCCAAACTTGCGCCCTTCGCGCCTCCGATTTGCAAATTCCGGGTCAGGTCGAAACGGACAATGTTTCCGCGCCACTGCGCATGGCCGGAAAAAGCCGCGCTCAACCAGCCAAGATTTTGGCGGATGGCACGGGCCAGGACCGGATCGGCGGCTTGCAGCGATGCCAGGGCGGGCGCGTCAAAGCTGGCTTGCGATGTGACGGCGATATCGGCGCTTGCGTCCATCCCGTTGCTTGATGACGCGGCGGAAAGATTCCGGATTTCGGCATCGAGCTTTGGCGAGCGAATCGTCTGACCCGCCACAGCCGAATGCGCGGCAGCCCGCAGATGAACCGACGGCGCGGTGATCGCGAAACGCCGGTCCGCCGCGCGCCATGTCAGGCCCGACGCATCGGCCCCAAGCTCCAGACCCTGAATATCAAAACTGGGATTTGTCGCCGCGCCGGAAAATTGCAGCCCCAAACGCGCGGCTTTCCGGTCAAAAGACAGGCTGGCCGACCGCATCGCCACTGTCATATCGCGATAGGCGATGCGGGCGGGCTTGGCGCGTAACGCCAGCAAGACCGGCAGGTTCTTGACCAGCCGGACATCGCCACCAACTTCCAGCCCGCCGCCCGGCGTTGCCAGCAACAGGCGCAAGCCGGTCAGCGACACGGTGAGATCGTCGCTGACAAAGCGGGACTTGCCTTGCTGGCGGTTGAGGGAATCGATCCACGCCTGCAGCGATCCCAGACGGACCTTGCCATTGGCATCCACCGCCGCCCGCACAACCGGATTGACCAGCCGAACCTCCACAACATACGGCATCCAGCGCAGAGGATCGAAATGCAGTTCGATCCGCTGGGCGGAAAGTTCGGGCGCATCCCGCGGCCCGAGTGAAAAACGGGCCGAAACGCCCGACAGGCCCAGAGACCCGATTTCGACCGAGGATGATACGCCATGGCTTTTGAAATAGGACTGGGCGAACTGGACGGCGATGGTGGCGCGCGCCAGCCACAGCAGCAAAAGCGCCGCCGCCAGCAGGACAGGAATCGCCAAAAGCCATTTACGCTGCAATCAATAGGCTCCACGACCTGCCGCCAAGGTAGCGCGGCTGCGACAAGCCGGCCACCGCGACCACGATATTGTCGGTCGGATGCGGGCGCAGGAAAGAGGCCATAAAAGCTCCCAAAAATCTCGGATACCCTTTATAGTCCAAAGGTCCACCAGACACAGCACCGCCGCCGTCATCGGCTTGGCGGCCTGGGCGGACAAAGAGCGGACGATCATGGTGGTCCCATGACTTTGAGAATATCCCTGCGGTTCATCCGGGCTCCCCTTTTACGGGCATCTCCTGGCATGGCCATGCAAAATCAGCATCGGCCGATAGCGTGTTTGGTTTGGACCCGCTAGAAGCCTGCCCCTACGTTCCCGGCCATAGCCGGAAGTCGCGCAGAATTTAGGAGAGATGGATGAGTAAGATGTCGCCGCAGGATATGGCGAAAACCGTGGCGAAGGGCCTGTTGTCCTTTCCGGTCACACATTTCGACAAGAATTTCCAGTTCCGGGAAGGCCCCTATCGCGAACATTGCGCCTGGCTGCTCAGCTTCAAACGCCTGTCGGGACTTTTTGCGGCGGGCGGCACGGGCGAGTTTTTCTCGCTGACGCCGTCCGAAGTGACGGCGGTTGTCACCGCGGCGGTGACAGAGGCCAATGGCCAGACCCCAGTGATCGCCGGTTGCGGCTATGGCACCGCCATCGCGGTGGAACTGGCCAAGGCGGCGGAGAAGGCAGGCGCGGATGGACTGTTGCTGTTGCCGCCCTATCTGATGGTGCCGTCGCAGGAAGGGTTGATGGCGCATGTCGACGCTGTGTGCAAAGCCACCTCGATCGGCGTGATCGTCTACAACCGCGACAACGCCATTCTGAGCGAAGACAGTCTGGCGAAATTGTGCGACGACAATCCCAATTTGGTGGGATTCAAGGACGGCGTCGGCGACATCGAACTGATGATGCGGGTTTATACCAGAATGGGCGACCGGCTGGCCTATATCGGCGGCCTGCCGACGGCGGAAACCTTCGCCCTTCCCTATCTGGCGATAGGAGTCGCCGCTTATTCCTCCGCCATCTACAATTTCATGCCGGAATGGGCGCTCTCCTTCTATGACGCGGTGTGCGCCAAGGAGCATGCCAAGGTGATGAAGGGGCTGAAGGAATTCGTGCTGCCCTATATTGCCATCCGTAACGAGAACCGGGGTTATGCCGTCTCCATCGTCAAGGCGGGCATGACGGCCATCGGCCGCAGCGCCGGTCCGGTGCGTGCGCCTCTGACGGAATTGAGTCCAGACCAATTCTCACGGCTGAAAAGGCTGATCGACACGGCCAAGCCGGTTTAAGAAGGCCCGATTTCCCGCTATAGAACGGCCATGGCGGGCGCATCCTTCTGGTCGCAATTCGAGCTTCGGCAACTTCGTTGCTTTGTCGCCGCCGCCGAGGAACTGCATTTCGGCCGCGCCGCGGCGCGCATGAACATGACCCAGCCGCCGCTGTCGCGGCAAATTCAACTGCTGGAACATGTGCTGGGTGTCAGACTGCTGGACCGCACCAGCCGCGCGGTCAAGCTCACCCCGGCGGGCCGCGTGTTCCTGCTGGAAGCGCGGCGCATCCTGCGCCTGACGGAAAGCGCCGCACTGGCGACCCGCCGCATCGCCAGCGGCGAAGCCGGTACCATTACGCTCGGATTCACCGCCGCCAGCGGCTACAGCTTCCTGCCGCGCCTGTTGCTGCAACGCGCTTCCCACGCACCCCACATCGATGTGGCGCTGAAAGAGATGGTTTCGGCCGAACAGGCGGAAAGCCTGCTCACCGGCCGCATCGATGTCGGCCTGCTGCGCCCTCCCATCGCCCGCAAGGAATTTTCCACCCTCAAAGTGGCAAGCGAGCGGCTGGTGGCCGCCTTGCCGGTCGGTGACCCGCGCCTAGCCGAAGCCACCCTGAGTTTAAAGGATTTCGACCGCCAGCCCCTGATCATGTATGCCGCCGAAGGGGCGCGCTATTTCCACAACATGCTGGCCTCGCTGTTCGAGGCTGAGGGGGCGACGCCCGTCACCATCCAGTCGCTGAGCCAGATTCACTCCATGCTGGCGCTGGTGCGCGCCGGCATCGGCGCCGCGCTGGTGCCGGAAGCCGCCATGTCACTGCATTTCGACGATGTGCATTTTCGCCCTGTCCAAACTCAACCCATCGCGCCGGTCGAATTGCTCGCGGCTTGGCGCAGCGAGAATGACAATCCGGCGCTGGCGGCTTTTCTGGACCTGCTCAGGCCGGTGTCGGCTCAAGATCTGGACGAGCCCTAGAATAGGATTGATGCAAAGGGCGCATGGATCGCTTGAACCTTTGGCTTGGACGCGCCAAGCTGCCCGCGCCTATTTTTGGCCAATAATGCCCGCAAAACCGGCGGAAATCAGGAAACGATGATGAGCCAGGCCGAAGCGCGCAACAGTCATATCCGCTTCTGGATCGTCGCAGTCCTGTTCATCGTTTCCTCGATCAATTACGCCGAGCGCGCCACGCTTTCCTACACCGCCACCCAGATGGTGGAAGAATTCGCCATCACCACGGTCCAGTTGGGCTGGATGTTCTCCGCTTTCGCCTGGAGCTACGCGTTGGCGCAAATACCCGGCGGCGCGCTGCTGGACCGGTTCGGTTCGCGGACGGTTTATCTGTGGGCCATTTTCCTCTGGTCCATCTTCACGCTCCTGCAGGCCTTCTCTGCGGTATTCGCGATCGTGCCGGTGTGGATCGCGGTCGTCATGCTGCGCGTGATGGTCGGATTCTCCGAAGCGCCGTCCTTCCCAGCCAATGCCCGCATCGTCGCCAACTGGTTTCCCACGCCCGAACGCGGCACCGCCAGCGCCATCTTCAATTCCTCGCAATATTTCTCGTTGGTCGCCTTCGCACCCCTGATGGGCTGGGTCACGGGCGCTTTTGGCTGGCGCCACACCTATATGGTGATGGGTGTCATCGGTATTCTGGGCTGGGCGCTGTTCTGGGCGGTGGTGCACTCGCCTTCACGCCACAAGCACATCAGCAAACGTGAATACGCCCATATCGAAGAAGGCGGCGCACTGGTGAATCTGGACCGGCCGGCCGCCGCGGCAGCGCAACCGATCCGCTGGAGCGCGGTGGGCCAGCTCCTCGCCAACCGCATGCTGCTGGGCATCTATCTGGCGCAGTATTGCATCACCGCCTTGACCTATTTCTTCGCCACCTGGTTTCCGGTCTATCTGATCAAGGCGCGCGGCTTTTCCATCACCGAAGCCGGCTTTGCTGCCGCTCTGCCCGCCCTAGCGGGTTTTGCAGGCGGGGTCTTGGGCGGTGTGCTGTCGGACCTGCTGCTGCGCAAGGGCATGCCGCTGTCCACCTCGCGCAAAATTCCGATCCTGCTGGGCCTGGTGATTTCCTGCGCCATCCTGCTTTGCAACTTCACCGACTCCCGTTTCCTGGTGTTGTGTTTCATGGCCATCGCTTTCTTCGGCAAGGGTGTGGCCTCGCTCGGCTGGGCGGTGATGTCGGACGCCGCGCCACGTGAAGCCACTGGCCTGTCGGGCAGCATCTTCAACCTGTTCGGTAACCTGGCGGGCATTTTCACCCCCCTGGCCATCGCCTACATCCTTGCCGCCAGCGGCAACAATTGGGAGCTGGCGCTGATATTCATCTGTGCCCATTCCATCGTCGCCATGATCGCTTATGGTTTCATCGCCGGCGAGATCAAGCGCGTGGTGCTAAAAACGGCCTGAGGTTTCGATGTCAAAGACTGTGACCGGCGCGCCGCGCGTTACGGATATGAAAGTCATTCCCGTGGCCGGACAGGACAGCATGCTGCTGAACCTGTCGGGCGCGCATAGCCCTTATTTCACCCGCAATCTGGTGATCCTGACCGACAACGCCGGCCATACCGGGGTGGGCGAAGTACCGGGCGGCGAGAAAATCCGCCAGACGTTGGAAGAGTCCCGCGGCCTGGTGATCGGCACCGGTCTGGGCTCCTGGAACAATGTGTTGAGCGAGATAAGCCGCCGTTTCGCCGACCGCGATTCCGGCGGGCGGGGCTTGCAGACTTTCGACCTGCGCACCACCGTGCATGTCCAGGCGGCGCTGGAATGTGCGCTTCTGGATTTGTTGGGGCAGCATCTGGACGTGCCGGTCTGCGCCCTGTTGGGCGAAGGCCAGCAGCGCGATCACGTCGAAATGCTGGGCTATCTCTTTTTCATCGGCGACCGCAACAAGACCAACCTGCCCTATCGCCATGATCAAACGGGCGACGCCTGGATCCGGTTGCGCGACGAAGAAGCGCTTACGCCCGACGCTATCCTGCGCATGGCGGAAGCGGCTTACGAACGTTACGGCTTCAACGATTTCAAGCTCAAGGGCGGCGTGCTGGCGGGCTCCGGCGAAATCGAGGCGATAGAGGCGCTGGCCAAGCGTTTCCCCAAGGCGCGCATCACCTTGGACCCCAATGGCGCCTGGTCGCTGAAAGAAGCGGTCGGATTGTGCAAGGGCCGCGGCGACATCCTGGCCTATGCCGAGGACCCTTGCGGCGCGGAAGGCGGCTATTCCGGGCGCGAGATCATGGCCGAATTCCGCCGCGCCACCGGCCTTCCCACCGCCACCAATATGATCGCCACCGACTGGCGCCAGCTGGTGCACGCCATCGACCTGAGCTCGGTCGACATCCCCCTGGCCGATCCGCATTTCTGGACCATGCGCGGCAGCGTGCGCGTCGCCCAGCTCTGCGCCGAGCGCTCCTTACGCTGGGGTAGCCATTCCAATAACCATTTCGACGTTTCGCTGGCGATGTTCACGCATGTTGCCGCCGCGGCACCGGGAAACATTACCGCCATCGATACCCACTGGATCTGGCAGGACGGCCAGCGCCTGACCAAGGAACCGTTCCAGATCAGGGGCGGCCTGGTGGCGGTTCCCAAGCGCGGCGGACTTGGGGTGGAAATCGATATGGCGGAAGTGGAAAAAGCCAACGTCCTCTACAAGAATCTGGGTGACGGCGCCCGCAATGACGCCGCCGCCATGCAATTCCTGATTCCAGGCTGGAAATTCGATCCCAAACGCCCGTGTCTGGTGCGCTAGTGTCGTGGTTTCGAAGTTCGCACTATCATTGATATCGAGACGATTCCGAAATTCGCTAGAACCCGATAGCGTGATCATGCGAATTTCGGAATCGGGACACTAGCGATTGAGCGAAAATTCCACCGGCACAATCGCATCCAGGGTGCGGGTGGGAAAGTCGGCCGGCAAAGCGGGCAGCGGCTGGGCGCGCTGGATCAAGGCAAGCGCCTCGGCGTCCAGCACCGGACGGCCACTGCTCTTGGCGATCTCAAAACTCTGCACCCTGCCGTCCGCGTCCATCACGAAATGCAGTTGCACCACGCCCTGGATACGGGCCTGACGGGCGGCGTGGGGATACTGTTTGTAGCGATTGAGCCGAGCGAGCAATCGGGCGAAGAAAGCATCGCGGCCTTCTGCGGTCGCCGTTTGCGGTGCGGCCCGGGTAGCGGGCGGCATCGGCTTGGCGGCGGGCGGCTGCGCCACGATCGGCGGCGGTGTCGCGCTTTGAAGGACCACATCCGGCAGCGGCGCCGTGATGGGCGTTGGTACCATCAAGCGGGGCAGCGGCGCGATATCCTTGACCGGCTCGATTTTTTTCGGCGCGATCTGAACGGACAATTCCTGCATCACCCGGGGGCGGGCCACATGCACCGCCGTCAGGGCCATCGCCAAAATCCCCGCATGAATCGCGATCGTGATGGCGATGCTGATCAGACGCGTATGATCGCGCGCGGGCTTGCGCCGCACCACCGGATTGGCGCCATCAAAGGCATCGCGTGGAAGCGAAATCGTCATGCCGCCTCTTCCGCCACATCATCCGTCAGTGTCGACATGGGCAGGCGGCGCTTGCGCTTCTTCAACCACATGATGGTGCCGGTGATGACGAACAGCAGCGGCACCAGACCCGACAGGAATACCAGGAATTCCCATACCGGCCCCAGATTGCCCTGGCCGTCATGCATGGGACGCTGCAGCGCCATGAAGCTGTCGACGCCGCCATTGTTGGCCGGATCGCGCACCGCAACCACTTGGCTGGTATAGGGATTGATGTAGAACGTGGCGGTGGTGCCGAAGCGCGACACCATGGCCACGCTATAGGCTTGGGTGGGTGACGCCGGAATGGTGACGCTGCGCACCTTCGCGCCCGGCATCTGTTTTTGCGCGATCAGCAGCGCCGCATCGGGCACGATGGCCCCGGCCCCTTCCACGGGCTCGATCTTAGGGCCTTCCCGCAGGTTGAAGGCGGGACGCGGGGCTGGCGAGCCCGGCGCGATCAGGCCGCGAACGGTCTGGGGAAAGGTGATGGCGACGCCCGAGAAGCTCACCGCCATGAAGGCGACAAAAATCCAGATACCCACGGCGGCATGCAGTTCGCGATGAAAGCGCAGGCCTGTGGCGGTCTTGCGCACTCCGAAGGCATATTTCCACTGGCCGCGCTTGGGCCACCACAGGATCAGCCCACTGATACCCAGGGCGCACATGGCCACACCCAGCCAGCCGACCAAGGGACGGCCAAAATCGCGGGCCAATGCGAGCCTGCCGTGCAGCTCATGCAGGAATTGAAAGACGGGCAGCGAGCCTGGAGGCGCAGTGCCCAAGACCTGACCGGACACCGGATCGAGATAGACCTGCAGGCCGCCACCGGCGGGCGGCGGGGCGGCGGGTGCCGCGGCTGGCCGGCCTGCCTCGCGAGCCCCTTCACCACGCATGGCCGGCGCCCCGGTGATGCGCACAATGGCGGCGTCACCCGTCTTTTCGGGCAGCACAATCTGAGCCTTGCCGGTGATACCACGCGCCGCAGCCGCCTCGCGCGCCTTGTCCGCCAGCATGGCGAGCGGCAGGCGCAAACCGGCGGTGGTGGCCTTGGGAACGGGCGCGAATATCTGCGTGAGCTTGTCGTCATAGACCAGAAGGCTGCCCGACAGGCCGACCACGACCAGCAAAACCCCCAGGATCAGGCCCACCCACATATGAATTTGGAACATGGTCCAGCGAACAGTGGCGAACTTCATGACATTGTCCTCATGCGTCCGCCCAGCGGCGGAGAAGGTTGTGATAGAGACCGGTCAAGGCGACAATCTCGTCATTGTCTCCCACCGCTTTGCGAAGACCTTGGATGGCATTGTCTAAATCATGGAGCATCGTGCGCGCGAACTCATCGCGGACCATGCTCTGTATCCAGAAGAATGAGGACACTCGGCTGCCGCGCGTCACCGGTTTGACATGGTGGCGACTGGTGGCAGAATACAGCACCAGATCGCCGGATGCTAGCTTGATGCTATGCGCGCCGAATGTGTCCTCGACCACCAGCTCGCCGCCCTCATAGTCGGTGGGGTCGGTGAGAAACAAAGTCGCCGACATATCGGTACGCACCCTGACCGGCGTGCCGGGCACAAAGCGGATGGCGTTGTCGATATGGGCGCCGAAATTCATCCCCTGATCGTAGCGGTTGAACAAAGGCGGAAATATCTTGAGCGGCAGCGCGCCGGAGAAGAACAGCCCATTCTTCTCCAGCGCCGCCATGATGATGTCGCCGGCCTGGCGCGCCGCCGGAGACTTTTCCGGCAACTGCATATTGCGCTTGGCCTGGGCGGCCTGCCGGCCGGACGTCACATTGCCGTCCGTCCATTCGGCCGCGTCGGTGATACCGCGGACCGCAGCGACGCTGCTGGCGTCTAGCAACGCAGGTATCCTAAGCATCATGGCGCCGTCTGCTCCTGTCAGAACCTGTAGCTGCCGGTAAAGGTAAAGCTGCGGCCATCGCCGGGCGTGGCCCAGCCCGCCGCATTGTTGCGGATGCGGATGAAATAGTGCTCGTCGAACAGATTGTTGACGTTTGCCTGAAGCGTGACGTTCTCGGTCACGTCATAAGCCACCATGGCGCGATTGGTCAGGAAGCGGCCGTTCTTGAACAAAGGCGCGGCGCCGTTGTTCAGGTAATAATCGCCCTGATAGGTGATGCCGTAGCCGACATTCCATTGCGGCAGGACGCGATAGGTCGTCCAGATGCTCAAGGCATGGCCGGGCGTATTGGTCAGCGGATTGCCGGCGATCGGCTGGTTGTTGCCGATACCGGCGATCGGACCGACGCAATTGCCGTGGGTGGGATTGGCCAAGCAGAAATCGGACACCGCCTGGGTGACTTCGCTGTCCAGATAGGCGTAGCTGGCATAGATGTCCCATCCCTCGGTGATGGTGCCGGTGGCGCTGAGCGCGATGCCGTCCACCCGCGAGGCGCCGTCCAGCACCAGATCGGGGACCGTGGGATCGTTGGACGGCACCTTGTAGTTGGTGCGCTCGTTGCGAAACAGGGCCAAGGTCAGCGACAGATAGGGGAGCGGATCCCATTTGGCGCCGATTTCATAGTTGACCGCCTTTTCCGGTGAAACATTGCAGGTCTGGGCGTTGCAGGCGCCATTGACGGCGGACTGCGACGGCGTACGGGAATTGGAATAGGCGACATAGAAGCTCGCCTCTTCCACCGGCTTGAAGACCAAGCCCGCGCGATAGGAGAGCAGATCTTCCTGATTGCGGAAGATCGGGCCAGGCGTCGCCGTTCCGCTGGGGACCGCGAATGTCGTGGTCGTGTTGTTGCCCTCATTGTGATCGTAGCGGATGCCGGCGTTCAGCGAGAATTGCTCGGTCAGCTTGATGTCGTCGAACAGATAGATTGCCTGGGCGCTGCGCTCGCCGTCCTGGCTGTTGGTCAGGAAGGTATTGATCGGACCCCGGTAAATATTGTCGGGGTTGAGGATGTCCTTGGCCGGATAGGCCGGCGCGTCACCCGCTGTGGTGCGCTGGGAATTGCTGGTGACCAGCTCGAAATCCTCGCTGAGGAAGGAGGCGCCCAGCACGACATTGTGTTCCATGCCCGCCAGTGTTCCGTGCCAGGTCAGATCGGTCTGGTTATAGAGCGTGGTGTTCAGCGCATCGCGGGTCGTGCCCCCGCCGCTGGGCGTGAGAGTGCCGGCTGGCGTGCAGGCGGTGCCGGTCGCGGGGTCGATGCCGGCCAGGGTACAGATCGCGCCCCGGGGGGGATTGACCAGGGTCAACTGGGTGACGCGCGAATAGCGCGACAGGTTGCGCAGCGACAGGGAGTCCGAGAAGCGGTGCGTCACAAGACCGGTCGCCATATGGGTGTTGATCTTCTGGCGGTCGCGATTGCTGTAACCGAAATAAGTGCTGCGATCGACGCCGGGCAGTGCGCCATTGTTGAACGGGTTAAAGAAGAAAGGCTGGCCGTATTGCGGAATGTTGTCGTCGTGCTGGAAGAAATAGGACAGGGTGAAGACCGTCGGCGAATTCAAGCCCAGCGAGATGGACGGCGCAAAACCATAGCGCGAGAACTTCTCCACATCGCGGCCGGGCGCGTCATTGCTGTGCAGCATGGCGTTGAGACGCACGGAGATGCCGTCATCAAGCGCGCGTTCGGCATCCACCGTCAGGCGGCCATAGTCATCGGTGCCGCCGCCCGCCGTGACCAGGGCGAAATCGGCACCGGTGGGCGTCTTGGAAATCAGGTTGATGCCGCCGGAAACAGAACCGCCGCCGCTATAGACCGAGTTGGCGCCGTTCACGACTTCGATCTGCTGGATGTTGAAAGGGTCGGAACGGGTATATTGGGCGCTGTCGCGCACGCCGTCGATGGTGATGTCGCTGGTGGCGGTGTAGCCGCGCAGATTGATGCCGTCGCCATAGCCGCCGCCGCCTTCACCGGCGGTGAAGGTAATGCCCGGCACGGTGTTGGTCAGAACATCGCGCAAGTTGAGAAGATTCTGGTCTGCGATCAGCTTGTCGGTGATGACGGTGACCGTCTGCGGCGTATCGCGCAGCGGCGCTGTACGGCGCGGATCAGCGCTTTGCGCTTGGTAGCTGCTGGCGCGGTCCTCCACCGACACGGGCCCCAGTTGGACCGGCTGAGCCGAAGCGGAGGAAGCAAGCAGGAACGCGCCCAGAACGCCAAGCGATGCGCCCGACAGCGCGGAAATTTTTGGATGGAGAGATTTGCGGTTGGCAAGCATAAAAGAAGACCCCTTCAAGGTTCAGCATGGTTTCTTTGACCTGGCTGGCATCCTTGTGGGCCTTCCGGCGTAAGGGGCTGGCTTGGTACGCGGCTAGGACGGCGTAAGCGGGCTCACTTGGTGAGGATCAGCTTGCCGTTGCGTGTGAGGCGCAAACGGTATTCGTCCCCGTCATGCAGCAGGACGGCTTCCCGCCCACCGCTCAGCAGATCGCTGACCGCAATCCGTTTGACCGGCTTGACGGCGGAGATCGGCTTTCTGGCGGGGTTGCCCGGCATGCTGCTCCTCACTTGCGAGGAACTATCAAACACACGCCTCGGCTATTTGCAAGTGATTTGCAACTTCATTCTCAGAAACTGGGAGGTGCAGGACTATGCCATGAAATTCAATGGCTTATCCTTTATCCTGGACCCACTGGGATTGGTCCGTCTCCCATAGCTGGATTCGCCAACGCCTGCGCGGCCGCTGCTCGCGGCGGTACATGCGCCGCCGCGCTCACGCCCCGCCGTTATGCGCGGACTCCGACACCGTCTGAGGAGAGCCTGACGCCCTTAATTCGCGGGCACCAGACGGACGATGGAGCCACCCTTGGGATCGCCATTCATGTTCTGCAGCAGCAGATAGAGAAGTCCATCCGGCCCCTGCACCACGTTCCGCACCCGGCCATAGCCCTGGAGCAGGATTTCCTGACTGACGATCTGGCGATCCTTGATTTCCGCGCGGATCAACCGCTCGCCGACCATGCCGGTAAGAAGCAGGTTGCCCTTCCAGCCTGGATAGCGGTTGCCGGTATAGAAGATCATGCCGGCGGGCCCGATCGCAGGGTTGTAGAAGGTGATCGGATCGGTCACGCCGGTCGCGTGCTGCCGGCCGATACCCGGTTCCAGCCCGAAGGTGGTCATGCCCCAGCCATAATTCTTGCCGGGCTCGATGATGTTGACTTCGTCACCGCCGACCGGGCCATGTTCGGTCTCCCAGAAGAGGCCGGTGGCGGGATCCAAGGCCAGGCCTTGCGGATTGCGGTGGCCGTAGCTCCAGATGCTGCCCAACGCCCCAGGTGTGCGCACAAAGGGATTGTCCTTAGGCGTCGTGCCATCATCGTTCAGGCGATGGATCTTGCCCAAAGGCGAGGCCAGGTTCTGCGACATCTGCATGTCATGGCGATCGCCCATCGACCAGAAGAAATGGCCCTTGCCGTCGAACAGGAAGCGCAAGCCGTAATGGTCGGCGCTAACGCGATAAGAGTCGGCCGGCGGACTGAACAGGATCTGCTGGTTCACCCATTCATTGTTGGCGTTGATCTTGCCGCGCACCACATAGGTCATGGTGGGCGCGGACATGTTGGGGGCTGAATCGTCACCGGGCTGCACCTGATAGCCGGGCGACACGGTGCTATAAGACAGATAAATCCAGCCGTTCTTGGCGTAATTGGGATGCAGCGCGATATCCAGCATGCCGCCGTCCTGGCGGACGAAAACGCTGGGCGTGCCCTTTACCGGTTCGGACACGCTGCCGTCCTTGTTCAGGAAGCGAATGCGTCCGGCGCGCTCGGTGAAAATGGCACGGCCATCGGGCAGGAAGACAAGGCCCCAAGGCTGGTCGAACCCCTTGGCCAGGGTCTCGGCCCGAAAACTTGCCTTCTGGCTCTGGAACGCCTTGCCATTGATGTCGAGTGCCGGCCCGGCCCGGCGGTTCACGATACCGCCGCGGATGCGCAGCAAGGCCGGCATCTGGGCGATCTCGTCGGGAAAAAACAGGGTCTTGAAGCTGTGGTTGGGGGTGTTGGCCAGTCCGTCGGTCAGCACCTGAACGATCTGGGCGTCGGTGCGGCTATTCAGGAAGGTTGTGGCGAACAGGCTGGGCGCGCTCGGGCCTGGCTGGGCACTGGTGCCGTGGCAGGCCGCGCAGGTGGTATCGAATATCTCGTTCGCCCGCGATTGCCGCAAGGCGGGCACCGGGGACTGTTGCTTGCGGGCTGGAATGCGCAGTTCGGCGGGCCCCGCGGGCTGGGCGTTCTGCTGAACGCCGGGTTGCGCCAAGGCGGCACCGGACAGGATCACGGCCACCGCAGCCAGCCAGATACGTTGCATGAAACACTCTCCCTGAATTGTTTTCAGATGATTTTCCGCCACTATAGCGTCTTACCGGATCACGGCAACGGCGCTTTCGAACTGCTCCCGGGTGCAGTCGATATCGGCATCGCCATGGCAGAGGTCAGACCCAGGATTTTCCCCGCCAGGCGCTTCTTACGGCGCCCCTTTTGAGGCTACTCTATCCATCAGCCTCCCCACCGGCAAACCCATGACCGAGCTGTCCAGAATGCCTCGCGAGGACCGTGCCTCCATCCGCCTGCTGGGCCGGCTGCTGGGCGAGGTCATCCGCGAACAGCATGGCGGCCAGGCCTTTGAGCTGGTGGAAGGCATCCGCCGCCAAACGGTGGGCGAGCACCGTTCGGGCAACGAAAAAACCGGGGAGGTCGCGCGCGACCTGTTGCGCGGCCGCAGCCAGCCGGAAATCGTTCTGCTGATCCGCGCTTTTTCGATCTTTTCGCAGCTCGCCAACATCGCCGACGATCATACCGCGCGGCGCGAGACCAAGGCGCTGGGGTCCGGGGCCGCCCAGCGGATGGAATTGCATCCCGGCCTGACCGCCACGCGGGTGCGCGCCTATCTGAAAGATGCGCTGTTTGTGCCGGTCATTACCGCCCATCCCACCGAAGTACGGCGCAAATCCATTCTGGACCGCGAGAACGAACTCAGCGAATTGCTGGAACGGCGCGAAGCCGCCAGCATCCAGACTGCCGAACGGGACGAAATAGATGTGCAGATCAAGCGCGCCATCCGCGTCCTGTGGCAAACCCGCATGCTGCGCTCCAGCCGCATCACCGTGCAGGACGAGATTGAAAACAATCTGGCCATCTTCGCCCGCACTTTTCTGCCGCGCTTGCCGACGGTCAAACAGCGCCTGGCACGCCTGTTCAAGCTGGACGGCGAGATCATGCCCTATCTGCGGCCCGGCTCCTGGGTGGGCGGCGACCGCGACGGCAATCCCAATGTTTCGCCGGAAACGCTGGATTATGCGGTGCGGCGGCAGGCCGAGATCGTGCTGGACTATTATCTGGACGAAATCCACGCGCTGGGCGCCGAGCTGTCGCTGTCGGACTCGCTGGTCAAAACCAGCGCGGCGTTGCGCAAGCTGTCAGCCAAGGACGGCCAAGTCTCGGTGCACCAGGAAGACGAACCCTACCGGCGCGCGCTGGTGACCTGTTATGCCCGGATGGCGGCGACCCGCGCCGCCTTGCTGGGCGCAGGCCCAGTTAGGCCGCCACGCTTCAAGGCGGGGGCCTATACCACGCCCGAGGAGTTCGCCGCCGATCTGGATGTGATCGCCGCATCCCTGGCCGAAAATGGCGACGCCGATCTGGGGGAAGGCCGCTTGCTGAACCTGCGCGAAGCCGTGGGCGCCTTCGGTTTCCATCTCGCCACCATGGATATGCGCCAAAACAGCGATGTGCATGAGCGCGCCGTGGCGGAATTGCTCAAGACAGCGGATGTGGCGGATTACCTGGCGCTGGACGAGGACGGGCGCACCGCGCTGCTGTTGGGGGAATTGGCCCATGCCCGCCCGCTGCGCTCGCCCTATGCGGACTATTCCGCCGAAACCACGCGCGAACTGGTCATCGCCGACAAGGCGGCGGCGCTGAAAAAGAGCTTTGGCGGCAACGCCATCGCGCAATATGTGATTTCCAAGGCCGCCACGCCATCCGATCTGCTGGAAACCGCGCTGCTGATGAAGGAGGCAGGCTTGTTCCTGCCCGGCGAGAAACCGTGCGCCCGGCTTCGCATCGTGCCTTTGTTCGAAACCATCGCGGATTTGCGCCACAGCACCTCGGTGATGGAGACCTATTTCGATGCCCCATTGACGCGGGCGATGATCGCGGCGCAGGACAATCTGCAGGAAGTAATGATCGGCTATTCCGACAGCAACAAGGATGGCGGCTACGTCACGTCCAACTGGGAAATCTATTCCGGCATCGCCCGGCTGGTGGCGCTGGGCAAGGCGCGCGGCGTGCGCATGCGCTTCTTTCACGGCCGGGGCGGGGCGGTGGGCCGCGGCGGCGGCTCCAGCTTCGACGCCATCCGCGCCCTGCCCGCCGAGGCTAGCGCCCACGGCATCCGCATCACCGAACAGGGCGAGGTGGTGGTATCCAAATATGGCGATCCGCAAATCGGCCAGGCCAGTCTGGAAACCATTGTCGCCGCCGCCCTGCTGGCCGAGCTTTCGCCCCAGGACGATGCGGCGGATCATGACGGCGGCGCGCTCCTGGCGCAGCTTTCCGAGCATGCGTTCCAGGCCTATCGCGGGCTGGTCTATGAAACGCCGAATTTCGAGAATTATTTCCGCCAGGCGACGCCGCTGCTGGAAATCGCCGACCTCAAGATCGGCAGCCGCCCGGCTTCGCGCACCAAATCGTCCAAAATCGAGGATCTGCGCGCCATTCCCTGGGTCTTCTCCTGGTCCCAGGCACGCGTGATGCTGCCGGGCTGGTTTGGCTTCGGCACGGCCGCGGCCCAGCTGGGTGTGGAACAGCTGAGGCCGCTCTATAAGAAGTCGGCCTTCTTCCGCACCATGCTGGCCAATATGGAAATGGTGCTGGCCAAATCCAGCCTGCCTATCGCCCGGCGCTATAGCGAGCTGGTGGAGGACCGCCCCTTTGCCCAAACGGTCATGGCGCGGATCGAGGCGGAATGGCATCTGGCGCATGACACCATGCTTGCGATCAGCGAACAGCCTCAATTGCTGGCGCGCAACCCGCGCCTGGCGGCCTCAATCCAGAGCCGCCTGCCTTATGTCAACGCGCTCAACCATCTGCAGGTGGATTTGCTGCGGCGGCGGCGCGAAGGCGATGCCAGCGGCGATATCCATGCCGCTATCCACATGTCCATAAACGGCGTTGCGGCGTGCTTGCGCAACAGCGGCTGAGCAAGCTTAAGGGAAAATCACCGTCTTCTTGCCGTTGAGCAGAATGCGATGTTCGCAATGCCACTTGACGGCCCGCGCCAGGGTACGGCTTTCGATATCGCGGCCCACCGAAACATAGTCATTCGCATCCAGGGCGTGGGAAACGCGCTCCACCGATTGATCGATGATCGGGCCTTCGTCCAAATCGCCGGTCACGTAATGCGCGGTGGCCCCGATCAGCTTGACGCCGCGGTCATGCGCCTGGGTATAGGGATTGGCGCCCTTGAAGCTGGGCAGGAAGCTGTGGTGGATGTTGATGATCCGGCCCGGCCGCGGCTTGCAGAAATCGTCCGATAGAATCTGCATATAGCGCGCCAGCACCACCAGATCGATCCGGTGTTCCTCCAGCAAGGCGGCCAGGCGGGTTTCCTGCTCCGCCTTGTTTTGCCCGGTCACGGGCAAATGGACAAAGGGAATATTTTGCGCCGCCGCCACATCCTGAAAGTCACGATGGTTGGAAACGATCAGCGGCACGTCCATGCGGATGGCGCCGATGCGCACCCGGTACAGCAAATCGACCAGGGCATGGCCGAACTTCGATACCATGATGACGGCCCGGGTTTTTCGGGTGCTGTCGAAGAACTGCGCCTCCATGGCGAAGGTCTGCCCGATCGCGGCGAAATCGCTTTCCAGCCGGGGAATCTCCGCACCCCCTTCCGATTGGCCATGCACCCGCATGAAAAAACGGCCATTGGCGCGGTCGCCGAATTGCTGGCTGTCCAGGATGTTGCAGTTGCGCTCGAACAGAAAACGGCTCACCTCCGCCACGATGCCGCGGCGGTCGGGACAGGACAGCGACAGAACAAAATCGGGATTGGCCATGGGGCAAGAGATAGCGGCGGCCAGGGCCTGTGGCAAATGTACGGCCTGCCGCCCGTGCCAAAACCGCACAACGCCGTTGCGCAGGCGCGGCTAATAGTCTGAAATCAGCGCCTTAAGCCCTGCAAGGGGCGTTGGAGGACGTCATGAAGGTGGGAGTTTTCACGCCCTTGCTGTCGGCTTTGCCGCTGGACGCGGTATTGAAAAAGCTGAAATCGCTGGGCATCGATACGGTGGAGTTCGGCACCGGCAACTATCCCGGCGACGCCCATGCCAAGCTGTCCATGCTAGACAGACCGGACGAGCTTGCCACCTTCAAAAGCAAGATCGCCGACGCCGGGATGACGATTTCGGCGCTATCCTGCCACGGCAATCCTCTGCATCCCGACAAGGAAATCTCGGACAAGCATCGCCAGACCAGCCGCAAGACCATCCTGCTAGCCGAAAAACTGGGCGTGAACACGGTGGTGGATTTCTCCGGCTGCCCGGGCGATTCCCCCAATGCCAAATTTCCCAACTGGGTCACCTGCCCCTGGCCGCCGGATTTCCTGGATGTGCTGAACTGGCAGTGGGATGAAGTCGTCACGCCTTACTGGAAGACGCATGGAAAATTCGCCGCCGATCATGGCGTGAAGATCGCCATCGAGATGCATCCCGGCTTCGTGGTCTACAATCCGGAAACCATGCTCAAGCTGCGCGCCATTGCCGGACCGTCGGTGGGCGCCAATCTCGATCCCAGCCACCTATTCTGGCAGGGCATCGACCCCATCGCCGCCGTCCGAATGCTGGGTGACGCCATTCATTACGTCCATGCCAAGGACACCCAGCTTTTCGCGGCCAACATGACGCGCAACGGCGTGCTGGACACCAAGTCCTATACCAATGAACGCGAGCGCTCCTGGATTTTCCGCACCGTCGGCTATGGCCATAGCGCCGAATGGTGGAGCGAGTTCATCTCCACCTTGCGGATGTACGGCTATGACAATGTCCTGTCGATCGAGCATGAAGACAGTCTGATGTCGCCGGACGAAGGCTTGAGCAAGGCGGCGGCCTTGCTGAGTCAAGTCATCATCAAGGAAAAACCCGCCGCGGCTTGGTGGGTGTGATGCATCGCATTCGGACCGCAGTGATCGGCACCGGCTTCATGGGCCGTGTCCATCTGGAAGCCCTGCGCCGCGTCGAAAATGTCGATGTGGTGGAGATTGCCGCCACCAGCCAGGACAAGGCGCGCGCCGCCAGTACGGGTTATAACGTGCTGAATGCCACCGGCGACTGGCGCGACGTGATCAACGATCCCTCGATCGACGCCGTGCATGTCACCACCCCCAATGTCTCGCATTTTCCCATCGTCAAGGCGGCGCTGGAAGCGGGAAAGCATGTGCTGTGCGAAAAGCCGCTGGCAATGAGCGTGGAAGAAGCGCAAATCCTGACCGATCTGGTGGCGGCGAAAAAGCTGCGCGGCGGCTTGTGCCACAATTTGCGCTATTACCCGATGGTGCAGCAGATGCGTCGCATGCGCGAAGCCGGCGCCTTCGGGGACATATTGGTGGTCCAGGGCACCTATTCCCAGGACTGGATGCTGTATGAGACGGACTGGAATTGGCGAGTGGACCCTTTGGTCAGCGGGGTTTCCCGCGTGATGGCCGATATCGGATCGCATTTTTTCGACATGGCCGAGCATGTCACCGGACTGAACGTCTCGGCGGTGTGCAGTGATTTTCAGATTTTCCATCCCACCCGCAAGCAGCCGAAAGACGGCGGGGAAAGTTTCAGCGGCAAGCTGGGCAGCGCGGACGAAACGGTGGACACGCCCATCGTCACCGAGGATTTCGGCGCCACCCTGTTCCGCATGGCCAAGAACGGCAAAGATCGGGCGCGCGGGGCGATGACCGCCAGTCAGGTTTCAGCCGGCCGCAAGAACGGCTTGGTGCTGGAAATCTACGGCACCAAGGGCGGCGCCACCTGGCGTCAAGAATGTCCCGAGGAATTGTGGCTGGGCCACCGCGACGCGCCCAATCAGATTTTGTTGAAAGACCCGTCCTTAATGATTGAGGCGGCGCGCGGGTTTGCCGATTATCCCGGCGGCCATGCCGAAGGCTATCCCGATACCTTCAAACAACTGTTCCACCGCTTCTATGCCGCAATCAGCGATCCGTCACTGACACCGGACTATCCGCAATTGGCTGACGGCCTCAGGCAGATGAAAATCCTGGAGGCGGAACTGGCCAGCCATAAGTCGCGCGCCTGGGTGGACGTACAAGCCTGATGCCAAAGCGGGCTCCACAACGCGCTTGCGGCAACAGCCTGTAATGGAATGCTTTTCTCCAGAGCCAACCAGGCAAGCAACTGGCCCTTTTGCCCGCCTTTTGCCCCCGCTAGTATGGCGGCACAGGCAAACAGGAAAGCAACCGGCACAACCCCCGGGCATGCTGAAGAATAAGAGCACAAGGACCGGCAATCACGCGCATCGCTGAATCATCCGCAGACGTTGGTCCTATCGGGCATGTCATTGGGGAAGCAGTCAGCATCATGAGCAGTGCAGTAGTGAGTGAGCCGTCGCGACCCGTGTCGGGCGCGACGAATGGCCAACCCGATCGTCAGCCTGCCGGTGGAATGAAACCCACCGACATCGCCAACCCCGATTACTTTCACAAGGTGGTGGACTGCCAGTGGGCCTGTCCCGCCCACACGCCGGTGCCCGAGTATATCCGCATGATCGCGGCGGGGCGTTACGCCGACGCCTATATGGTCAACTGGCATTCCAATGTGTTTCCCGGCGTCTTGGGCCGCACTTGCGACCGCCCCTGCGAGCCGGCCTGCCGCCGCGGCCGGGTGGAAGAAGTCACCGGCAAGGCCGAACCGGTCGCCATCTGCCGCCTCAAGCGCGTTGCCGCCGACCGTAAGGACGATGTGAAAACGCGCATGCCCGCACCCGCGGCGCAGAAGAACGGCAAGCGAGTGGCGCTGATCGGTGCCGGTCCGGCTTCCCTGACCGTGGCGCGCGATCTGCTGCCTTTGGGTTATGACGTGGTGCTGTATGACGGCGATGCTAGCGCCGGGGGCATGATGCGCAGTCAGATTCCCAAATTCCGCCTGCCGGAAAGCGTGCTGGACGAAGAAGTGAATTACATCCTCGATCTCCAGCCCGAACTTCGCTTGGGCCAGAAGATCTCTTCCCTCAAATCCCTGCTGGCGGAAAATTACGACGCCATCTTCGTGGGCTGCGGCGCCCCGCGCGGCCGCGCGCTGGAGATTGCTGGCCGCAAGGAAGCCGCCGCCAATATCCATATCGGCATCGACTGGCTGTCCTCGGTCTCCTTCGGCCATACCACCAGCATCGGCAAGCGCGTGATCGTGCTGGGCGGCGGCAACACCGCCATGGATTGCTGCCGCACCGCGCGCCGGCTGGGCGGCGATCAAGTCCATGTGGTGGTGCGCTCCGGCTTCGGGGAGATGAAGGCCAGCCCCTGGGAAAAGGAAGACGCGATGCATGAAGGCATCCCGATCCACAATTTCCTGGTGCCCAAGGAATTCCTGCATGCGAACGGCAAGCTGACGGGCGTGAAATTCGAAAAGATGAAGGCCGCGTTCGACGCCAAGGGTCGCCGCAGCCTGATCCTGTCGGGCGAACCCGATCTGGTGATGGAATGCGACGATGTGCTGGTGGCGGTGGGCCAGGAGAACGCCTTCCCCTGGATTGAGCGCGATATCGGCTTGGAATTCGACAAATGGGACATGCCCAAGGTCAGTCCCGCCACCATGCAATCCACCAATCCCAAAGTGTTTTTCGGCGGCGATGCCGCCTTCGGGCCCAAGAACATCATTTGGGCGGTGGCGCATGGCCATGATGCCGCGATCTCCATCGATCTTTTGTGCCAAGGCAAGGACGTCAGTCAGCGCCCGCCGCCGATGATCAATCTCAGCAGCCAGAAGATGGGCATTCACGAATGGAGCTATGACAACGATATCTCCAACGACCTTCGCTACAAGATGCCCCATGCACCGATTGAAAAGACCCTGAAGGACGTGCGGCTGGAAGTGGAACTGGGCTTTGACGTCAAGCAAGCCTTCCTGGAAGCCCAGCGTTGCCTGAATTGCGACGTCCAGACCGTGTTCGACACACCCAAATGCATCGAATGCGACGCCTGCGCCGATATCTGCCCGATGGACTGCATCACCTTCACCGCCAATGGCGAAGAAAGCGATCTCAGAACCCGACTGACCGCGCCGTCGCTGCATCCCGGCCAGGATCTTTATGTTTCCAGCGCGCTCAAGACCGGCCGGGTGATGGCCAAGGACGAAGATCTGTGCCTGCATTGCGGACTGTGCGCCGAACGCTGCCCCACCGGCGCCTGGGACATGCAGAAATTCCTGCTGAACGCGCCCAAGACGGAGTACGCATGCCGGCGATAAAATCCGTCAACGACTTTGTGGTGAAGTTCGCCAACGTCAACGGCTCGGGCTCGGCCTCGGCCAATGAGATGTTCGCGCGTTCCATCCTGCGCATGGGCGTGCCGGTGACCTCGCGCAACATCTTCCCATCCAATATTCAGGGCCTGCCCACCTGGTATGAAGTGCGGGTATCCGGCAAAGGCTGGCTGGGCCGGCGCGGCGGCGTCGACCTGATGGTGGCGATGAACCCCCAGACCTGGGACAAGGATATCGCCTCCATCGATCCGGGCGGCTATCTGTTCTACGATTCCTCTCGCCCTATACCGCTTTCCAAGTTCCGCGCCGACATCACCATCGTGCGGATGCCGCTGACGGAAATCTGCAACGCGGCCTATCGTGATCCGCGCCAGCGCCAACTGTTCAAGAACATCATCTATGTCGGCGCCCTGGCCCAGCTTCTGGGCATCGAGCTGGCAGTTCTGGAGCAGCTGATCGGCGAGCAATATAAGGGCAAAGATGCGCTGATCGCGCCCAACCATCGGGCGTTGCGCATGGGCCATGACTATGCCCGCGACCATCTTTCCGGCCTCTGCGGATTGAAAATCGAGCGGGCGAACGAAGTCGGCGACCGTATCTTCGTCAATGGCAATGACGCGGCGGGGCTGGGCTGCGTCTATGGCGGCGCCACGGTGGCGGCCTGGTATCCCATCACGCCCTCGACTTCGGTGGCCGAGGCCTTTGCCAAACATTGCCGCAAATACCGGGTCGATGCCCAGACCGGCAAGAACAAGTTTGCCATCGTGCAATCGGAAGACGAAATCTCCGCCATCGGCACGGTGATAGGGGCGGGGTGGAACGGCGCGCGCGCCTTTACCGCCACGAGCGGCCCCGGCATTTCCCTGATGCAGGAATTCCTGGGCCTGGCCTATTTCGCGGAAATTCCCGCCGTGATCATCGACGTGCAACGCGGCGGGCCTTCCACCGGCATGCCGACCCGTACCCAGCAGGCCGACCTGATGATCTGTGCCTATGCCAGCCACGGCGACACCAAGCATGTGCTGCTGTTACCGGAAGACCCCGGCGAACTGTTTGCGTTCAGCGCGATCGCCTTCGACCTGGCGGAGCGGCTGCAAACGCCGGTCTTTGTGCTGGAAGATCTCGACATCGGCATGAACGATTGGCTGTGCGAACCTTTCCGCTGGGACGATGCCCATGTCTATGACCGCGGCAAGGTGATGACTGCCGAGGAGCTGGAAGCCGGCAAGACCTTCGGCCGCTATCTGGATGTGGATGGCGACGCCATTGCTTACCGCACCCTGCCCGGCACCCATCCCAGCAAGGGCGCCTATTTCACCCGCGGCACCAGCCGCGACCGCTTCGCCAAATACAGCGAGGAAGGCGCGGTCTATCAGGACAATATGCAGCGGCTGCTGCGCAAATTCGAGACCGCCAAGTCGCTGGTCCCGGCTCCCATGGTTCGCCGGGCCAAAGAAAAAATCCAAGAGAAAACAAAGAACGGCGTGATCTATTTCGGCTCAACCGGCCCGGCGATGAACGAGGCGCTGGCGGCACTGGAAGCCGACGGCATCTATCTGGATACCATGCGCCTGCGCGCCTTCCCGTTCAGCGACGCGGTGCTTGATTTCATCAACGCCCATGACCAGATTTTCCTGGTGGAACAGAATCGCGATGCCCAGATGCGTTCGCTGCTGGTCAATGAATTGGGCATCGATCCGGCGCGTTTCATTTCCATCCTGCATTATGATGGCACCCCCATCACCGCGCGCTTCATCATCGCTTCTATCGCCGAGCGCATCGGACTGAAATCCAGAGAGGCCGCGGAGTGACCTTTATCGCCAAACCCAAGCTGCGCCATCCCGGCATCGCGGTGAACAAACTAGGCTTCACCCACCGCGATTATGAAGGCTCGGTCTCCACGCTTTGCGCCGGTTGCGGCCATGACTCGATTTCCTTCGCCATCATCCAGGCCTGTTTTGAGCTCAATATCGAGCCGCATCGCGTCGCCAAGCTTTCGGGCATCGGCTGCTCGTCCAAGACGCCGGACTATCTGCTGGGCCAAAGCCACGGCTTCAATTCGGTGCATGGCCGCATGCCGTCGGTACTGACCGGCGCCAATCTCGCCAATCGCGATCTGCTCTATCTGGGCGTTTCCGGCGACGGCGATTCTGCTTCCATCGGCCTGGGCCAATTCGTGCATTGCGTGCGGCGCGGCGTGAATATGGTCTATATCACCGAGAATAACGGCGTGTATGGCCTGACCAAGGGCCAGTTCTCCGCCACCGCCGACAAAGGCTCCAAAAGCAAGGCCGGCGGCAGCAACATGGATTCCCCGCTCGATCTGGTCAGCATGGCGCTGATGGTGGGTGCGACGTTCGTCGGCCGCAGCTTTTCCGGCGACAAGACGCAGATGGTGCCCCTGATCATGGCGGCGATGAGCCATCCCGGCCCGGCCTTTATCGACATTGTCAGCCCCTGCGTCGCCTTCAACAATCATGCCGGCTCGACCAAGGCCTATGATTTTATCCGTGCCCATAACGAAGCGGTGAACCAGTTGGACATCGTGGAGCCGCGCGAAGCCATCACCGTGGAATATGCCCCCGGCACCAGCGAGGACGTGGCGCTGCATGACGGCTCGACCCTGCGGCTGACCAAACTCGCCGCCGATTACGATCCTTTCGACCGCGTCGGGGCGATGAATTATCTGCAGAGCCGTGCCGCCGCGGGCGAACTGGTCACCGGGTTGATCTATATGGATACCAGCGCCACCGACATGCACGCCAATCTCAACACCGTGCCCACCCCGCTCAACCGCCTGTCGGAAAAGGAACTCTGTCCCGGCAGCAAGGGCCTGGACGCCTTCAACGCCGCGCACCGCTGACATAAAAGACCATCGCCGCCTTGCTCCGGCCGTCTAGAGCAAGTTGCATTCAAGCGTAATCGCTCTGACCTCATGCTTCGACAAGCTCAGCATGAGGATTAACTTATTTCCTCACCCTGAGCTTGTCGAAGGGTGATGGGCACGATTCCGTCTGAAATTGTTTGCTCTACGGCAACGCGAACACCACCAGGCTGTCGCCCACCGGCGGGCTGTGCACAAAGGAGCCGCCAGTCGCCACGATGGCGACATACTGCTTGCCGTCCTTGCCTTGATAGGTGATGGGCGAGGCATGGGCGGAAGCGTCCAGCTTGGTGGTCCAGATCTCTTTGCCCGTCTTGGTCTCGAAGGCGCGGAAGCGGCTGTCATCGGTGGCGCCGATGAAGATCAGCCCGCTGGCGGTGGTAAGCGGCCCGCCCAGGTTGGGACGCCCCGTGTTGCGCTTGCCTTCCGGCATGCTGTCGGTGACGCCCAGATTGACGCGCCAGGCGATCTTGCCGGTGTTGACGTTCACCGCATAAAGATTGCCCCAGGGCGGCTGGTGGCAGGGCATATAGCCGTTCTTTTCGTCCGGGTTGATGAAGAAGCTGTCCGGTCCATAGGCGGAGGCCCACCAGCCGCCCGGCTTTTTCTCCAGCGCCTCGATCGAACCCATTTCCTGGGTGTTGACGATGAAATAGCCAAGTTTGGGATCGAAGGCGCCGCCGCCCCATTCCGGTCCGCCGCCCGAACCGGGAAAGCGGGCATTCTGCGTGCCAGCGGTGATCGGCGAAAAGGCCACCGTGTCCTTGATCTTACGGTCGGCGATCAGCTTCCGGCAGACGGCTTCCAGTTCCGGCGTCAGGGTCACGATGTCAGTGGCGGCGGTGAAGCTCTGCTTGGCGAGCGGCGGCGGCGTCACCGGCACCGGCTGGGTGGGCCAGGTCTTCTCGCCGGCGACGTTGCTCTGCGGCACCGGCACTTCCTTCACGTCATAGATCGGCTTGCCGGTGACGCGGTCGAAGATGAAGAGATAGCCGGCCTTGGTCATCGCCGCCACGGCGGGAATGGTCCTGCCGTCCTTCTTCACGTCGAACAGCATGGGCGGAGTCGGATGGTCCCAATCCCAGACTTCGTGATGCAGCAACTGGAAATGCCACAGCCGCTTGCCGGTATTGGCGTCCACCGCTACCAGCGAATTGCCGAACAAATTGGCGCCATGGCGGTCGCCGCCCCAACGGTCGGTGCCGGGCGCGCTGAAGGGCAAATAGGCGATGCCGCGTTTTTCATCCACGGTGATCATGTTCCAGATGTTCACGCCCGAACGGTTCTGCCAGCCATCCTTGGGCCAGGTGTCGTTGCCGAATTCGCCCTGGCGCGGCACGGCATGGAAGGTCCAGACCAACTTGCCGGTGCGCACGTCCCAGGCGCGTTCGTCGCCCGATACGCCGCGCGGCTCTTCCGGGTTCGAGGCGCCCGTCAGCACCAGATTCTTGAAGATGCCCGGCGGCGAGGTCAGAGCATAGTGCTTGTCATACCCGCGCATGACCTCTGGGGTCTTCAGATTGACAAAACCGTGATCGCCGAATTTCTCGGCCGGTTTGCCGGTCTTCACATCGATCGCCACCAGCTTGCCGTCATTGCTGCCGAACAGCAGCTCAGGGGCATGGTCCTTATCGCCCGGCCAATAGGCCATGCCGCGCGGCGCGGGCCGCATGTTGCCGGGTAGCTTGTAGTTCCACAATTCTTTCCCGCTGGCCGGGTCCAGCGCTACGATCCGGCCATAGGGCGAACCCAGATACATCACGCCATCGACCACCAGGGGCGTGGTCTGGGACGTCGCCACCCGCGTCGCGCCGGCTGGCTTCATGTGATAGGTCCAGGCAACCTTCAGGGAATTGACATTGGCGGGGGTGATCTGGGTCAGCGGGGAGTAGCGCATTGCGCCTGCGTCGTTGCCGTAATTGGGCCAGTTTTCGCCCGGCGCGGCCAAAGCCAGACCGCCGGCCAGGCCCACAAGAACCGTGGTCATCAAACACTTACGAAAAACCGATCGCGGCATTGAGCGCCCCCGTATGGCTAAGGCCTTTTGTGCGTCAGCAATCTACATGCCCTGATAATCGCGGCAAGGCAGGCCTCCATGGCCGTCAAGCACATTCAAGCAATCGATACCGACACTTTTCCCAGAATGCCCAGATCGCCTTGGATCTGATCGCCCACCGCAATCGCCAACGGCTTGACGCAGGTGCCGGTCGTGACCACTTGCCCCGCTTTCAAAGCCATACCGTGGCGGGACAGTTCGTTGGCAAGCCAGGTCAGAGCGATACGGGGATCGCCCAGCACATTGGCGCCCCGCCCCTGCTCCGCCAGTTCGCCATTGCGAAAAGCCTGGCCGGGATGCGCGGCGAGATCCAGCGCCCGCCAATTCCGCTCCGTGGCCGGGCCCAGCACAAAGCGATGGGCGCAGGCATTGTCGGCGACAAGCTGCGCCAGACCAACGCTCTCAAAATGGACAAAGCGCGAATCCGGCAGTTCGATCGCCGGATGCAGACTGGCGACACAGGCCAAAACGTCATCCTGCGCATAGGGCTTTTCGCGCGGCACCAGGTCTTGGCCCATGCGGAAGGCAAATTCCAGTTCGGCCACCCGCATCAGATTGCTGCCCAGCACAAAGACGCCGCCGTCGGCGATCACGCGCTCGGCCAGAATCCGCCCAGCCAAGGGACCGTCGACGCCGATATGGCGTTGGCCCGCGACGCTGGTCGCGGCGATCTTCCAGCCATAAAGCGGCTGAGCCGTGAATTCCTCGATATAGGCCTGGACCCGATAGGCCTCGGCCCTGTCCTTGGGGCGCAAATGTGCCGGCAGTTCTTCCAGCTGGGAGCCCTCAGACCAGTGCCGGTAGAGCAATGTGCAGGCCGCGCGCATCTGATCCTGGTCCATGGACGGGGACTAGCACATTAGAGATGTGCGGCGAAGATCAGCCGCCCCGCATTGCAGGCACGGGCTCCTTTCTCAACTGCCGGCGCGATTGGGATCGCGCCAGGCTCTTTCGAACGGCAGCCGCCAGGCATAGGGCGCCACCAGCTGATGGATCGACTTCGGCCCCCAGGAGCCCTGGGGGTAAAGCCGGACAGGCGGCGGCGTTTCCAAGAGCGGCATCGAAACTTCCCATAGCCGCTCAATGCCTTCCGCCGTGGTGAACAGCGTGCGGTCGCCGCGCATCGCATCCAGGATCAAGCGCTCATAGGCCTCCAGCACGTCGCCGACCAGACCGGTATCGTGCATGGCGAATTGCAGGCTGAGCTTGTCCAGCCGCATGCCCGGACCCGGACGCTTGCCATAAAAGGACAGCGACATTTTGGAGGCATCCGCCAGATCGAAGGTCAAATGATCGGGGCCCTGGGCGCCGACGCCGGAATTCGGCGGGAACATGCTTTTGGGCGGTTCGCGGAACGCAATGGAGATAATGCGCTGGCCCTCCGCCAATCGCTTGCCGGTGCGCAGGAAAAACGGCACGCCCGCCCAGCGCCAATTGTCGATTTCGCATTTCAAGGCAATGAAGGTTTCCACATCGGACTCGGGATCGACGCCGGCCTCCGCGCGATAGCCGTTATATTGTCCGCGCACCACATTGGCCGGATCGATCGGCACCATGCTGCGAAACACCTTGTTCTTTTCCTCGCTGATGGGCGCGGGTTCCAGCGAGGTCGGCGGCTCCATCGCCATGAAGGCCAGGATCTGGAACAAATGCGTCACCACCATGTCGCGAAAGGCGCCGGTTTGCTCATAGAAACCGGCGCGCTTGCCTAGGCCGATCGCTTCGGGCACGTCGATCTGGACATGATCGATAAAATTGCGGTTCCAGATGGGTTCGAAAAGTCCATTGGCGAAACGGAACGCCAGAATGTTCTGGGCCGGCTCCTTGCCCAGGAAGTGATCGATCCGGAAAATCTGATCTTCGGTGAAGACGCCGTGCAATTTTGCGTTCAGCGACCGGGCACTGGCCAGATCGGTGCCGAACGGCTTTTCCATAATGATCTGCGATCGCTCCACCAGGCCGGCTTCGCCAAGCAGCTTTACCGCCGACAAGGCGGCATCCGGGGGCACGCTGAGATAGTGGATGCGGCGGCATTCCCGCCCCAGCGCGCTTTCCGCTTCGGAAACCGCCGCCTTGAGCTTGGCGGCGCCCGCCTTCAGGGGCACATAGGACAGGGTTTTGGCGAAGGCCTCCCAGTCGGCTTCGTTAAGCGGCCGCATGGAAAATTCCGCCACCGCCTCGCGCGCGCTTCTGCGGAAACTGTCTGCGTCGATGTCGTCCAGCGAAACACCGACAATCTGGCAGCCGGGAATGAATCCGCTGCTGGACAGGTGAAACAGGCCGGGCAGCAACTTACGCCGCGACAGATCGCCCGTGGCGCCGATCAGGACCACCACTTGCGGATGTTTGGGACCGACACCGGGAGGGATTTTTGCCACAGCTCATCCTCTGTTGACGCGACCGGGCTATATCCGACGCAGCCCCTCGCATGCCGCAAGCTAACCCGATTGCAGGCATGCCGGACAGTGGAATCGTAAAGTCACAATCCCGGCAGCTCCAGAATGCAGGCCGCCAAACCGCCCAATGATTTTTTATCCTGATCGACCGGTCCGGTGGCGAACACAAGCTCGCCCGATGCCAACAGAGGACAATCCCGAGCCTGGTCGGTCAGATTGAAAAGACACCGCAGCCGGGCCGTCCCGCCCACACGGTCGAAGCCCAGCAATGGCAACGGTAGGTGCAGCGGTTGGAATGCGCCGACGCGCAATATCGGATTGGAACGGCGCAACGCGATCAATTCGCGGGCAAGGGTCAGAACCGAATTGGCTTGCCCGTCCTGCTGGGACACGGCGGAGGCGACATGTTCGGGCGGAATGGGCAGCCATGGCTCGGCGTCGGAGAAACCGGCATACGGCAATATATGCGCCCAGGGCATGGGCGTGCGCGCGCCATCCCGTCCCAAGGTGAGCGGCCAGTTGGCAATGGCCTCGGGATCGCGCAGGCACTCGAAGGGAATGTCAGCCTGGGTCAGGCCCAATTCCTCGCCCTGATACAGAAAGACATTGCCGCGCAGGCACATCAACAAAGTCAGCAACAGCTTGGCGCAATCCGGACCCGCCAGCTTCCCACCCCATCGCGTGACGGCGCGCGGCGCGTCGTGATTGGAGAAGGCCCAGCTTGGCCAGCCTTCGCCATCGCCACCCCGCCATTTGGACAAGGTCTTCAGAACCAGCGCGGGAGAAAGTTGTGCCGCATAGAGGAAGTCAAAACTGTAGGACGTGTTCAGCCGCACCTTGCCTTGGGTGTACAATTTCATTTCGGCCAATGCCTGTTCGCCGCCCACTTCCGCCACCGTGAAGCGGTCGGCGCCAAATCCGCGCAGCACGTTCGCCAGTTTCTCGATGAACGGCACCAGCTGGGGCTGGGACTGGTTGTGGAGATGATGCTGGAAATCAAATGGCCGCTTGAACGCCGCGCCGGGCCGGATGACCGCTGGATTGTCCGCAAGCGAAGGATCGTGCATGGCGAAATTGATCGCGTCCAGCCTAAAGCCGTCCACGCCGCGTTCGAGCCAGAAGCGCGCGGTGTCGAGCAGCGCTTCCTGCACCGCCGGATTATGGACATTGAGATTGGGCTGGGAGGGCAGAAAATTATGCATGTAATACTGGCCGCGCCTTGCGTCCCAGGTCCAGCATGGGCCGTAGAACACCGAAAGCCAGTTGTTTGGCGGCGTGCCGTCGGGTTTGGGATCGGCCCATACATACCAATCGCGTTTGGCATTGGTGCGATCCGCGCGGCTTTCCACAAACCAGGCATGGGCATCGGAGGTATGGGCATAGACCTGATCGATAATGACGCGCAGGTCCAGCGCATGGGCGCGCGCCACAAGGCGGTCGAAATCTTCCAGCGTGCCGAAGATGGGATCGACCGCCCGATAGTCCGACACGTCATAGCCGAAATCCTTCATCGGCGATGTGAAGAAGGGCGAAAGCCAGATCGCGTCCACCCCGAGCGAGGCGACATAGTCCAGTTTGGCGGTGATACCGGCCAGATCGCCGATCCCGTCATTGTTGGAGTCGTAGAAGCTTCTGGGATAGATTTGATAGATCACGGCGCCACGCCACCAAGGCTCCGCGCTGTTTTCGGGCTCCGGCCGGGTCATGGTTGCTTTGGTGCCCCTGGACGCACAGAATCATCGGCATCATGCGGGCAGATCGTCGCATTTTCGGCCAAGGGCCGGTTAAACATGCCGAAATCCTTTGCAGATAGGCTGTTATGAGCTTGCCAAACGCCCAACTGCTTTGCAAACCTTGCCGAACGGCGGATCCATGACGCTTCCAGTCCAATCCCTTCCCCTTCGGCCCCTGAGGGACCGGATTCTCGACGCCCTCCTTCATCGCATCGGCAAGGATGAGCGGGCCGCCAAGCCGCACGACTGGCTGGCGGCGACCATCTATACGGTGCGCGACCAGGTGATCGACCAGTGGATGGTGTCCACCCGCGCCATGCACGCGGCCAGCGCAAAACGCGTCTATTATTTAAGCCTGGAATTTCTCATCGGCCGGCTGCTGCGGGACGCGCTCACCAATCTGGGTCTCAATGAGGAAATGCGCGCCGCGCTGGATTCCTTCGGCGTCAACCTGGCCGATATCGAAGAACTCGAACCCGACGCGGCGCTGGGCAATGGCGGCCTGGGCCGGCTGGCGGCCTGCTTCATGGAAAGTCTGGCGTCGCTGGATCTGCCCGCCTGCGGCTATGGCATCCGCTATGTCAACGGCATGTTCCGCCAGCGCATCAAGGATGGCTGGCAACAGGAATATCCCGAAACCTGGCTGGCGCATGGAAATCCGTGGGAGTTCGAACGGCGCGAGACCGCCTATCTGGTGGGATTCGGCGGCGAGGTGATCGGCAGCGAAACCGGTCACGTCCATTGGCAGCCGGCGGAAGCGGTGCGCGCCGAGGCGGTGGATACCCCGGTGGTGGGCTGGCGCGGCCAGCGGGTCAACACGCTGAGACTGTGGAACGCCATGGCGGTCGACCCCATCCGCCTGGACGCCTTCAATGCCGGCGACCATGTCGGCGCGCTGGCCGGCGAGGCCCGCGCCGAAAGCCTGGTGCGGGTTCTCTATCCGGCCGACTCCACGCCGGCGGGCCAGGAGCTGCGCCTGCGGCAGGAATATTTCTTCTCCAGCGCCTCCATCCAGGACATCTTGCGCCGGCATGTCCAGTATTTCGGCGACATCAAGACCTTGCCGCAAAAGGCCGCGATCCATCTCAACGACACCCACCCCGCCGTCGCCGTCACCGAATTGATGCGCCTGTTGATCGACCAGCACAAATTCAGCTTCGCCGAAGCCTGGGACATCACCCGCGCCACTTTCGGCTACACCAACCATACTTTGCTGCCCGAGGCGTTGGAGAGCTGGCCCTTGCCGCTGTTCGAAAGGCTACTGCCCCGCCACATGCAGCTGGTTTATGCGATCAATGCCGATTTGCTGCGCACCGCGCGCCGCAAGGAAAAAATGGATGCGGCCGCGATCTCGTCGGTCTCGCTGATCGACGAACAGGGCGAACGCCGGGTCCGCATGGCCAATCTAGCCTTCGCCGGTTCCCACAGCATCAATGGCGTAGCCGCTCTGCATACCGAATTGATGAAACAGACGGTATTCGCCGATCTGCACCAACTCTATCCCGACCGCATCAACAACAAGACCAACGGCATTACGCCGCGACGCTGGCTGCAGCAATGCAACCCCGGTCTGACCGGCCTGATCCGCGAGGCCATCGGCGATGGCTTTCTGGATGACGCAGAAAAGCTCACCGCCCTCGCGCCCATGGCAGTGGATGCCGTTTTTCTGGAGCGGCTGGGCGCGGTCAAGCGCGCCAACAAGGTGGCGCTGGCGAAGTCTCTCAAAGAGCAGTGGGATTTCGTCATCGACCCCGACGCCCTGTTCGATGTCCAGGTCAAGCGCATTCACGAATATAAGCGTCAGCTGCTCAACATCATCGAAACCGTCGCCCTCTACGACCAGATCCGGTCCCACCCCGAACGCAACTGGACGCCGCGGGTGAAGCTGTTCGCCGGCAAAGCCGCGCCCAGCTATCACAACGCCAAAATGATCATCAAGCTGGCCAATGACGTGGCGCGGCGGATCAATTCCGACCCTTCGGTCGAAGGCCTGCTGAAGGTCGTCTTCATTCCCAACTACAATGTCTCGCTGGCGGAAAAGATCGTTCCCGCCGCCGACCTGTCGGAGCAGATTTCCACCGCCGGCATGGAAGCCTCCGGCACCGGCAATATGAAATTCGCCCTCAATGGCGCGCTGACCATCGGCACCTTGGACGGCGCCAATATCGAGATCCGCGACCGGGTCGGGGCCGGGAATATCGTCATTTTCGGCCTGACCGCCGATGAAGTCGCCGTCAAGCGGGCGCAAGGTCATCAGCCACGCGCCATCATCGAGAACTCGCGGGAGCTGTCGCAAGCTCTGGCCGCCATCGCCTCCGGCGTCTTTTCTCCCGACGATCCCGGCCGTTATGCCGGGCTGATCGGCGGGCTCTACGATCACGACTGGTTCATGGTCGCGGCGGACTTCGATTCTTATGCAGCCGCACAGCGCGCGGTGGATCAGCGCTGGACCGATCCGGCCGGCTGGTCGGCGGCGGCGGTCCGCAACATCGCGCATATGGGCTGGTTCTCTTCGGACCGCACCATCCGCGAATATGCCAAAGACATCTGGGGCATTTTGTGAAGCCTTCGCCGGGCGCGCTGGATGCCCTGCTGGAAGGACGTCACCCCGATCCCTTTTCGCTGTTGGGCACCCATGCCGGGCCTGGCGGAACCTTCGCGCGGGTGTGGATACCGGGCGCGGAAAGCGCCGAGGCCTTCGATCTGAAGGGCCGCAGGCTTGGCGCCCTGACACGAACCGATCCGCGCGGCCTGTTCGAAGGCAAAATCCTGGGGGCGCCCGCGCCGGTCAAATACAAGGCGCGCGGCTATGGCGCGCAATGGTGGGTGACCGATCCTTATAGTTTCGGCCCCGTGCTGGGTCCGGTCGATGATTTCCTGATCGCGGCGGGCGCTCATTGGCGGCTCTACGACAAAATGGGCGCGCATCTGATTTCGCACCAGGGCGCCAGCGGGGTTCATTTCGCCGTCTGGGCGCCCAATGCCAGGCGGGTCTCGGTGGTGGGCGATTTCAATGATTGGGACGGCCGCCGCCATGTCATGCGCCGCCGCGCCGATATTGGTGTGTGGGAGATTTTCATTCCCGACATCGCGCAAGGACGCGCTTACAAGTTTGAGGTGATCGGCACGGACGGCAAGCTTCGCCCGCTCAAGGCCGATCCCTTCGCTTTCGCCGCCGAGTTGCGGCCCGCCACGGCCTCGCTGACAACCGCCCCGCCGGCGCATGAATGGGGCGATTCTGCCCATCGCGACTTTTGGGCCAAGGCGGATGTCCGCCGTCAGCCGATCTCCATATATGAAGTGCATGCCGGATCGTGGGACCGGGATGGCGATGGGAATTTTCTAACCTGGGATGCGCTGGCCGGCCGCCTGATCCCCTATGCCGCCGGTATGGGTTTCACCCATATCGAATTCATGCCGGTCAGCGAACATCCTTACGACCCCAGCTGGGGCTATCAGACCACCGGACTGTTCGCGCCGTCCTCGCGCTTCGGCGACGTGCAAGGCTTTGCCCGCTTCGTCGATGGCGCGCACCGCGCCGGACTGGGCGTGCTGATCGATTGGGTGCCGGCGCATTTTCCCACCGATGCGCATGGCCTGAGCCGCTTCGACGGCACCGCGCTTTACGAACATGAAGATCCGCGCCTGGGCCATCATCCCGACTGGGACACCGCGATCTACAATTTCGGGCGGCGCGAGGTTTCCTCTTTCCTGGTCAACAATGCCTTGTTCTGGGCGGAGCGCTATCACGTCGATGGCCTCAGGGTCGATGCGGTGGCCTCCATGCTGTATCGCGACTATTCGCGCAAAAGCGGCGAATGGCTTCCCAATCAACAGGGCGGGCGTGAGAATTGGGAAGCGGTGGAATTCCTGCGCAGCATGAACCGGGAGGTTTACGGCAACCGCCCGGGGTTTTTCACGGTGGCGGAAGAATCCACTTCCTGGCCCGGCGTCTCCAGGCCCGTGCATGAAGGCGGGCTCGGGTTCGGCTTCAAGTGGAACATGGGCTTCATGCACGACACGTTGAAGTACATGGCGCATGAGCCGATCCATCGCCAGCATCATCACGACGAAATAACTTTCGGCCTTCTCTATGCCTTCAGCGAAAATTTCGTGTTGCCGCTCAGCCATGACGAAGTGGTGCATGGCAAGGGCTCGTTGCTTTCCAAAATGTCCGGCGACGATTGGCAGAAGTTCGCGAACCTTCGGGCTTACTATGCGTTGATGTGGGGTTACCCCGGCAAAAAGCTGTTGTTCATGGGTCAGGAATTCGCACAGCGGCGCGAATGGAGCGAAAGCAGGCCTTTGGATTGGGGCCTGCTTGATGCCCCTGCCCATGCCGGCGTGCGTAATTTGGTAAGGGATCTTAACAAGCTCTATCGCGAAAAACCCGCTCTGCATGCCCGCGATTGCGAGAGCGAAGGCTTTTCCTGGGCGGTGGTGGACGACAGGCAGAATTCGGTTTTTGCCTGGATTCGCCATGCGCCCGGCGCTCCGCCGGTGGCGGTCATCGCCAATATGACACCCGTCCCCCGACATCGGTACCGCGTGCCCCTGCCGGCCGGCGGGATCTGGAAAGAGATGGTTAACAGCGATGCGCTACAGTATGGCGGCAGCGGCCTGGGCAATCTGGGCACGGTCACCGCCACGGACGGCAGCGCCAGTCTGACGCTGCCGCCCTTGGCGACGATCATGTTGGAACATGCCGGCTAAAGCGCCGGAGGCAGTACGAGGAAACCATGGCCGACCGGCTGAGACAGCCCCTGGCACGTGACGCGATGGCCTATGTCCTGGCCGGTGGCCGCGGCAGCCGGCTGGCCGAACTGACCGCGCGCCGCGCCAAGCCAGCGGTCTATTTCGGCGGCAAGGCCCGCATCATCGATTTCGCGCTTTCCAATGCGATCAATTCCGGCATCCGCCGCATTGGCGTCGCTACACAATACAAGGCCCATTCCCTGATCCGGCACCTGCAACAGGGCTGGAACTTCCTGCGGCCCGAGCGCAACGAAAGCTTCGACGTGCTTCCCGCCTCGCAGCGCGTGTCGGAGACGCAATGGTATGCCGGCACCGCCGACGCCGTGTTCCAGAACATCGACATCATCGAGGGCCATGGCCCCGAATATATGGTGATCCTGGCGGGCGATCATATCTACAAGATGGATTATGAGTTGATGCTGCAGCAGCATTGCGACCAGCAGGCCGATGTGACCATCGCCTGTTTGGAAGTGCCGCGGCGCGAGGCGACGGGGTTCGGCGTGATGGCGGTCGATACAAACGGCCGCGTCACCGATTTTGTCGAAAAGCCCGCCGACCCGCCCGCCATGCCGGACAATCCCGAGATGTCGCTGGCCTCGATGGGCGTTTATGTCTTCCACACCCGCTTTCTGATCGAACAGTTGCGCCGCGATGCCGCCACACAAGGCTCCTCGCGCGATTTCGGAAAGGACATCATTCCCTGGCTAGTGAAAAACGCCAAAGCGGTGGCACACCGCTTTTCGCGCTCCTGTGTCCGTTCCAGCAATGAGAACGAAGCTTATTGGCGCGATGTCGGCACGGTCGATGCCTATTGGGAGGCCAATATCGATTTGACCGATGTGGTGCCGCAACTGGATCTGTACGACCGCAGCTGGCCGCTTTGGACCTATGCCGAAATTCTCCCCCCCGCCAAATTCGTCCATGACATGGACGGCAGACGCGGCTCGGCCGTGTCGTCGCTGATCGCCGGCGACTGTATCGTCTCGGGCGCCCATGTGCACCGCAGCCTGTTATTCTCCGGCGTGCGGGCCAACAGCTATTCCACTTTGGAAGGCGCGGTGGTGCTGCCCTATTGCCAGATCGGCCGCGGCGCCCGGCTCAGGCGCGTGGTGCTGGACCGCGGCGTGAATATCCCCGCCGGCCTGGTGGTCGGCGAAGACGCCGAACAGGACGCCGCGCGCTTCCGGCGCACCGAAAACGGCATATGCCTTATTACCCAGGCGATGCTCGACCGGCTGGCATGATGCAGGTTCTTTCCGTGGCGGCCGAGGCCTATCCCCTGGTGAAGACCGGCGGGCTGGGCGATGTGGTGGGCGCGCTGCCCGGTGCGCTCTCCGGTCACGGCATCATGGTCACCACCTTGATGCCCGGTTATCCGGCGGTTCGCGCCCATATCGGCGATGCGCCCCTGGTGCATCACTATCCCAATCTGATGGGCACCGAAGCGTGGATACGGGCTTCGTATATCAACGGCTTTCCCTTGCTGGTGCTGGATGCGCCCGCTTTGTTCCAGCGCGATGGCGGCCCCTATGGCGACCGCACAGGCACCGATTGGCCCGACAATTGGCGCCGGTTCGCGGCATTGGGGCGCGCCGCCGCCGATCTTGCCTCCGGCGCCGTCCCCAACTGGCGGTTCGACTTGCTGCATGCCCATGACTGGCACGCCGGACTGGCGCCGGCCTATCTGCGCTATACGCCGGGACCCGGTCCGCTGGCGTCCAGCCTGTTGACGATCCACAATATCGCCTTCCAGGGCCGTTTCGATGTGTCGATCTTTCCGTTCCTGGGTCTGCCGCCGCGCGCTTACACCATCGACGGGGTCGAATATTATGGCGGCGTTGGCTTTCTCAAGGCGGGTCTTGCCGGCGCGCAAGTAATCACCACGGTCAGTCCCGGCTATGCGCGCGAGATTCGCGAACCGGCCTTCGGCATGGGCATGGAAGGACTAATCCGGTCTCGCGGCAGCGATGTGTCCGGCATTCTCAATGGCATCGACCCGAAAATCTGGAATCCGCAAAGCGATGCCGCGCTGGCGGCCCGTTATGACAGTCACAGCCTCGCCATGCGGCGCGCCAACAAGCGCGCCATCGAAAGCGGTTTCGGCCTAACACACAGCGATGGACCGCTGTTCACGGTCATCAGCCGGCTGTCCTGGCAGAAGGGCATGGACGTCCTGGCCGAACAACTCGACACATTGGTCGCGCTGGGTGGCCGGCTCGCTTTGCTGGGCACGGGCGAAGTGGCCCTGGAAGCGAAATTCCGTGCGGCGGCAAGCCGTCATCCGGGACGCATCGCGGTGGCCTTGGGCTATGACGAAAAGCTTTCCCATCTGCTCCAGGGCGGGGCCGACGCCATTCTGATTCCCTCGCGCTTCGAGCCCTGCGGCCTTACCCAGCTCTATGGCCTGGCCTATGGCTGCGTGCCCGTGGCGGCCCGTACCGGCGGGCTGGGCGACACCATCATCGACGCCAATGAAGCCGCCCTGGCTCAGGGTGTGGCGACAGGCATCCTGTTCGATTCCGTCACCAACGAAGGCGTGGCCAATGCCCTGCAACGGGCGGTGTCGCTCTACACGAACCGCGACGCCTGGTGCCGGATGCAGGTGCAAGGCATGGCGGCCGATTTTTCTTGGCACCAGAGCGGCGCGCGCTATGCCGAGCTCTATGCCAAGCTGACGCGCCCACCGGCATGAGCTTTGCGCTGGGGGTGAACCACATCGCGGGAGGGACGCAATTTGTCGTCACGGCCCGGGACGCCGAGCGTGTCGAGCTTTGTCTGTTTGAAGGAAAAAGGGAGATCCGGCAGGCGATGCAGCGGCGGGACGGCGTTCATATCGCCGTTGCCGGCATCGCGCCGGGCCAGCGCTATGGCTATCGCGCCCATGGCCCCTGGGCACCCGAACAGGGGCTGATGTTCGATTCCACCAAGCTGCTGGTGGACCCCTACGCGACACGGTTGGACAGCCGGTTTCAATATGACGCCCGGCTGTCGCTGCGCGGCGTCGACACCGCCCAGCTGGTGCCCAAGGCCATCGTGCCCGCTCCCATGGATGTGGCTGCCCCGCTGCCGCCGGTCTTCACCCCGGGCGGGCTGATCTATGAGTTGAATGTCCGCGGCTTCACCCAGAAGCATCCCGCCGTCCCGCCGCAATTGCGGGGCACTATCCGGGCGCTGGCGCATCCGGCGATCATCGCGCACCTCATGAAACTCGGTGTGAACGCCATTGAGTTGATGCCGATCGTCGCCTGGATCGACGAACGGCATCTGCCGCCGCTGGGCCTGCGCAATGCCTGGGGCTACAATCCGGTTGTGCCCATGGCGATAGACCCCGGCCTTGCGCCAGGAGGTCTGGAGGAGTTGGAAGACACCGTGGTGGATCTGCGGCGCGCCGGAATCGGCGTGATCCTCGATCTGGTGCTGAATCATACCGGGGAATCCGATCTGCTGGGCCCGACTTTAAGCCTGCGTGGTCTGGACAATCGCTGCTATGCCCGCACGCCGGACGGCGCCCTGGTCAACCATGCCGGGACCGGCAATATCCTGGATGCGTCCGACAGCGTGGTGCGCGCCATGATGCTCAGCACATTGCGCCACTTCGCCCGCCTGGGCGTGGATGGCTTCCGCTTCGACCTTGCCACCATCCTCGCCCGTTCGCCGGACTTTGATCCTGGCGCCCCGATTTTTGCCGAGATCGCGAACGATCCGCTACTGCGCGATCGCATCATGATCGCCGAGCCCTGGGACGTGGGACCGGAGGGATATCAACTGGGCCAATTTCCGGACGGCTGGCTGGAATGGAACGATCGCTATCGCGACGATGTGCGCCGCTTCTGGCGCGGCGATGGCGGCACCCTGGGGCGTTTGGCGACCCGCATGACCGGTTCTTCCGACATATTTTCCGGAAAGTGCTCGCGCAGCGTAAATTTTGTCGCCTCCCATGACGGCATGACGCTTGCCGATACCGTTTCCTATGCGGTCAAACACAATGAAGAGAATGGCGAGAACAATCGCGACGGCCAGGACGAGAATTTTTCCTGGAACAACGGAACCGAAGGCGCCAGCCAAGACCCGGACATTCTAAGCCGCCGCCAAGCCGACATGCGGGCCCTGCTTGCCACTCTGTTCGCATCCCGCGGCACCATCCAATTGACGGCGGGCGATGAATTCGGACGCAACCAGGGCGGCAACAACAATGCCTATGCGCAAGACAATGACATAACCTGGATCGATTGGGCCGGGCGCGATACCGGGCTGGAGGACTTTGTCGCCGCCTGTGCCGCCCAGCGTGCTTGCCTGCCATCCGACACCGGATTTGTGGCCAGCGCCGACTGGTACGATCTGGGCGGCGCCCCCATGACGCCCGAGGCATGGGAAGATCCGCAAGCCAACGGGTTTGAGGTCCATATCCCCATGAACGGCGGAGATATCCTGTCCATACGGGTCGACCACCATGCCAGGACCTGCGTCCTGCGGCGCGAAACGCGCGGCTGATACGTCAGCCGGACGCGGCACGCTTTGCGTCCAGCATGGCCGCCACTTGCTTTGCCAGATGGTCGGGGTCGAACGGCTTGTGGAGAATGACGGAAGGCGACAAGTCCTCCGGCGGTTGGGCGCGGACATAGCCGGTCAGAAAAAGCAGCCCAAGACCGGGCCGCAACTGCCGCGCGGAACGCGCCAGGGAGAAGCCGTCAAGTTGCGGCAAGCGGATATCGCTGACGATCAGGTCCAGACCCGGACGATGTTGGATCAGCTCCAAGGCGGCTTGGCCGTCGGCCGCCTCGAAAACAGTATGGCCGCAAGTCCGCAGCGTCTCGACGACCAGAAGCCTGACGATCGCTTCGTCTTCCGCGACCAATATTTCGGCCATTGCGCGCCCCGCGCCTTTTCCTGGCTCGCCCGCGACGGCGAACTGCGATCGGACCTTGGTTGGCGATCGCGGCTACACCAAAGCCTTCAAGCCACTTTCCGCGCCGGCTTATGAAAGAACAGCGCTTGCGCGACCGTGGCCTGGATGGATTCTGGAAGGAACGGCTTGGCGACCAGATAGGTCGGCTCGGGCCGTTCCCCGGTCAGCAGTTTTTCCGGGTAAGCCGTGACGAAGATGATCGGGATATCGAAACTGTCGAGAATTTGCGAGACCGCATCGATACCCGAGCCGCCTTCGCCCAGATTGATGTCCGCCAGCACCAGGCCGGGGCGTTCAACCAGCGCCTTGGCGACTGCCTCGTCGCGCGTGGCGGCAACCGCCACCACCTTATGGCCCAACTCGCTGACCAGGGTTTCGAGGTCGAGCGCGATAATCGGCTCGTCTTCGATGATAAGGACACGCGTGGCGAGCTGGCGCTCGATCAAGCCCTGCGCTTCGATGATGGAGCGTTCGACCGATGCCGGGGTCTCGTCCACGATGAAGGCGGTCTCGTTGACGCTGAAGCCCTCCACCGCCGTCAACAGCAGGATCGACCTTTGCTCGGCGTCAAGCTGGGCCAGCCGCCCGGAGGGATCCGAAGTGACAGTCCCTTTGCCCGCCCCTACGGCGATTTCATCCTCGATATGTCCTGACGCGCTCGACCAGATGGCATGAAAGACCTTGTACAACCCGGCCCGGACGGACATTCCGGGGTCGACCTCCGCCTTGCCGGCGAGCAAAGCGGCCAAGGCCGCATGCACATAGGCGTCGCCGCTTTTCTGCGAGCCTACCAAGGCCCGGGCATAGCGGCGAAGATAGGGAAGATGCGGCGCAAACTGCTGCGTCTTGGTCATAAAAACGGCTCCTCCGGCAATTGGCGGAATACTGTCACACCCCAAAGCGCGTCGATGGCGAAAAAGTTCCCTAAAAACGGGAACTCATGGCCAGGCCAAGGCGTTCAACAGTTGCAAGGGCGTGGGGCCAGACGGCGCGGACTATAAGGTTCTGATATGGTTTACTTTTTTAACCAGCCCGCGATTGTGGCTTCTTAGCGGACACGGCGGCGGAAGGTCATCAAAATGTCCAAAGACAAGGCTCCCATTACTGACAAAGCCCGTTACGCCCGTTTGCGGCGGGAGGCGATCGGCCAAGGCCTGCGCCGCCTTTACGACGGCGTGGTGCATGAACCCGTACCGGATGAGTTCATGGATCTTTTGAAGAAAATCGATGAATCCGCCGATCCCGAGAGGTCCCCGTCATGATGGGACGTTCAGCGATGGATCGAACCACGCACTCCACCTCGCATTCCGATGACACCTTCAAGGAGGAGCTGTTGTCGCTGGTGCCTTATCTTCGCGCCTTTGCCCGCTCGCTCTCCGGCCGGCACGAAGGCGCGGATGACCTTGCCCAGGAAACGCTGGTCAAGGCCTGGCAATCCCGCAGTTCCTACCTGCCCGGGACAAATCTCAAAGCCTGGCTGTTCACGATCCTGAGAAATCAATTCTATTCCGAACGCCGCCGCGCTTGGCGCCAGGAACCGTGGGATAGCGAGAAAGCCGCCAATCTCCATTCCTACTCCGAAAGTCAGACCGCGGCCGCGGATCTGTCCGACATCGCGCGCGCCCTGCAGGCGCTGCCGAGCGAGCAGCGCGAGGCGCTGATCCTGGTCGGTGCCGGCGGCTTTGCTTACGAGGAAGCAGCGAAAATCATCAATTGTGCGGTTGGGACGGTCAAGAGCCGTGTGGCGCGTGGCCGGCGGGCATTGATGGCGCTTCTGGACGGCGACGAACAGTTGCCGATGTCAGATAGGCCACCCGAAGGAGAAGCCGCGCGTGAAATTCTTTCGCAGCTGGATCGTCTCGCACCCCACCATGGGGGCGACAAGCGACGGTGACGACGCGCCGCGGCAAGGTTGGTCCTTAAGAGCGAGATTGCTTATCTTTGTCTCGATTGCGCTTTGGCCAATCGCGGTGGTGAGCATTTTCCAGGGCATTGAACGCGCCGGCGCGGACCGTTCCAGCATCCGTGACAGGATGGTGCAATCCGCCCAGGCCCTTGCCGGGGACGAGGACGATCTGCTGGCCTCCGCCGAGCAGATCGTTCGTGCCATTTCCAACATCTCGGCGGTCCGCGCGGCGGCGCCGGAATGCGGCTCCGTCCTGAAAGAAGCCCTGATCGGAATTACCTATTTCAGCAATTTGATGCGGATCGACCGTAATGGCGCCGTGATCTGTTCGGCCTTGCCCTATGCCACGGACTTGAATCTTTCCGCAGCTCCCATCTTCAGCCGCGCCCGGCAAGCGGCCGGTTTTGTGGTCAGCGGAGAAATCCCCAGCGCCGTGCTGCATCGGCCGGTTGTCGCCGGCATGCTTCCGCTTCGCGACGCACAAGGCAACTTTCAAGGAGCACTCTCGATCGAACTGGATACGGGCTGGCTGGATTCCCTGATGCGCAGCCACGCCCGTGCGCCCGGCGCCGTGGTTTTCATTGCCGACAGGGACCATCATATTCTGGGCAGCAACGATCACGCCGTGGCGCAAGCCCTGATTGCGGGGGCGTCGGCAACGGAAAATTCGCCGACCCTGCGCAAGGCACGGGACGCTGCGGGAAACAGCTGGAGATTCTCCGAGATTGCCTTGCAAGGAGGCCCGCTGTTCATCGGCTATGCGATGAGGGAATCGGCGCTCTTCAGCGCAACCTATTTGAGCGTCGCCACCGACTTCCTGATGCCGGTCCTGATGATCATACTGGCCTGGACAGCCATCTGGTTCGCGACCGAACAGCAAGTGACAAGATGGATTCTGTACCTGCGGCGGATTTCCGCCGCCTACCGGGGCGGTCACTATTCGGTTCGTCCCAGCCTGACGGGCGCGCCCGCGGAATTCACCGCACTAGGCCAAGGCTTTTCGGACATGGCGAATTCCATCCAAGACCGTGACCAGAGACTGCGCGATGCCGTCGAGTTGAAGACGGTTCTGATCCGGGAAATCCACCACCGCGTGAAGAACAACCTGCAGGTGGTGATGAGCCTGCTGAGTTTGCAGGTCGGGCAGGTCCGCGACCCCTCGGCGCGGCAGGCACTGGTGCAAGCCCAGGCGCGGATAAACGCACTAGTCGTTGTCCATCGCATATTGCATGAAATCGAGTTTCAACCCAGCGTGGATCTCAAGCGCATCATTTCCGAACTCAGCCACCAGATCACGGAAGGCATGTCGGGCAGCAACAGCAAGTTTGTCTATAAAGAAGACCTGATGTCGGTCACGGTCTCGGGGGATTTTGCGATACCGCTGGCGCTGTTCGTGACGGAAGTGCTGACCAACAGCTTCAAGCATGCTTTTCCCGCCGGCGGAGCGGGTACCATTTCGCTCAGCCTGACTCCGTCGGGTGACCAACTGCACCTTGTGATCGCCGACAATGGCGAAGGCTATGACGATACCAACGAATCCGGCGGCCTGGGCCGCCGCCTGATCCAATCGCTGGCGCAACAGGTCCAGGGCCAGGTCAAGATCACAACCGCACCCGGCCAAGGCACAAGGATCGAATTGATCTTCCAAAATCCCAATCGGGACGAAACCGGCAGCGACATCGCGGCATAAGGTGAATTGCGCACCGGGCGCCATGGAAAAATATCATAAAACGGACTCTAGGCGGCAGACACACCCTGTTTCACCGCCTTGTTCTGTCTTTCCAATATCTCGGCCAGCGTTCCGGCGAGTTCGTTTTGGAGCACGGGTTTTTGCAGGATGGGCACCGTGGCAAAGCGCGCGTCCACGCTGCTAGGGGCATAGCCGGTGACAAACACGAACGGAACGCCTTGCTTGGCCAACAATTCCGCCAAGGGATAGACAAACTCCCCATTCAGATTCATGTCCAGCACCGCGCCTTCGAACCGTTCTTTCGTAGCGACGGCGATTGCGTCGGACAGACGGCTGATGGGCTCGGTCGCTTGATAGCCGATGGTCTTCAGCAGATCCTGCATGAACATGCCCACCATCAATTCGTCTTCCACCAGAAGAAGGCGGGCGCCTCCGGCACGGCGCGGCGGGACATCTTGAGCACGGGCCGGGGCGGCGTCGGGATAGTCGCGATATCGCAATTCCAGGCTGAAATTCAGCCCGGCCGGATGCCAGCCAAAGTGGGTCCGTCCGGCATGGCTGCCCCCCAGGCTAGAAATGATCTTGCTGCCAAATCCCAGTTTTGCCGGCGGAACCACCGTGGGGCCGCCGGACTCGGCCCAGTTGAAATAGAGCATTCCCTCCAAAGTAGACCAGGTGACGTCCACCTTGCCGGTCTCGACCGACAGGGAGCCATATTTGGCGGCATTGGTGGCGAGTTCGTGAACCGCCATCGCCACCAGCTGCGCCTGCCCCGGCGCCAGGACCAGCGACGGACCGGTCGCCACGGCACGCTGCTGGTTTTCGGTGAGATACGGCGCCAGTTCGTCCAACACCAAGCGCAGAATATCGGCGCCTTCCCATCGCGATTGGGAGAGCAATTCGTGGGTTTGGGCCAGCGCGCCGATCCGCCCTTCCACCGCCTTCACATACTCCTCGACGCTGTCGCGCTTCGCCAGGCGGACGATCGCCTGCACCACGGCCAGCGCATTCTTGGCCCGGTGATCCACTTCGCCCGCCAGCAACACCTGCCGGTTTTCCGCTTCCTTGCGCTCGGTGATGTCGGTGGTAACGCCGCTGAACCGCACGGGCGCGCCCGAAGCGTCAAAGGACGCCACCGCCACCGCCGTGCACCAGCGTATTTCGCCGGTCGGCCTTACGATCCGGAACTCCAATTCCTGCGTGGTTTTTTGCGGGCCCAGGCTGCGCAGCGAATCCCGGATCTTGTCGATGTCCCCCGGATGAATGCCCCTGCGCACGCTTTCGATGGTGGGGACGAAGCTGGCATGATCCACGCCGAAAATATGACTTTGCCCCTCGTCCCAGAACCATATCCCGGAAATCAATTCGAAATCCCAGGAGCCCATATTGCCGGCCATCAGGGCCAGCCCGCGCCCCTGCTCGCTTTGCCTGAGCTTGTCCGCCGAAAGCGCCAAAGCCTCGGTGCGTTCGGTGACGCGGCGCTCCAACTCGTCATTGAGCTGCTGCAAATCCCTGGACTTGCGGAAAAGCTCGGCGAATACCCTGACCTTGGCGCGCAGCAATTCCGGTATCACGGGCACGGAGAGATAGTCGACCGCGCCCGCCTCATAGCCCCTGAGATAATCGCTCTCGGTCAGGTGAATCGCGGAAATGAAGATGATCGCCGTTTTCTGGAAGCGGGGATGTTCCCGGATCATCTCGGCCAGCTCAAAACCGTCCAGCTCCGGCATGCAGACATCCACCAGGATGACGGCGACATCGGACTTCAGCAGATAGGCCAAGGCTTCCTTGGCCGAGGATACCGCGACGAGGTTTTCGTCCAGCTCCCCAAGCATGACTTCGTAGCTCAGCAACTTTCCGGGCTGATCGTCCACCAGCAGTATGTTGACGCGTTCCCTGTTCTCCACGGACAATCTCAACGATGCAGCCACATGCGCAGCGCGGACAATAGCTGCTCGGTGTTGACAGGTTTGGCGAGATAATCGGAAGCGCCGGCCTCAAGGCACTTCTCCCGGTCGCCCTTCATCGCCTTGGCGGTCAGGGCGATGATGGGAAGACGCCTGTATTCCGGCTCTTCCCGGATATGGGCGATGGTCTGATAACCGTCCATTTCCGGCATCATAATGTCCATCAGGACGATCGCGAGCTCGGGCGTGGAATGGACCAGATCGATCGCCTCCCTGCCGGTCGTGGCCGTCAGGACGCGCATACCGCGCCGTTCCAACGCGCTGCTGAGGGCGAAGATATTGCGGGCATCATCGTCCACCAGAAGAACCGTCTTGCCGACCAGATCCTCGTCGGAGCTGGTGAGCTTCTCCAGCATCAACTGCTTTTCGCGCGGCAGGTCGGTGACATTGCGGTGCAGGAACAAAGCGGTTTCGTCCAGCAGGCGTTCGGGCGATTCCACGCCCTTGACGACGATGCTGCGCGCCACCGCGTGCAACTGCGCTTCCTCCTCGGCGGTGAGTTCGCGGCCGGTGAATACGATAACGGGAAGATCGGTCAGCGCCGGATCGGCGTTCAGCTTTTCCAGCAGCTCAAAGCCGGAAATATCGGGCAGGCGCAGGTCCAGAACCACGCAGTCCGCGGGTTTTTCCCGCAGCATTTTCAGCGCCGCCGAACCGGTATCCGCCGACACGATCTCGATATCGTTATGCTCCAGCAACGCGGAGATGCTGATCTGCTCCGCCGGATTATCCTCGACCACCAGCAGCCGCTTGCGCCGGGGCTGCACATAGGCCTTGATTTTCGACAGCGCCAAACGCACGCCGTCGGCGGAGGTTGGCTTGGGCACGAAGGAGAAAGCGCCCCGCGCCAGCGCATGCTGTTTGTCCTCGTCCAAGGTGATGATCTGGACCGGGATATGCCGGGTCTTGGGGTTCTTCTTCAACTGGCTCATCACCGTCCAGCCCAGCATGTCTGGCAGGAAGATATCGAGGGACACCGCCGCCGGATTGAACTCTTCGGCAAGCTCCAGGGCATCCTCGCCCCGGCTGGCGGTGACCACCTTAAAGCCTTCTTCGTGCGCGATATCCATCAGGATTCGGGCATAGTGCGGATCGTCTTCCACGATCAGAAGCAAGGTATCGCCGGGCAGAACATGCTCGCGGTCGTCCGCGATTTGTTCGACAATGCGCTCCGACAGGACCGGAACAGCGGCGGAAGGCAGCGCCGGGCGCGCCACGCTCGCCGCGCCGACATACCGCACCGGCAGGAACAGCTTGAAGCTACTGCCGACGCCGGGCGTGCTTCTGAGCTGGATTTCACCGCCCAGCAGGTTGGAAAGCTCGCGGCTGATGGCAAGGCCAAGCCCGGTGCCGCCATATTTGCGGCTGGTGCTGGCATCGGCCTGCTGGAAGGCCTCGAAGATCAATTTCTGCTTTTCCGCCGGAATACCGATGCCGGTATCGGTCACTTCAAACACCACCACATTGGCGGCTTGGCCCAACACCGGGTGATTGGCACTCCATCCCTCATTGACCGCGCTGACCGCAAGGCTGACCTGGCCTTGGGCGGTGAATTTGAAGGCATTGGACAGCAGGTTTTTCAACACCTGCTGAAGCCGCTTGGAGTCGGTCACGATACTGCGGCCGAGCTTGGGGTCCAGGGTCACGCTAAAGCCGAGCTGGCGCGCCTCCGCCTCATGCCGGAATGGCCTGGCCACCGCCTCGATGACATTGGCGAAGCCGACTTCTTCGGCTTCGACGGTGACGGTGCCCGATTCGATCTTGGACAAATCCAGAATGTCGCTAATCAGGTTGAGCAGGTCGGTGCCGGCGCCATGAATGGTGCGGGCAAAATCCACCTGCTTGATCGTCAGGTTCTGGTCCGGATTGTCGGCAAGCTGCTGGCCCAGGATCAAGATGCTGTTGAGCGGCGTGCGCAGCTCGTGCGACATGTTGGCCAGGAATTCCGACTTGTACTTCGATGTCAGGGCCAGCTCGCTGGCCTTTTCTTCCAGGGCGCGGCGGGCCTGCTCGATTTCCTGGTTCTTGCGCTCGACCTCGACATTCTGCTCGGCAAGCTCGCGCGCTTTCATTTCAAGCTGTTCGTTGGTCTGTTGCAGCTCGGTCTGTTGGGCCTGAAGCTCGCCAGCCAGTTTCTGCGACTGTTTGAGCAGACCTTCGGTCTGCATTGTCGCCTCGATGCTGTTGAGCACGATACCGATATTGGCCGTCAACTGCTCCAGAAAGGCGATTTCCAGATTGGTGAATTCCGACAGCGAGGACAGCTCGATCACCGCCTTGACCTGGCTTTCGAACAGGACCGGAAGCACGATAATGTTCTTCGGCGTGACCTGAAGCAAAGCCGAACTGATGGGCACCGCGCTTTCCATGCCGGTCACCAGCTTCGGCTTCTTGTCGGCGGCGCACTGACCGATCAGCCCTTCGCCCAGCATGAAGGCGGCGGGGTAACCGTCGGTCTGATGGGCCGCATAGGAGGACACCAGCCTGAGGCTTTGTTGCTCGCCCTCCTCCATCTGGTAGATCACGCCCATTTGCGCATTCACCAGCGGCGTGAGTTCGTTCAGCAGCATCTTGCCCACCGTCACCAGGTCGCGCTGGCCCTGCAGCATGTTGGTGAATTTGGCCAGATTGGTCTTGAGCCAGTCCTGCTCGGTATTGCGATCGGTGGTCAGGCGCAGATTGCCGATCATGGTGTTGATATTGTCTTTGAGCTCGGCCACTTCGCCGCGCGCCTCGACCTGAATCGACCGCGTCAAGTCGCCCTTGGTCACGGCGGTCGCCACTTCGGCGATGGCGCGCACCTGGGTGGTAAGGTTGGCCGCCAGCAGGTTCACGTTGCCGGTCAAGTCTTTCCAGGTGCCCGATGCGCCCGGCACGTTGGCCTGACCGCCAAGCCGGCCCTCCACGCCGACCTCGCGCGCCACCGACGTCACCTGGTCGGCGAAGGTCGCCAGGGTCGCCGTCATGCTATTGATGGTTTCGGCCAACGCCGCCACTTCGCCCTTGGACTTCACGGTGAGGTTCTGCTTGAGGTCGCCGTCCGCGACCGCGGTCACGACTTTCACGATGCCGCGCACCTGTTCGGTCAAGTTGGCGGCCATCACGTTGACGGTATCGGTCAAATCCTTCCAGGTACCGGCAACGCCGGGCACCTGGGCCTGACCGCCCAACTTGCCCTCGGTGCCCACTTCGCGGGCCACGCGCGTCACTTCCGAGGCAAAGGCATTGAGCTGGTCCACCATGGTATTGATGGTATTTTTCAGCTCCAGAATTTCGCCCTTCACGTCCACGGTGATCTTGCGCGACAGGTCGCCGCGCGCCACCGCCGTGGTCACTTCGGCGATGTTTCGCACCTGGCCTGTCAGGTTGCCGGCCATGGAGTTCACGCTGTCGGTCAAGTCTTTCCAGGTGCCGTCGACGCCAGGCACCACCGCCTGTCCGCCAAGACGCCCGTCGGTACCCACTTCGCGCGCCACGCGGGTCACTTCCGCCGCGAAGGAACGCAGCTGTTCCACCATCGTATTGAGGGTTTCCTTCAGCAGCAGAATCTCGCCGCGCACGTCGACGGTGATTTTCTTCGACAAGTCGCCGCCCGCGATCGCGGTCGCCACTTCCGCGATGTTGCGGACCTGGGCCGTCAAGTTGGAGGCCATGAAGTTGACGTTATCGGTCAGGTCCTTCCAGGTACCGGCGACACCGGGCATTTGGGCCTGACCGCCCAGCTTGCCTTCGGTGCCCACTTCGCGGGCCACGCGCGTCACTTCGGCGGCGAAGGCGTTGAGCTGATCCACCATGGTGTTGATGGTGTTTTTCAGCTCCAGGATTTCGCCCTTCACGTCCACGGTGATCTTGCGCGACAGGTCGCCGCGCGCCACCGCGGTGGTCACTTCGGCGATGTTTCGCACCTGGGTCGTCAGGTTGGCGGCCAGCAGGTTGACGTTATCGGTCAGATCTTTCCAGGTGCCGGCAACACCGGGCACATTGGCCTGTCCGCCCAGACGCCCTTCGGTGCCCACTTCGCGCGCCACGCGGGTCACTTCGCCGGCGAAGCGGTTGAGCTGGTCGACCATGGTGTTGAGGGTTTCCTTCAACTGAAGGATTTCGCCGCGCACGTCGACAGTGATCTTGCGCGACAAGTCGCCATCGGCGATGGCGGTTGCCACTTCCGCGATGTTGCGGACCTGGGCCGTCAGGTTGCCGGCCATGGAGTTCACGCTATCGGTCAAATCCTTCCAGGTGCCGGCGACGCCGGGCACCTCGGCCTGGCCGCCCAGCTTGCCGTCGGTGCCCACTTCACGGGCCACGCGCGTCACTTCCGAAGCGAACGCGTTCAACTGGTCCACCATCGTATTGATGGTTTCCTTCAGTTGCAGGATTTCGCCGCTGACATTCACCGTGATCTTCTTGGACAAGTCGCCCTGCGCCACGGCGGTCGCGACTTCGGCAATGTTGCGAACCTGATTGGTCAGGTTGGAAGCCATGGAATTGACGCTGTCGGTCAAGTCGTTCCAAGTACCGGCCACGCCGCGCACCACCGCCTGGCCGCCCAGCTTGCCCTCGGTACCCACTTCGCGCGCCACGCGCGTCACTTCCGAGGCGAAGGCGTTGAGCTGGTCCACCGTGGTATTGATGGTTTCCTTAAGCTTGAGAATTTCGCCCTTCACGTCGACAGTGATTTTCTTGGACAAGTCGCCATTGGCGATGGCGGTGGACACTTCCGCGATGTTGCGGACCTGGGCCGTCAGATTGCTGGCCATGGAATTGACACTGTCGGTCAAGTCCTTCCAGGTGCCGGCGACGCCCAGCACGTTGGCTTGGCCGCCCAGCTTGCCTTCGGTGCCGACTTCGCGCGCCACGCGGGTCACTTCGCCCGCGAAGGCGTTGAGCTGGTCGACCATGGTATTGAGGGTTTCCTTGAGCTGCAGAATCTCGCCGCTGACATTCACCGTGATCTTCTTGGACAAGTCGCCGCCCGCGATGGCGGTGGCGACATCGGCGATATTGCGCACTTGGGCCGTCAGGTTGGAGGCCATGAAGTTGACGTTGTCGGTCAAGTCCTTCCAGGTGCCCGCGACACCGGGCACCTGGGCCTGGCCGCCTAGCTTGCCTTCGGTGCCCACTTCGCGCGCCACGCGCGTCACTTCCGAAGCGAAGGCGTTGAGCTGATCCACCATGGTATTGATGGTGTCCTTGAGCTCCAGGATTTCGCCCTGAACGCTGACCGTGATCTTTCGCGACAGGTCGCCGCGCGCCACGGCGGTGGTGACTTGAGCGATGTTTCGCACCTGGTCGGTGAGGTTGCCGCACATGGCGTTCACCGAGTCAGTCAAGTCTTTCCAGGTACCGGCGACGCCGGGCACCAGCGCCTGGCCGCCCAACTTGCCTTCGGTGCCCACTTCGCGGGCCACACGCGTCACTTCCGAGGCGAAGGAGCGCAACTGGTCCACCATGGTGTTGATGGCTTCCTTGAGCTGGAGAATTTCGCCGCGCACGTCGACGGTGATTTTTTTCGACAAATCGCCATTGGCCACCGCGATGGTGACTTCGGCAATGCTGCGCACCTGGCCGGTCAGGTTGGAGGCCATCGAGTTGACGCTTTCCGTCAGATCCTTCCACACGCCCGTCACTTCGCTCACCTGGGCCTGGCCGCCCAGTTTGCCTTCGGTGCCCACTTCGCGCGCCACGCGCGTCACTTCCGAGGTGAACACGCTGAGCTGCTTGATCATGGTGTTGACGATATTGGCGGAGCGCAGGAATTCGCCTTTCAGCGGACGGCCATCGACGTCCAGATTGACGGTTTGGGTAAGATCGCCCTTCGCCACCGCGGCGATGGCGCGGGTGACTTCCGCGGTCGGCCACAACAAATCGTCGATCAGGGTGTTGACCGAGGTTTCCATTTCACCCCAGGCGCCCTTGTCGGCGCCCAGCGACACGCGCTGGCGGGTGCGTCCCTCCTTGCCGACCACCTCGCCCACCCGCTCGATCTGCTGGGCCATGCGCTGGTTGGTCGAAACAATGTCGTTGAACGTATCGGCGATCTTGCCGGCGAGGCCAGTCTGGTTTCCGGGCAGCCGTACCGAAAAATCGCCCGCCTGCATGGCCTGGAGGGCCTGCAGCAATTCGTTAAGGGCTATGGGAGAAAGGGTTGAAGGGTCCGTCAGGCCCAAGGTTTTTAAGGGAGGCGGAATCACGTCTGCAGCCTGAGGGGCCGCGGTCGCGGTCCCATTGCGCTCTTGCCTCATGCACTGCCCCTGTCAAATTTCGTTAGCCCCTGCGACGCGCGGAGGCTGCTTGCGCCGCTGAAATTCCGGCCGGCCAAGCGCAAACCACCCCCCCTAAGCCCTAAGGAAAACTAGGGCCTATAGATTGGAACGTCAGCTTGCCCGAAAAGGTTCCGGGGGAACGAGAGGCTCGTCTAATTTTTTTTGCTAAGGACATCCGGCCCGGTTTCGGGCTCCGACATCTCCTGGGAATTGGCCTGCTGAGCCCAATTCAGGGCCAAATTCAGGTAGGCCTGCCGGATGGCCTTGCTGGGGGCCGACTGTGCCTTGGCCATCATTTCGGCCGCGCACACCCTATAATAGTCTCCGACGGCATGTTCCTTCGTCACGCTAACACTTCCTGTACGCTATCGTTCAAATCAACGACAAAGGAAGGAAGTCGTTCCGAAAAAGCGCCGATGGGCCTTCGCCAAAAATCGCCCTGGCGGGTCCGCCGCCCGCATTGTCCCCCGCCGCCATTTGCGCATCTTCGTCCCGATCCACGGTCCGGCACAGTTGCATAGAACAAGACGGCCGCACCGGCGCGCTCCCGGCGCATAGCTTGGCAGGCGCGCGGTGCGCCGATTTCCGCATTGTTTGTCAGGAGCTTGCCCCGCCGTGCCGCGGCGTTCACCATAGCGGCAGATCCCTTGCCGGCACACCGTCAGGCGCTCGTCAGCCTCCCTTGGAGAGGCTAATATGCGATGGTGTTGCGGGGGGAGCCATGACGGAAACAAGCTGGACAATCCGGGCGCTCGAATTTTCCAACTGCAACTGCTCCTATGGATGCCCATGCCAATTCAACGGCCTGCCGACACACGGCCACTGCCGGGCGGTGGTCGGATTTCAGATCTATAGCGGCCATCATGGCGACACCAGGCTGGATGGGCTGAAAGTGGCGGGCATGTTCGCCTGGCCGGGGCCGATTCACGAAGGGCATGGCGAGGCGGCGCTGGTCATCGACAAACGCGCCGACGATGCGCAACGCAACGCCCTTTTGCGCATATTGAGCGGACAGGACACCGAGCCGGGGGCGACGATTTTCAACGTGTTCGCCTCGACCCTGGAAAAGGTTCATGAGCCGATCTATTCCGATATCGATTTCGAGATCGATGTGCAGCGGCGCAGAGCGCGATTGCATGTTCCAGGCACCATGGAATCGCGCGGCGATCCGATTCTCAATCCCGTGACCAAGGCCGAGCATCGCATACGCATCGACAGTCCCAACGGTTTTGAATTTCGCCTCGCGGAGGTGGGGAGGGGATGGTCGAAAACCCATAAGCCCATGGCCATCGATCTGGCCGACAGCCATGGTCATTTCTGCGAACTGAACCTGTCTCAAAGCGGCGTGGTCGGCTGACGCATGGACGGTACGCAATTCGAATCGCTCCTGCGGCGCGACCGTCAGGCGGTTTTGGCGGCCCTCGTCATACTGACGGCCTTGGCCTGGTTCTATATTCTATGGATCACCAGGAATATGGCGATGCCGGCCGCGGCGCCGGCGATGCCCGGCATGGATATGGCGATGGGGCCGGAAATCCGCCCATGGTCCATCACGGATTTCCAGTTCAGTTTTCTGATGTGGGCGGTGATGATGGCCGGCATGATGATGCCTTCGGCGGCACCCATGATCCTTCTCTATGCGCGAGTCGGGCGTCAAGCCGAAGCCCGGCAAAAGCCCTTCGCCGCGACAGGATGGTTCGCCGGCGGATATCTGCTGGCCTGGGCGGTTTTTTCCCTATTGGCGGCCGGCCTTCAGGATGGTCTTGGCCACGCCGCGCTCATGACCCCCATGCTGGCGAGCAGCAATGATTTCATCGGCGGCGGTATTTTGATCGCCGCCGGATTGTATCAATGGTCATCCTTGAAATTCCGCTGCCTGACGAACTGCCGCACGCCCTTGCAGTTCATTCAGCAGCATGGCGGGTTCCAAAGACATGCCTTGCCGTCGCTCCGCCTGGGATTTCGCCATGGCTTCCATTGCATCGGTTGCTGCTGGGCCCTGATGCTGCTTCTGTTCGTGGGCGGCATCATGAACATCGTCTGGATCGCTGGTCTTGCCATCCTGGTGCTTCTGGAAAAAGTCATGAGCGACGGACGAAACGTCTCGCGCCTGGTCGGGCTGGCGCTGATCATCGCCGGCATATTGCTGATCTGCGGGCATTTCAGCCCGCCCGCCTGAGCGCCTGCGCGGATCAAGCGGATCGTCAGAAATGCTCGCCTTGGCGGAAAGGCCCGTGCCGCGTCGCGGCCGCCACCAGATAGGCGGTGGACCAGCCAATCATCAGAAAGCCATTGATGCCCTCCAGCGCCGTCAGCAAGCGCCAGGTCGGATCGAACGGGATTACGCCATACCCTATGGTCGAAAACATGGCGGTGGAAAGATAAAGCGCATCGGGAAAATTGGACGTGGCGTGAAGAGCCGTATAGGCGAGCGCCCAGCTCCATACTTCAATCGTGAGAATCGCCAAGATGCCAAGCACAGTACCGGTCATTATCAAAGTCCGGCCGATATCGTGATTGTGAAATCCGAGCCGGTGCGCCAGCCTTGGTGTGGCCGATGCGACCAGGATCAACCCGACGGTGTGAATCAGGACCGTCAGCGCGACCAGGCCGGATCCGGCTGCGAGATTTTGCAACATTCTCGCAGATAAAGCCGAATATGGCGGCCGTGTCTTTGCGCGGGGTCAAACCTACCAAGCACGAACCCGGCCCACGTCCACATGGACAAAGTCCGACTTCGGATAGCAACCGACGCCACCCCGGCGCTGGACGAGCGCCGCGGCATGCACAGCCGCCAGCGAGCGGCCGGCGATCCGAATGTCAATCGCCTTGCCCTGCATGTGCAGACTTTTGGAGGCGACCCCGGAATGCTCATGCTCACCGCGCAACATGGCGTTGGTCTTGGGCGAACGATAGCCCGAAATCACGCCGACCGGTTCGCTTGTCTCCAGACGCGCGCGCAACACCGAAAGCAGATCGAGCAATTGAGGCGCGATGGGATGCACTTCTCCGGTGCGGAAGTCGCGCAACACATGATTCACCTGCGCCAATGCATCCTGCAGGTATTGGCCCTCCGCCCAATATTCAATCTTCAGTTTCTCACCGGTATGGATGTTGTCAAAAGCCAGCCGCCTGACCCCCGCATCCGTGGCAAACGCCTGACGCGGCACAAATAGGCTGGCGCCCGCTCCGGCAAGGAAATGGCGTCGTCCCAGAAGAGGCATCCGCAGCTGAGCCTTTGGCGTCGGGAATTTTTTAGCAGGCGGCGATTTCCACATCAAACATTTTACCCTTTGGCGCAGGCGGCGAAATTGGCTGCAATTTGCATGGGCCGTGTCCGCATAGCCGCGATAAGGCGCTGGTCACGGCCATAGATATCGGGGCGGACCTGCATCGCACCGTCAGGCCCGGCAAAGGCCGTCCAATAAAGGAAGTAGACCGGCAACCGCCTGGACAGCGGCAGATATTGCGTTTCACCGGCGCCGATAGCCTGGGTGATTTTCTCCACGGTTTCCAGATCGCCGGACAGCGCATATGAAGCGAGCGGCAGGATTTGCTCGACCCGCACGCAGCCATGACTGAGCGCGCGATTGGGTTTGGCGAAAGCCGCCTTGCCCGGCGTGTCATGCAAATAGACATCGAAGCGGTTCGGCAGTTCGATCTTAACCCGTCCCAGCGGATTGCGTGGGCCGGGATATTGCCGAATCCGGTAGGGAAATGTGCCGGCCCGAACCGCGCGCCAGTTGATGTGCAAACCGTGGGGATCGCCCGCCGGGCCATCGAGAAGGATCATGTCATGCTCAGCCAAATAGGCGCGATTGGCTTTCAGTTTGGGCAGGATCTCCTTGGCCGCGATCGACCGCGGCACCGTCCAGGGCGGGTTGATGGTAATGCCCGCGCCTTCCGCCCGCAGGATTGGAGTACGGCTCTGCGGCCGGCCAACAACCACGCGAGAGGTCAGAACCATCTTCCCGCCAAGCCAAAGCTGCAACTGGGCATCGGCGGCATTGACGACAATGCGGTCCGGCTCCCATGCCGCGGGCAGCCAACGCCAGCGTTCCATATTGGCGGCAATGACTTCAGTTGGCGCAAGATGGCGCGCCAGGGCGGACTTCAGGGTAGCATAATCCGGATATTGCGGCGCTAGTGAACCCAGCGTGGCGGCCAGACGCCCTTGGCGCAGCGCGTCATTCAGCAAGGAACGTGTGTCTAGGAATCGGAGGGGCAGCGAAACGTCGGTATCGAGCGCCCTCAGATCGGGCCGCCCGATTGCCAGATCGCGCATATAGGCCAGCATGGCCGCGCTGATCGCGACATCATCCGCCACCGCATTGCCACTGTTGGCAAAGATGCGATAGCGCCCGGGATCAAGCCCTTCGCTGGCGGCGTTCGACAGCATGGCAATCGCCAACTTGGCGTCGGCCGTGGCGCTTCCGCCCCAGGCCAGCGCACCATTGCGCTGCTGGTAGAACCGGCGCGTCAGCCCCCCGTCATCCGTTGAGGACAGCGCCGTTTCCATCGCCGGGCCGAAGCCACTCGGCTGCGCCGCAGCCGAGCCGCATACCAGCAATAGAGCCGCCACAATGATCAGTCGCCAGAACATGACCGACAGCATCGGATCAAACGCCTGGCGGGGCCTTGATCTGGCGCAAGGCGCAGGCGGCGAGGCCGCCCTAGCGTCATGACCGGAGGATGCCGTGAAGCACGCCATCATCATCGCCCATCCCAAGGCACAGAGCTTTACCGCCTCGGTTGCCGACGCCTATGTCCGCGCCTGTGGGGCGCGTGGGCACGGCACGGTCGTCCGCGATCTCTATCGCCTCCGCTTCGCCCCCTGCCTCAAAGCGGGCGAACTGCCCTTTGCGGAGAATTTCGCGCCCGAGCCGGACATCATCGCCGAACGCGCCCTGTTGAAGGATTGCGATGTCTTCGCCTTCTTCTATCCGCTTTGGCTGAACAGCCCGCCGGCGATCGCCAAAGGTTATCTTGAACGTGTTTTTGGCTTTGGTTTCGCCTATGGCGAAGGCGGGCACAGCTATAATCCGCTGCTCAAGGGCCGCAAGCTCATCAACTTCAGTTCTTCGGGCGCTCCCACCACATGGCTCCAGCAGACCGGCGCCCTGGGCGCAATCCAGACCCTGTTCGACACCTACTTTGCCGAGCTTTGCGGCATGACATTGTTGCCGCATGTCCATTTCGGATCGATCACGCCGGGCGCCAGTGAATTCTACATTCGCGCCAAGCTCGAAGACGTAGCCAAAACCTTCAACCTTCATTTTGGGAGCTGAAAATGGGACTGATGAATATCCGCCTGGAACTGGGGCGGGACCGCGAATTTCCGGAAGGCGACCCCCGCCACGGCTATGAATTTGTCGCGCCACTGGACCGGAATGGACATCTCGACGCCGCGGTATGGAACCGGGAAAAGCAAAGGTGCACCGTTCGAAGCTTCCGGCCCGGCCAACCCGAGCGCAGGGGACTGTTGCGCCATGTCGGACACGGCTGGCGCTTCGACTATCAACCTGGGCAGACGGAAGATGACGAGCCCTTTTTCAAACTGGATCGTCATGTCGTCGCGCCGGGGTTTTACGTCACCATCACCGAAGACGATGGCGCGCAACACCCCTTCAAGATCGTGGCCGTGACGCCAGTGCGCGTTCCGGCATGAATCACTATTGCGTAGCGGCTTGGAGGCTCGCAAATTCGGCTGCGGCATTGCGCGCGCACCATTGAAATCGTTCGGGAGTTGGGACGGAGGACGTCATGACACAGGCCGTAGAACTGATCACGAAAATCGCGGTATCGCCGGATCTGTGGACCACCAGCATGCTGCCCGAAGGCATTATCGAACAGTGGATTTTCCCAGACGGCAGCCGCGTCGAGGCGGGCGACCCTATCGCCACCATTCGCATCGAAGACGCGCTGCATGAACTGGCGGCGCCGGCCCGGGGCCGGCTGAGCATCGGCCTGAAGGTCAACAGCGTTATCGAGCCCGGCATGGGCATCGGCACGATCATCCGCCGAGTCCCAAACGGCTAGAGCAAGTTGCGTTCAAGCGTAATCGCTCTGACCTCATGCTTCGACAGGCTCAGCATGAGGACTAACTTAATTCCTCACCCTGAGCCTGTCGAAGGGTGAGGGGGCACAATTCCGTCTGAAATTATTTTGCTCTAGCCGGTGCAAAGCCCCTTCCTAAACAGGATCAGGAATTTCCTGCAATCAGTGTCATCCGCACCAATTCCGGCAGGCTGGAAGCCGCCATTTTTGTCATCACATTGGCCCGGTGGACTTCGACGGTGCGGGGACTGAGGCCCAGATCGTAAGCGATGGTTTTGTTGGGGTAGCCGGCCAGAAGGCCATTGAGAACTTCCTTCTCGCGCACGGTGAGGGAGGACAACCGGCTCTGGATCTGGACGGCCTCTCCGGCGGGACGGCCCGCATTCCGGTCCCGTTCAAACGCCGCCTGAATGGCCGCAAGCAGCACATTATCCGCGAAGGGTTTTTCGATAAAGTCCACGGCGCCGCCTTTCATCGCGGCCACCGCCAGCGGTACATCCGCGTGGCCGGTCATGATGACAACCGGCATGCGGGCGCGCTTTTGCTGGAGCTGCCGTAGAAGCTCCACCCCGTCAATGCCGGGCATCCGGACATCGCTGACAACACATCCGGACTGAAAATCTTCACATTTCTCAAGAAAGGCGGAGGCGGATTCATAGACCTTCACCGCGAGCCCTGCGGTCCCCAGCAGAAAAGCCAGCGCCCGCCGGACATCCTCATCATCGTCAATCAGATGGACGAGTCCATTAGGAGACATCTGCCTCTCCTTCGATGCTTTTCAGGGTTAGGTGGAAAATGGTGCCGCCGCTGGGGTTGGGTTCGGCCCAAAGCCGGCCACCATGGGCTTCGACGATAGTGCGTGAAATGGACAATCCGACGCCCATGCCCTGAGGCTTGGTGGTCATGAACGGTTGGAAGAGGTTCTCCGCGATCTCCGGTGCGATACCAGGTCCGGTATCCCTCACCGCGATTTCCACGGTTTCCGGGTCTACCCAGCGCGTCGAGACTTCCAACTCGCGCTGTTCGCCTCCCTGCATCGCTTCGATGGCATTACGAACAAGATTGAGGATTACCTGTTGAATCTGGATACGGTCTACCAAAACAAACCCGGCGGCGGGATCAAACGAAAATGACACCTGCGTACCGGTTTCCTTGGCGCCAACAAGCGCAAGAGCGCTGGCTTCCTCGATCAGCTTGACCAGGCTTTCCGCCCGCCGATCCGTTTCGCCGCGCGCCACGAATTCTCGCAATCGTTTGATGATTTGCCCCGCCCGCAGCATTTGTTCGGCGGCGCTCTCGACACCGCCACGGGCGAGAGGGATATCATCCGGCTTGCCGCCGTCCAGCAGCCTGCGCGTACCATTGAGAAAAGCCGTGGCCGCCGTCAGGGGCTGGTTGAGTTCATGCGCCAGGGTCGAAGCCATCTCACCCAATGCGGTGAAGCGAGACATGAAAATCAATTCGGACTGCAGGTCTTGCAGCCGCTGCTGGGTCTGTTGCCGCTCCGTCAGATCGCGCACGAAACCCGTAAAAAAACGCCGGTCGCCCGAGCGCATCTCGCCCACCGCGAGTTCCATGGGGAACGTCGAACCGTCCTTGCGCTGGCCCACGACAAGCCGCCCCACGCCGATAATGCGCCGTTCGCCGGTAGCCATATAGCGCGACAGATAGGCGTCATGATGGCCGCGATAAGGTTGAGGCATCAGGATGCTCACATTCTGTCCTATCGCCTCGCTGGCGCGGTAGCCGAACAGCCTTTCGGCGGTCGCGCTGAAGGATTGCATGATGCCGCGCGTATCGATCACCACCATGGCGTCAGGCACGGTATCCAATACCGACTGAAGATGGGCCTCGCGTTCCTTCAGCGCCGCCTGCGCCGCATGTGCAGCCGTAATATCGCGCGCCACCATGGAAGCCCCGATCAACGTCCCGTCATCGTTCCACACCGGCGACACGGTGACCGACGCATCGATGATACTGCCGTCCTTGCAACGGCGTCTCGTTTCGAAATGGTCCGCTTTCTCGCCCTTGCGCACGCGAGAAAGGATTTCTTCCTCTTCGCTTTCCAAACCCCGGGGCAAGAGCAAGGTTATAGACTTGCCGATAATCTCCTCTGCACTGTAACCGAAGATAGCCTCGGCGCTCCTGTTCCAATCGGTAACGATGCCTTCCATTGTGGTTCCGATGATGGCATCGTCCGACGACGACACAATGGCGGCAAGCCGGCTATTTGCCAGCTGGGCCGAACGGCGCGTTCCGGTATCCAAGATGATGCCGTCCGCTATGCCGGGATTTGCGCCCGCCTGGCCGCGCATCCGCCGCCATTTGCCGCCGGCCGCAATGCGAAAATCAAGATCCAGCGGCTTTCCCGCATACAGGCCGTCCTGCAACGCCTGCTCCATCGCCTTTCGGTCATGGGGATGGATCAGCGCGAGGAATTGCGCCTGAGACAACTGTGCCGCGGTCGCGGCAAACAGCGCCGCCGCCTGGGCGCTGAGCGCCACGCGCTGTTCGGCCAACCGCCAACGCCAAGTCCCAACGCCCGCCGCCTTGAGTGCGGCATCTGTTTCTGGCGGGGCCGGCCCGGGAATATCGGATGCGACTGTCATGTCCGTTCAGCCTAATCGCGCGCCGGAAGAACCACCAGACGGCTTGATCGGCGTCAAGGCGTCCACATGGCTGCGCGCCATGCTGCAACCGGATTTGATGTGGATTTTTCCCATGAAAGCGCTGATTTATCGCGGCCCGGGCTTCAAAGCGCTGGAGGAGCGCCCCAAGCCTGTCCTGCAGGCGGAGGACGACGCCATCGTCAAGATCACCAAGACCACGATCTGCGGCACCGATCTGCATATCCTGAAAGGCGATGTCCCAACCTGCGCCCCCGGACGCATTCTCGGCCATGAGGGCGTCGGCATCGTGGACAGCGTCGGTCCCGGCTGCACCGCTTTCAAAGCCGGCGATCATGTCCTGATCTCGTGCATATCGTCCTGCGGCAAGTGCGACTATTGCCGGCGCGGCATGTATTCCCACTGCCACAGCGGCGGCTGGATTCTGGGTCACACAATCGACGGCACCCAGGCCGAATATGTTCGCATCCCGCACGCCGACACCAGCCTGTACCATTTGCCCGCTGGCGCGGATGAGGAAGCGCTGGCCATGCTCAGCGACATTTTGCCGACCGGGTTTGAGTGCGGCGTGCTGAACGGCAAAATCGAGCCGGGTGCGACGGTGGCGATCGTCGGCGCCGGTCCCATTGGCCTGGCCACCCTGCTGACCGCCCAATTCTATTCGCCTTCCAGGATCATCATGATCGACTTGGACGACAACCGGCTGGAGGTAGCCCGGCGGTTCGGTGCCACGGACACCATCAACAACGGCAAGGAAGACGCCACGGCAAAGGTCATGGCGCTGACCGGAACCGGCGTGGACGCAGCGGTTGAAGCGGTGGGCGTACCCGCCACGTTCGAGCTTTGCCAATCGCTGGTAGCGCCAGGCGGGACCATCGCCAATGTGGGGGTCCACGGGCAAAAGGCCGACCTGCACCTGGAACGGCTATGGTCTCACAATATTACGATCACCACTCGCTTGGTCGATACCGTCAGCACCCCAACCTTGCTGAAGGCCGTGATGTCCCAAAAGGTCAATGCCGGCTCCCTGATCACCCACCGGTTCACCCTGGACCGCATCTTGGATGCCTATGAGACCTTTGGGCGGGCGGCGGAAACCCACGCCCTAAAGGTCATAATCAGCCCCTGACTACGTAGAGTCCCTAAGGATCAAACCGAATTTTTCCACCGCCGGCCTGTCGCTAGAAAAGAGGGGTAAACCCGCTTCAGGAGACAGAAATGACGGCACAATTGGCTCTACGCGCCCTTCCTTCCTCTCCCGCCGCGGCCGTCGGGGCTCGGACCGCTTGGATGGCCGGGCAGGCTGCCTGCGAACCCCTTCGCACCGCCGGCACGGTGATCCATGTGGCGCAGGGCCGCGAAATCTTTGCCGAAGGCGGCGACACCGATGTCTTCTACAAAGTGGTTTCCGGGGTGGTGCGGGCCTGCAAGTTCCTCAGCGATGGCCGCCGTCAGATCGAAGCTTTCCACGTCGCCGGTGTCCTGTTCGGCCTTGAGCTGGGTGAGGAACGGGCGATGTCGGCGGAAGCGGTCACCGACTGCACCTTGATCTCCTATCGTCGCCACAGCATCCAGACGCTCGCCCAGAAGGACCAGACGGTCAGCCACCAGCTCTTCCAATATGCCATGCAGAATCTGGCACAAGCGCAAAGCCATTCCCTGCTCCTGGGCCGCCGCGGCGCGGCCGAGAAGGTCGCCGCCTTCCTGTTGGACTGGGCCAAGCATTCGGACGGCGGGCGCATGTTGCACCTCGCCATGACCCGTCAGGACATCGCCGATTATCTAGGCCTGACCATTGAAACGGTTTCCCGCAGCCTTACCCAGTTCGAGCGCGACGGCGTCATCGCTCTGCCCGGCGCTCGCCAGGTAAAAATTCTCAACACCGACGTCCTGGAAGATCTGGCCGCCTGACCGCCCCCGCCTTGATCGAAATCAACGCAGATCTTGAGACCTGGTGCGATTTTGTCCGGATCGAAGGAGGATCACATGCAAGTCAACGATATCGAAATTGTCGCTTTGGTTGTCGCAGCCATGTCGTTGTTCGGCGGCGTTCTGGGCTGGGCGTCCTGGGACGAATCCCGCAGGGCGCGCCGCAACCGCAAATGACAAAGAAGCCGCCAGCAACAATGTTGGGCATCCGGCATATTGTGCAAGATCCGACAGGTTGATCGTGGAACTGCGAACTGCCATCCGGCTCCGCCGCGCGGTTAGGGACTATAGCCAGACGCCCGTCTCCGCCGCGCTATTGCGCGACTTGATCTCGGCGGCCAGCTGGGCGCCCAGTGCCATGAACGAACAGCCCTGGCACTTCACGGTCGTCACCGACGCGGCGTTGTTGGATGAGATTTCGCAGCGTTCCAAAGAATGGATGCTGAAAGAGATCGCAACCATGCCCCGGCCGCGTCATTTTCGCGACCTCCTGGCCGATCCGGCCTTCCACATTTTCTACCATGCGCCCGCGCTGATCGTCATTTCCGTTCCGGGCGAGGGGCAATGGCGCGCGGAAGACTGTGCCTTGGCGGCACAGAATATGATGCTGACGGCACTGGAACAGAAGCTGGGCAGCTGCTGGATCGGCTTCGCCCAGGGCTGGCTCAACACCGAAGCGGGGCTCAACCTCTTGGGGCTTCCACGGCAAAGCCGCGTGGTTGCGCCGATCATTGTCGGTTATCCCAAGGCCTCGCCGCCCCCCGTGCCCCGCAAGCCGCCTCTGATCACCTGGATTGGAAAGATCGCGGCTCCGCCCGAACCGGCGCCGCACCCTGATGCAAGCAACGGCACCCTCATGCATCCCTAGGAGACCCTTATGAAAGGTGATTTGATCCTGCTGCTTTTTGCCGTCGCCGCCATTCTGGTTGCCGGAGCCGCCATGCATGGCGGACGTGGAAAACGCTGGCCCAGGGACACGCGATAGGCGCCGGCACCTTGGGATGACGTGAGACGGCATGGACGATTTTGAAATTCTCCAAAGAGCAGGCCTTGCCGCCGCTATCGGCCTGTTGATCGGCATCGAACGGGGCTGGCAGGCACGGCAGGCAAGAGACGGCGCGCGCGTCGCCGGCATTCGCACCTTCACCTTGATCGGCGGCCTGGGCGGCATTTGCGGCCTGCTGCCCGGCGCCGTCACGCTTGGCCTGTGTCTGGCCGGTTTTGCGATCCCCTTCGGCGTCTTCGAATGGCAGCGTGCCAAGGAGACGGACAATTATTCCGCGACCGGTTTTATCGCCGGTCTTCTGACTTTTGCCCTGGGCGCCTATGCGGCGCGCGGCAGCATGGTGGTGGCGGCGGCAGGCGGCGTGGTCGTGGCCGCCATACTGGCCGAACGCCAGCTCATGCATTCCTTCCTGCGGCACCTGAAATGGACGGAACTGCGCGCCGCGCTTCTATTGCTGGCGATGACCGTCGTGTTGCTGCCCGCCCTGCCGGACAGGACGGTTGACCCCTGGAACGCCCTCAATCCGCACCAGATATGGCTCATGACGGTCCTGGTCGGCGCGGTATCCTATGCCGGCTATATCGCGGTGCGGATTGCCGGCGCGCGCCGGGGCTTGCTGTTCGCCGCCATAGCGGGAGGTGTCGCAACCTCAACCACTGTGACCTGGACGTTCGCGCGGCTGGTCAAACGAGATCCCATCGCGCTTCCGGAAGTGATGGCGGCCATACTCGCGGCCTGGATTGTCTCTCTATTGCGCATGACGGCGATCGCGGTGGCGATAGCGCCCAGCCTGTTGGCGCCGCTTGGTGCCCCGATCGCTACGGCATCGATTCTGCTGTCGATCCCCGCCGCCCTGGCCTATCGCGCGGCAGGAAAGGCAGGAGCGCAAGGACTAACTCTCAAGGACCCCTTCGAGTTGCCGCTGATGTTGCGGTTCACGGTGTTGGTGGCCGCAATCATGCTGCTGTCCAAAATACTGTCTTCGGGTCCATCAGGCCTATTCGCGCTGGGCGGCCTGACGGGTCTGCTGGATGTGGACCCGATAACGCTTTCGATGGCGCAGCTGGCTGGCGCGGGGGTCACACCTGCGGTCGCTGTCTCCACCATACTGATCGCGGCCGCCGCCAACGGGCTGGCGAAGTCGGTGCTGGCGATCATCTTCGGCGGGCCGCGGCTGGGATTGGCGTTGAGCGCAATGGCGCTGCTGGCTTTCGGCGCGGGGGCCGCGGTCGTTTTCAGCGCGGGATGACCTGGCCGATCGCGCCCGCAAGCCGTTTGATCCGCATCAAGGCGCCGCCTGGATTTCCGTGCTCCGCTGGCAAGAGCATGCCTACCGATCAATCCTTCGGAGATCATTCATGTTTCTGATGAGGCGCCAAACATTGGTCCGGTCGGCGGTGGCCCTATGGGCAATGTTCGGCGTAATTCAACAGGCCAAGGCAGATAGCACCGCATTCAGAAGCCAATCGGTACTCGACGTGACGGAGGGCGGCCGGATTGCGCGTACCCTGTGCGTCAATTGCCACATGGTGGATGCCAGCGGCCCGGCAATAGGGTCCGACCGATTGCTGTCCTTTTCCTGGATCGCCAACCAGAAGGGGTTGACGTCAACCACGCTCCCGGCCTGGCTCAGCACATCGCACCCAAGAATGCCGGACTTCAATTTGACGCGGGACGAAATTCGGCAGGTTTCGGCCTATATCCTCAGCCTGCGCAAGTAACACACCTACCGGGCGTAGGCGTAAACAGGTCAAATTATGGCTGGGACGAGCGCAATCCCCTGCCGTTGCGCCTATACGGCTTTTCCGATGGCCAGGCCGATCCCAGCCGTCACCGCCATCGCAAACGCGCCCCAGAAGGTCACGCGGATCGCAGCTTTCAGGATGCCGGCGCCGCCCGCCTGGGCGCCGACCGCCCCCAGAATCGCCAGGGTCAGCAACGACGATGCCGCCACCCAGGTCACGATATGGTTTACCGGGCTGATGATCACCGCCAATAGCGGCATCGCCGCGCCTAGCGAGAAAGTCAGGGCTGAGGTCATGGCCGCTTGAATTGGGCGGGCGGTGGTGATGTCTGAAATCCCAAGTTCGTCGCGGGCATGGGCCGCGAGCGCGTCCTTTGTCATCAGTTCGCGCGCGACCTGCTTTGCCAATTCCCGGTCAAGGCCGCGCTTGACATAGATCCCCGCCAACTCATCTTCCTCGGCGGCGGGGTTTGCATGCAGCTCGGCGGTCTCGCGCGCCAGATCGGCCTTTTCGGTATCCGCTTGCGAGCTGACCGAAACATATTCCCCGGCAGCCATGGACATGGCGCCCGCCACCAGTCCCGCGGTTCCCGCCAGCAAAACGTCGCCCTTGGCAGCGGCGGCGGCAACACCCACAATCAGGCTGGCGGTGGAAACGATGCCGTCATTGGCGCCCAGCACAGCTGCGCGCAGCCATCCGATGCGCCCTACCAAATGGCGCTCCCGATGCAGACGTCGCATGGCACCTCCCCTGTGCGGACCGCTATGGCATTGATCGAGGCCTATCGGATCATGAAGACGGGAAGCGCGCTAGCGGCGAGCAGGTCGCGGGTAACCCCACCGAAGACAAATTCCCGTATCCGATTGTGGCCAAAGGCGCCCATCACCAGAAGGTCGGCATCGCCGTCATAGGCCATGTCCAGAAGAGCCCGGGATGTGGAAACCGACGGCGAATAGCGCATGCGGACCTCAGCCGCGATTCCTTGCCATGCCAGTTGCCGCGCCAGATGTTCCGCGGAAAAACGGTCGCTATCGTCCCCCGCCTTATTCTCCGATACCGACAGAATGACCACTTTTTCAGCGCGCGATAGGATGAAAGATGCCGCCGTCAAAGCTCTCGCGGCCTCTGCCGTGGCCTTCCAGGCGATAGCGACCTTCTTTCCAACAACCTCGACCGGCTTTTCCGGCGCGATCAGGAGTGGCCGCCCGGACTGCATCAGGACACTGAGGAGTCTTTCCGAAGACAGCTCTTCATCGCGCGCCATGACGGTAAGGTCGTGATACCGGGCTTCGCGCAAGGTCTCGTTGAGAAAAGATACCTCTTCCCTCCAGGCAATCGAAATCGGGGCTCTCTCGGCCGGAGCATCGCCCAGAACGATGGCGTGACGCTTGCGAATTTCGTCCACCGCCTGGCGGGCGTGACGGGACCGTTCTTCTTCTTGACTGGCGATAGCCTGAAGGAGGCCGTGCAGATTTTCCGTACGGTGCGGCGAGACAAAGCTGGTCGGGGCCGCGGTTTCGACTGCATCGATCCTTGTATGGAAGCACTGGATATGCCCGCCATCAATCCGCGCGGCCGCAACGGCGGCCTCCAACACCGTGCGATCCGAACTGAAGCCGGTTAAGGAAGCCAGAATTGTCTTGGGCATGCGACGATTTCCTGGATGGATTAATGGGAAACAAAAACGGGCAACTTCGGATTGGAAAGCGCGCCGCGGGTTGCACCACCCAGGACGAATTCCCGCAAGCGGGAATGGCCATAGGCGCCCATAACCAGCATGTCGGCCATGACCTCGCGGGCGTATGACATCACGCAGTCGCTGATCGTTATGCCTTTGAGCAGAACTTCGTCGAGTACGTATTTTACTTGATGGGCAGCGAGATATTTCTCCAGATCGCCAAGGGCGCAGGTCGTGTGGATGCCTTTTTCACCCAGCACAGAAATAACGTGCACCTTCCTTGCCCTGGCCAGAATGGGCAGCGCATCGCCCAGGGCACGGGCAGCCTCCCGGCTATAGTCCCAGGCGACCACCACGCTATCCAACCGTTGTAGGGATCTTGTCCCATTTCCCGAAGGAAGCAGCAAGGTCGGGCGGCCGGTGCCAAAAATTACAGCCTCCGTGACGGTGCCGCCCAGCATGTCTGTTTCGGAACAGGGCACGATGGTGAGATCGTGAAGACGCGCGAGATCGACCAGATGATCGGGAGATTCAATAAGGTTCGCCAGGCTTCTGCGTATATCCAATGGCACGCGCAGGCTGGAACAGGCCTTGCCGATATCCTCGGTCAGCGATGACGCATTGCGTTCACTCTGAACAACGGCCTCATTCATCAGTTGAGGAAAATCCAGCGGATAGGCGCCTATGATGGGGGGCCAGGTCTTCTGGTCGCCGCTCAGTTGAGGGATCTGGGCCGTGAGCGATGCCCCCAGCAATTGCGCCAAGGTCGCAGCCCCTTCGAGGACCTGCATCGGCGAGCGGTCCGGATAGCTAGGAAGCGATAGGAGAATCTGCTGGATCATTTGCGCCTCTCTCGGTGACTGAGCGGGCATTGTTAGCCGGCGATGCACAGGGGCGCTTTGATCGCCCTCAAACACCTATCGCGGTATGGTCTTGATCTGGATCAGGGCGGCGAGGCCGCCCAAGGCTTCAGATGACCCAGGAGGATAGGACCATGGGGCAAGAACCGGCCATCATCGAAGTCCAGGTCGAGAAGGTCGGACAGCTATTCGACACCCTCGACCCCATGCCCTTCCGGGAGAAAGACCTGGATCGCGAAGCCGAGGACTATATTGTCGGCTGGGCGCGTGAATTGACGCGCAAAGCTCCCATCCGCATCCTGATCCATATGCCGGCCTCCGAAGCTTCGGGGGACCAGGCGCAGATGCTGGGCCAGGCGGTCGGCCGATACTTCAGCTACCGGGCCGATGCCTTGACCAAAGATTTAAAGGAGCTGTTCCGCGTCGGCCGCTATTCCCTTTGCGTGGGGCTTGTGGTGCTGGCCGCCTGCATCGCCAGCGGCGGCCTGATTCTGCGCTCGCCCTGGTCCGGTGAGTTCGGCCCCTTGCTCAACGAGGGCCTGATCATCCTGGGATGGGTGGCGAATTGGCGGCCGATCGAGATTTTTCTATACGACTGGTGGCCGATCGTCCGGCACCGCAATATTCTGAGACGCTTGGCCCAGGCGGAAATCGTCATTGCGCCGCGAACCTAGAGCAGTTGCGTTCAAACGTAATCGCTCTGACCTCATGCTTCGACAGTCGTTAACGACAGTGTAGTGCGACAGTATGAGGATTAACTTATTTCCTCACCCTGAGCTTGCCGAAGGGTGAGGGGGTACAATTCCGTTTGCTTAGAGTCGCTTCTTCGCAAAGGCTCTACCCGACGGCGACTTGAGATACTTTTCAAACGCGAAGGCCTGCTGCTCGTCAGCGAACGCGACATAGGTTTTGATCGCCCAAGGCGCATATTTCGACGTATGGGATACCTCACCCGCATTGTGCTTGCGCAGACGAGAGCGTAAGTCGGCTGTGACGCCGACATAATAGCGTCCGAGATTGTCCAGACTGCGGAGGATGTATACATACGTCACGCGACGTCTCCCGGCTTGCCGAGCCGTAGCTCGCGGATGCAAAGGCCCGCCTTCGCCCTGCGGGCTTCGGCGCGGCAGCCTTGCTCGCTTCGCGAGCGAAGGCTGGTGGGCCCGCCAGGACTCGAACCTGGGACCTAACCGTTATGAGCGGTCAGCTCTAACCAACTGAGCTACAGGCCCTTCCCGCAAGGGGGTATAACAGGATTTTCCCGCCCGCCAACCCGCCATTTAACGCGACCTTACGCCCTTATTTCGCCCCCGTTTTCGCACAGCATCGTCCCTGGATGGGTGCCCAATTTGGAAAGCAAAAGACCATGAAATATGCCGTTTTTGTCGCCCTGGCCTTGACGGGCCTGCTGGCTGCCGCCCCGGCCTCGGCTCAGACCGCGCGCACCATTTCCATGACCGGCCATGGCGAGATGAAGGCCGTGCCCGATCAGGTTCAGGTCAATGCCGGCGTCACCAGCAGCGCCGCCACCGCCGCCGCCGCGCTGACCGCCAACACCGCCCGTATGAAGGGTGTTTTCGACGCCCTGCGGAAGATGGGCGTGTCGGAGCGTGCGATCCAGACCATCAATTTTTCGGTGTCGCCGCAATATACCGGCGGCGCCAACAATGAGCGCCCGCGCCTGACTGGCTATCAGGTGAGCAATGACGTTTCGGTGCGGCTGGACGACGTTTCCAAGCTGGGCGCGGCGCTGGATGCGCTGGTTACCGCCGGCGCCAACCAGATGAACGGCATCCATTTCTCCATCCGCGAACCGGCACCGCTGCTGGAAAAGGCGCGGGCCGCGGCCGTGGCCGATGCGCGCGCCCGCGCCGAGACCTATGCCAAGGCGGCCGGCGTTACCCTTGGGCCGGTGCAGAGCATCAGCGAAAGCGGTGGCGAACCGCCCCGGCCGATGTACCGGGTCATGGCCATGGCCGCCGAACGCAGTGTTCCGGTGGCGGCGGGCGAGGAAAGTGTCACGGCCGATGTTTCGATAGTGTGGGAAATCCGCTAAAGCCCCTATATTAGGCGCATGACAAATCCTTTTTTCGAAGATTGGACCGCACCCTTTGGCGCGCCACCGCTGGACCGGATAAGGCCAGAGCATTTTGCGCCCGCCTATGACCGGGCCTTGGCCGAGCACAGCGCCGAGATCGGGACAATCGCAGAAAATCGCGAGGCCCCCAGTTTCGACAATGTCGTTTTGGCCTTGGAGAAAAGCGGCAAGCTGCTCACCCGCATCGACGGGGTTTTCGGCAACCTGACTTCGGCGGCGACCAACGAGGCCTTGCAGGCGATCGAGCTGGAGATGGCGCCGCGCCTGTCGGCGCATTGGAGCGCCATTACCATGCATCCGGTGTTGTTCGCCCGGCTGGATGCGCTGTACCAAAAGCGCGCCAGCCTGAGTCTGGATGCGGAAAGCCTGCGCGTGCTGGAACGCTATCGCCTCGATTTTGTGCGGGCCGGCGCCCAATTGAATAGCGAAGGCCGCGAGCGGTTGACGGCCATCGGCCAGCGCCTGGCCGTACTGGGTACGCAGTTCCATCAGAATGTGCTGGGCGAGGAAGAAGACTGGACCTTATCCCTGACCGAAGCGCAAATGGCCGGCGTTCCGCAAGGTGTGCGCGACGCCGCTGCCGCCACCGCCACGTCGCTGAAATTGGACGCGCCATATGCCGTTACCCTGTCGCGTTCCAGCGCCGAGCCTTTCCTGCAATTCGCCGACGATCGGGGCCTGCGCGAACAGCTGTGGCGCGCTTGGACGGCGCGCGGGGGCAATGACAATGTCCGCAACAACACCGCCATCATCACCCAGATGCTGGCGCTGCGTGGCGAACGGGCCGCCTTGTTGGGGTATGAAAACTTCGCCGCCTTTAAGCTCGCCGATTCCATGGCCGGCACCGCGCAAAAAGCCCGCGCCTTGCTGGAAGAGGTCTGGGAGCCGGCGCGCAAGCGGGCGCTGGAGGAACGCGATGCGCTTCAAGGATTGATTGCGCGCCAAGGCCTGAACTTCCGCCTGGCGCCCTGGGACTGGCGCTACTATGCCGAGAAGTTGCGCCAGGAAAAATACGACTTCGACGCCGAGCAATTGCAGCCTTACTTCCAGCTTTCCAACCTGATAGAAGCCGCCTTCTTCACCGCCCAAAAACTGTTCGGCCTGTCGTTCCACGAGCGCCGCGACATCCCGGTCTACCATCCGGATGTGCGGGTCTGGGAGGTCCGGCGTGAGAATGCGGTGATCGGGCTGTTTTACGGCGACTATTTCGCCCGGCCGGGTAAGCAAAGCGGGGCCTGGATGTCCAGCTTCCGCGACCAGCAGACGCTGGATGGAGACGTCCTGCCCATCGTCACCAACAACGCCAACTTCAGCAAAAGCGACCCCTGCCTGCTGTCCTTCGACGATGCGGTGACCCTGTTCCATGAAATGGGTCATGCCCTGCATGGATTGTTGAGCAAGGTTCGTTTCCCGCGCCTGTCCGGCACCAATGTGGCGCGCGATTTCGTGGAATTGCCGTCGCAGCTTTTCGAGCACTGGCTGGAAGAGCCGGCGGTTCTGGAACGCTTTGCCCGCCACCATCAGACCGGCGAGCCGATCCCTAAAGCGCTGCTCCAGAAGTTGCTGGCGGCCCGCAACTACGGCCAGGGCTTCGCCACCGTGGAATTCCTCGCCTCGGCGCTGATCGACATGGATTTTCACACCTTCGATTGGACACAATCGACGCCCGGCGGCGATCCCATAAGGACTCAGGCTGAAACCCTCGCCCGCATCGGCATGCCGGAAGAAATCGTACCCAGACACAGCGCCCCCCATTTCACCCATGTGTTCGGCGGCGACGGCTATGCCGCCGGTTATTACGCCTATCTCTGGTCCGAGGTGCTGGACGCCGACGGCTTCAAAGCCTTTGAGGAAACCAAGGATCCCTTCGATCCCGCCACGGCGCAGCGGCTGTACCAGTTCATCTATTCGGCGGGCGGCACGCGCGACTTTGCCGCCGCCTATCGCGCCTTTCGCGGCCGCGATCCCCATGTCGAAGCCTTGCTGGAGGGGCGCGGTTTGCTCACGCCGGCGGCATGAAAAAACTGCTCGCGTCTCTTTTGTTGTTGGCGGCAATTCCGGCCCAGGCCGCGCCGGCGCCCAAACCGTCCATCGTCAACTGGAAACAATTGTCCGTGGCGACCATGCGGCCCTATAACGAGGCCGCCAATGCCGATGCCCAGGTTGCCGCGGCCTTCGCCCGGGCGCAGAAATCCCACAAGCGGGTGCTGATCGACCTTGGCGGCAACTGGTGCCCCGACTGTATCTTGCTGGCGAATTTCATCCGGCTGCCGGAAATGCGCCGCTTCATGGAAGCCCATTATGAAGCAGTGCTGGTGGATGTGGGCCGCTTCAACCGCAACCTGCAAATCCCGGCGCGGTTCGGCATCACCAAAAGACTGAAAGGCGTGCCGGCTTTGCTCATCGCCACCCCAGATGGCAAGCTGGTCAATGGCGACAATGTCTTCGCGACCGCCGATGCCCGTAACATGACGCCGCAAGCGATTGCCGCCTATCTGGCAAAGTACGCAGATTAATTACGCGCCACCTGCCGTGTCAGGCCGCCCGGCTCCAACGCCCGGTCCACCACATGGACAATGCCGTTCTTGTCGCGCACATCATAAATCGCGATATCGGCGATATTGCCCCGTGCATCCAGGATCACGATATTGGTCGGCCCGTTCATCCGCGCCAGCAACACGCCGCCCTCGGCGGTGCGCAGCTTGGCTTCCCCGCCCGATTCATTGATGACGCGCAAAAGGGCCTGGGAGTCATACTTGCCCGGCACGATCAGATAGCTCATCCGGCGCGCCAGCGAGGATTTTGACTGCGCGCCCTGCGCCGCAAGCGCCGCATCGGTGGGCGCAAAGACGGTGAATTGTCCGTTGGTCTTCAACGCCGCCGCGACGCCGGAGTCCTTCAAGGCCGCCGCCAAAGTGAAATGCATCGGCGAGGCCGTTATATTTTCCATAATGTCGCGATCCGGCAGCATGGCTTGGCCACCGATCATGGGATTCATCATTTCGGTATTGTTGTCGGCGGGCGGCTTGGGATCGAAAGGCGATACCGCCGCCAAGGCTCCACCCATCATCATGGCGGCACCGGCGGCGAATCCAAAGAGAGCAGCGCGTTTCATGGAACTCTCCCGCACTATCCAGCTTCAGCAGATTGAACGCGAACCCGTACCGCTTCGTTCCAGCTTTGCCGCCGTTAATCCTGTCTTTCCAGGGCTTCCCGCGCCATTTCCAGCGCCAGCCAGCGCTCTTCGTCGCTGTCTTTTTGGGCCCGGATATCCGCCAATTCCGCGGATAATTTGGCGAAGCGGGCGGGATCGCCGGTGTACAGGCTAGGATCGGAAAGCACGGCTTCCAGCTCGGCCATCTTGAGTTCCGCCGCGGCGATCTTCCCCGGCAGAATCTTGAGGGCATGGGCGTCCGCGAAATTCATCTTGGGCGGGCTGACACGGGCGCGCTTTTGCGGCGGCGCTTTTGCGGCGGGTTTGCGGACTTGCGGGCGCTGCGGGGCCGCCTCACCCCGCTGCGCCAGCATGTCGGCATAGCCTCCGGCATATTCGGTGAACCGGCCATCGCCTTCCGCCAGCACAAGGCCGGTCGCCACCCGGTCCAGGAAATCGCGGTCATGGCTGACCAACAAGGCCGTGCCGGGATAGTCGGCGATCACCTCTTCCAGCAAGTCCAGGGTTTCCAGGTCCAGGTCATTGGTAGGTTCGTCCAGCACCAGAAAGTTCGACGGCGTGGCGAACAGCTTGGCCAGCAGCAACCGCGCCCGCTCGCCGCCCGACAGGACCTTGACGGGAGTGCGCGCTTGGCTCGGCGTGAACAGAAAGTCCTGCAGATAGTTCATCACATGGCGCGGCTTGCCCGCCACCATGACCGTGTCGCCGCTGCCATCGGTCACCGCCGCCGCCAGCGACTGTTCGGGATGCAGTTTGCTGCGGTTCTGGTCTAGCTTGGCCATCAGCAAGCCCTGGCCCAGCTTCACATTGCCTTTTTGCGGTGAAAGCTCGCCGGTCAGCAGCTTGAGCAGGGTCGTCTTGCCCGCGCCATTGGGGCCGACAATGGCGATCCGGTCGCCGCGATGGATGCGTTGGGTAAAGTCGCGCACAATCTCCTGTTCGCCATAGGAAAAAGCCACGCCCTTGGCATCGATCACCTTGGTGCCGCTGCCCGCGCCCTCCGCCGCGTCCATTTTGACGGAGCCCAAGGCGCGAATCTGTTCGCGCCGTTCGGTTCTGAGACCGCGCAACCGCTCCAAGCGCCCGACATTGCGCTTGCGCCGGCCCGAAACGCCGTAACGCACCCAATCTTCCTCGGCGGCAATGCGCCGCTCCAGCTTGTGGCGTTCGACGTCTTCCTTTTCCAGCATCTCGTCGCGCCAGCTTTCGAAAGAGCCAAAGCTTTTCTCCAGCCGGTGGGTCTGGCCGCGATCCAGCCAGACCGTGGCGCGGGAAAGATTTTCCAGGAAGCGCCGGTCATGGCTGATCAGGACCAGCGCGCTTTTGCTGGCCTTGATCTCGCTTTCCAGCCATTCGATGGCGCGGACGTCTAGATGATTGGTGGGCTCGTCCAGCAGAAGAATGTCGGGGCGCGGCGCCAGCACCCGGGCCAGCGCGGCGCGGCGCGCCTCCCCGCCCGACAGGAGCGTGGGGTTCTCCGTCCCCGAAAGACCCAGATTGCCCAACAGATAGAAAGCGCGATTGGGATCCTCGTGCGGGTTCAGCCCGGCCTCGACATAGTCGCGGGTGGTGGCATAGCCGCCCAGATCGGGCTCCTGCGGCAGATAGCGGATGGTGGCGCCGGGTTGGGCAAAGCGCGTGCCGCCATCGGCTTCCGTCAGCCCCGCCGCGATCTTCAGCAAAGTGGACTTGCCCGAACCGTTGCGTCCCACCAGGCACAGCCGGTTACCCGCGCCGACACTCAGCTCGGCGCCGTCCAGCAGGCGCTGGCCGCCAAACGAAACCACAATATCCTTGAGATGCAAAAGCGGCTTCATGGGCCGCTATGTGCGGTCCAGGACGCCGCGAGGCAAGCGGAATTTTAGCGCGTCTTGGCGGTCGCGATAGCACCGGGCCGGGATTCGAATTTCAGGGTGGCGTTTTCGTCCTTGACCAGGGTCGAACCGTCGAAATGGATATAGGAAATGTCCCGCTCCACCGAACATTGCACCAGCAGCGCCTTGCCGTCATCGCTCCACGCAGCCCCTTGGCAGGCATGACCAAGCCGCGTGTCCGCCACATGTTCCAGCTTGCCCTTGCCAACCTTGAACACCGACAGTTTGGCAAAAACCGTATCGAAATTCGCGGCCGTCTTCACGTTCGCCGCGCCGTTTAGCACCACCGCCGCCAGATATTTGCTGTCGGGCGACAACACCACATGCTCCAGCACGGAGCCTATCTCCTGCACATCCACGATCTTGCCGGTCCTGATGTCCAGCATCGAAATCGCAGCCTTGGTCGTCTTGCCGGGCACGCCGCCGAAATTGCTGTTGATCAGATAGCGGCCATCGCCCGTGATGGTCCCGTTATTGGGCTGAATGCCCAGGTCATAATCGGCCAGACGCGTAAGCCGATCGCCCTCCACTTTCAGCTTCGTCACCTTGGCGTCGCCGAAGCGCAGCGCCCAGGCGGTTTTCCCATCGGGCGCTAGGACCACGTCGCGCGGCGTCGCCTTGCTTTCCAGCTTGACCTGGCTGGCCTGGGTGAGATGGCGATCTTTGATGGTGAACAGGGTGACGGTATCGTCGGCCACGCCGGTGACCAGGGCGATAGTCGCCTTCTTGTTCAAGGACACGCCGGTGGCGCCCAGGCCCGCATGGGCGGTCTGCAGCAGCTTGGGATGGGTGGGGTCGTCCAGCCCGATCACCGAAACAATGTCTTCCGGCGACAGCTTGTTGTCGCCGTCGATCTTCTGCGCACAGCTGGCCAGCGCAAAGCTATAGTCCCGCGCCACCGCCACCGACACCGGCGGGCCGCTCAGGGAGCCGCAAACCGCGATCTGGCCGATCACCTTGGGCGGGGAGCTGCTGGAAAAGGCAATGATGGAAACGCTGTCGGGCGTGGGCTTCATCGGCAACCCGTCGCCGGGGCGCAGCTGCTTGCCGTCATTGGACGAAATGGCGATCTCGGCATGAGCCGCGAAAGGTAACAGAATCAAGGCTGTCGCCAGCAAGAATGCACGCATGAAGCCACCCGCTAATATTCCGGCGGAAATCTAGCTTGTGTGCGGCGCAAAAAGAAAGGGGCGAGCCGGGGAATACGAAAGGTCCAGTGGACCTTTCGCCCGGCGAGCGGTCCGTAGCGACAGCGTATGGACGCGGCGCGCGCCCAAGCGCGCCGCGAGGCCGGGCCGGCCCTTCGGCTTAGGAGAAAGAATAAGCCGTCTTGACCTGGGTGAAGAAGTCCACCGCCGCGAAACCCTGCTCGCGCGCGCCATAGGAAGAACCGCGCGAACCGCCGAACGGCACGTGATAGTCCACGCCAGCGGTCGGCAGGTTGATCATCGCCATGCCCGCCTTGACATTGCGCTGGAAATGACGCGCATGCTTGAGGCTGGTGGTGACGATGCCGGCTGAGAGGCCGAAATTGCCCGCGTTGCACAGCGCCAAGCCTTCCTCGTAATTCTTGACCTTCACCACCGACACAACCGGACCGAACACTTCTTCCTGGTTGATGGTGTCGCCGGGCTTGGTGTCCACGATCAGGGTGGGCGACATGTAATGGCCCGGGGTCGCCAGCTTCAGCGCCTCGGCGCCGCCGGCCAGCAACCGGCCGCCTTCCTTGAGCGCGATGCCGACATATTTGAGGTTGCCGGCCAGCTGGGTGTCGGTGACGGCCGGGCCCATTTGGGTGGCGGGATCGAGGGCATTGCCGACTTTCAGCGCCTTGGCGCGTTCGGCCATGGCGGCGACGAACTTGTCATGGATACCTTCCTGCACGAACACGCGGCTGGAGGCGGTGCAACGCTGGCCGGTGGCGAAATAACCGCCATCCACCGCGATCTGCACGGCGCGATCGAATTCGGCGTCATCCATCACCAGTAGAGGATTCTTGCCGCCCATTTCCATCTGCACCCGCGCCTGACGCGACACCGCCGCCAGCGCCACCTTGGAGCCCACGGTCTGCGAACCGGTGAAGGAAATGCCATTGACGTCGGGATGCTTGGAGAGCGCATCGCCGACCACGCCGCGGCCCAGAACCAGATTCACGATACCGGCCGGCGCACCGGCTTCATGCAGGATGGAAACCAGCGCATGCGCGGTGGCGGGGGTCGGATTGGCGGGCTTGAGGACAACAGTGTTACCGAAAGCCAATGCGGGAGCCATCTTCCAGGCCGGAATGGCAATGGGGAAGTTCCAGGGCGTGATCAGGCCATAAACGCCGACGGCTTCGCGATAGGTCTGGATTTCGACACCGGGACGCACCGACTCCAGATTCTGGCCATGGCGGCGCAGCGCCTCGCCGGCGAAATATTTGAAAATGCGGCCGGCACGCACCGTCTCACCGGTGGCTTCCGGAAGGGTCTTGCCTTCCTCGCTGGCGAGCAGTTTGCCCAGCGCATCCTTGCGCTCGATGATCAGGCTTCCGACCTTGTCCAAAAGATCGGCGCGGACTTCCGGTGTCGCTCCGGCCCAGCCCGGGAAAGCGGCGCGCGCGGCTTCCACCGCCTTGTTGACATCTTCGGCACCGCCATCGGGGAACTTGGCGATCACGTCATTGGTGTTGGAGGGATTGGTGCTTTCGAGAGCGCCGGGGGCGGAAATCTGCTTGCCGCCGATGAAATGGGTCAGGGTCTCGGTCATCAATTCTCTCCTAGTGTCGTGGTTTCGAAGTTCGCACTATCATCGATATCAGGCTCCTAGCGAACTTCGAAACCGAAACGACACTAGGAATCAATAAGTCGCTAGTGTCCTTCGATTCCGAAATTCGTACGGACGTCGATATAGAGATCATGCGAATTTCGGAATCGGGACACTAGCGGGGGTCGAGTGTATTTAAGGGTTTGGCCAAGCCAATCCAACCCCGGAACTGCATCCCGGAAGTGCCGTGGGAGTATAGGTCGCAGGGAGCGGCCGGCGACGCGAAGGGCCTGCCGGCGCGACCATCAAAAAATCAGACGGTCAAAAGCCCACGCCGGGCAAGGTTTTTCATCAGGTCGGAAATGCCGAAATTCCACGGCGGCGCGGCCTTGGAGGTGGTGACCCGGTTCTCCAGCATGCCCAACTTGGGGGTTGAGATCCGCACCACATCGCCTTCCTTGTGGGTGAAGCCCGCGCCCTTGACGTCGCGGTCCTGGGTGGGTGCGAACAAAGTGCCCAGAAACAGCACAAAACCGTCGGGATATTGATGCTCGCTGATGGTCTGTTTCACCAGTTCCAGCGGATCGCGGCTGATCTCGGCCATGGCGGACCGGCCTTCCAGCCGGTAATTGTCGGTGCCGACGATTTCCAGCGCGACCACCGCCTGGCGCACGTCATCGATGGTGAATTTGTCATCGAACATGCGGATAAAGGGCCCCAGCGCCGAGGCGGCATTATTGTCCTTGGCCTTGCCCAGCAGCAACGCGCTGCGCCCTTCATAGTCGCGCAGGTTCACGTCATTGCCCAGGGTCGCGCCCACCGCCTTGCCGCCCCGATCCACCACCACCACAATCTCGGGCTCGGGATTGTTCCAGATGGACTGGCTGCGGATGCCGACATAGTCGCCCCAGCCGACCGAGGACAAAGGCGGCGCCTTGGTGAAGATTTCGGCGTCGGGGCCGATCGCCACTTCCAGATATTGCGACCACAGACCGTCGGCGATCAGCGCTTCCTTCAGCTTGGCGGCCTCGGGCGATCCCGGCACCACTTTGCGGAAATCGCCGCCGATACGCGCCGCCAATTCCTCGCGGATCGCCTGCGCCCTGCCGGGCACGCCCTTGGCGCGTTCTTCGATCACCCGCTCCATCGCCGAGACCGCGAAGGTAACCCCTGCCGCCTTGACGCATTGCAGATCCACCGGCGACAGAAGTTTGACCTTGGGCTTGCCGCCACTCGACCAGGCAGTCTCAAGGCCAAGATCGTTGATGTCGCCCAGATCCCTGCCTTGCGGAGCACCGTTCCATTTTTCCAGCAGCACCGACACGGTGGGCGCGGACTTGCTGACATCGAACACCCGGCCTTCCTTCACCACCACCGGTGTCGGACCATCGCCCATGTCGATACGGCCCACCAGCACGGCGTCGCGCCAGTCTTGCGGCAAGGGAAACAGGCTTTTGGTCATGGCGGGTTTTTATAACTCTATCTGCAGGATGACTTTTGGCGGTAATCGCCGAGCCACGCAATTTAGAGCAAGTTGGCATCGCTATCGCCATCGCAGCCCACGGCCACAGCGGATATTGCACTGCACCACCCAATTTTGCCGCTATAACCGGCGCGTTCAGACAAGGGGAAGCACATGATCTATGCGGGACGCTTTGCGGGGCGCAACGCCATTGTTACCGGCGGCGCATCCGGTCTTGGCCTGGAGGCCGCAAAGCGCATTGCCGCGGAAGGCGGCACCGTGTGTCTGTGGGACCTAAATCCCGAAACCTTGACCACCGCCAAAAAAGAAACTGCCGCCGTCCATACCGTGGCGCTGGATGTCAGCGACGCCAAGGCCGTCGAAGCCGCCGTTGCGATTTGCACAAAATCGCTGGGCAAGATCGATATCTTGATCAACAGCGCCGGCATCACCGGCGCCACCCATCCCGTGATCGACTACCCCATCGACAGCTGGCTGAAGGTGATGGACGTCAATGTCAACGGACTTTTCTATTGCTGCCGCTTTATCGCGCCGCTGATGGTGGAGAAAGGCTATGGCCGGATCGTCAACATCTCGTCCGTCGCCGGCAAGGAAGGCAATCCCAATGCAAGCTCCTACTCCGCATCCAAGGCGGCGGTGCTGGGCTTCACCAAATCATTGGGTAAGGAGCTTGCGACCAAGGGCGTGATCGTCAATGCCGTGACACCAGCGACCTTTGAAAGTCCGATCCTCAAGCAGGTCCCGCAAAGCCATATCGACTATATGCGTTCCAAGATTCCGATGGAGCGCTTGGGCACCGCCCGCGAAATCGCCGCGGCGGTGTGCTGGCTGGCCAGCGAGGAATGTTCCTTCACCACCGCCAACACGCTGGATACGTCTGGCGGGCGCACCACCTATTAACGGATTGCGCTTGGACGGGCTGTCCGAAAGTTGGATTTTATTCTGAAATAACAGAGTGTTATATGGCTCTGGTCCCTGTTGCCTGGCGCGTTAAGAAATTCCATAACAAGTATACGCGCGCGGCAACGTCATTTATCTGTTCTTCAGCCCCCGCATCGCAACTTCCGGGAGCCAAAATGACCGTTTCCCGCAAATGGCCCGCGTGATGACCCAGATGCCCGAAGAACGAGGAGAAAGCGCAAGCGGCTCCTACGATCTCTATGTCGATATCGACGGCACCTTGCTGCGCACCGATCTGCTGCACGAAGCCGCCTGGCGGCATATCAAAACCGCGCCCTGGCGGATATTCACCTTGCTGAGACTGGCGCTCAAAGGTCCCGCGCCCCTGAAAACCTTCCTGGCCAGGAAAATCCAGTTCGATCCGGCCACGCTCCCCTATGAGAGCGCGGTGACAGAGCTGATCGCCCGGCGCAAGACGCAAGGCGGCCGGACTGTCCTGATAACCGCCTCGCACCAGACATATGCCAGCCGGATCGCCGAACATCTGGATTTACCGGGCGGCGGGTATGGCAGTTCCAACAGGCTGAATCTCAAGGGCGCCACCAAACTGTCGCGAATCCAGGCCCTCAACCAGGGACGGGAGTTCGTCTATGCTGGCAACTCCGCCGCCGACCGCCCGATATGGGCGGCGTCGAAAAAGGAAATCCTGGTGAATGCTCCTTCCAAGGACGTCAGGGCCGCCACGCAATCAGGCCGGGCCGAGATGGTGATTCAAAGCCGCCCTCCAGTCTGGCGCGCCTTTTTGAAGGAAATGCGGCTGCACCAATGGGCCAAGAACACACTGGTGTTCGTGCCATTGTTCACATCCCACAGCTATCGCGATCTTCATCTGTTGGGGTTGGCGTTCCTGGCCTTTCTGGCCTTCGGTCTTTGCGCCTCGGGACATTATTTCCTCAACGACCTGCTGGATCTGGATGCGGACCGGGCGCATCGCACCAAGCGTCGCCGCCCGCTGGCATCGGGGGATTTGCCGATCCTTTATGGTCCGCTGGGGGCAATCCTGCTGCCTATTGCCGGCCTGACGCTGGCCATCGCTTTCCTGCCCTGGAAGTTCACCTTGCTGGTCGCCGGCTACCTGGCCCTGACCAATCTTTATTCCTTCGTCCTGAAAAGCCGGTCGACGGCTGACGTGTTCGCGCTGGCGCTTTTGTACACCGTGCGCGTCATCGCCGGCGGCGCGGCACTGGCGATCAGCCTGTCGTCCTGGCTGCTGGCATTTTCGATGTTCGTATTCATCAGCCTGGCCTATCTCAAGCGCTATATCGAGATCGTCGCGCTGGCGGAGGGTCAGGCCAAGGGGCGCGGCTACGTCAAGGAAGACGCCGAAACTATATTCTCGCTCGGCATCGCCAACGCGACCGCCGCCACCGTGGTGCTGGCCTTTTATATCAACAGCGCGGAAGTCAAAACCTTGTACCGCGAACCAGAACTTCTTTGGCTGCTTTGCCTGCTGATGCTGTATTGGAGCAACCGTATCTGGATCGGCGCCAAGCGGGGCAAGATCAACGACGACCCGGTCATCTTCGCGATCAAGGACAGGATCAGCCGCTATATTTTTGTGGCGATGGTCGCGGTGGCGCTCGCCGCGCGGATACTTGGTCCTTTCTGATGTAAGCCAATCCGTTGCAATCCTGCAAGTATCCTGCTCAGCCATTCGGCCTTTTGACGGAGGTTCCAAGGCAATGACCGTACGTATCCAGCACCTGACCGCAGGAGCCGCCCTGCTGGCGGGAATGTTTTGCCTCTTTCTGACAGCGCCGCATGATGGCGAATTCTGGTGGAGCGATGCGCCGCGCCACGCCCTCAATGGCGTATTCGTGAAAGACCTCGTCCAGGCAATGCCGTATGATCCCAAAGCCTGGGCGATGCAGTATTATGTCAAGTATCCCGCGCTCACGATCCTGTTCTATCCGCCGCTCTTCTACGCCATCTCGGCGCCGTTCTTCGCCATCTTCGGCGTATCGCATGCGACCGCGCTCACCGTGGTCCTGCTGCACTATTTTGCGCTCGCCTTTGGCCTTTATCTCATCGCGCGCCTGTGGCTCGACCAGATCTCGGCCTTCGCTGTCGGCCTGGCGGCTCTAGCGGCTCCGGAAATCGCCCAATGGGGCCGCCAAATCATGCTCGACGTACCGTCAACGGCCTTCGCGGTTTGGGCCTGCCTGGCGGGATTGCACTATCTGCGCGCATGCCGCCCCTGGCTTCTGTATGCTGCGGTATTTTTGCTGCTCTGCGCGGTCTACACAAAGATCAATGCCGTGTTTCTCTTTATTCCGCTCGCGGCCGCGCTTCTTCTCCAAAAAGGACCCGCTATATTCCGGGACAAGCATCTCTGGCTTGCCGTTCTTTTCAGCATCATAGGCATGATTCCGATCATCATCATGACCTTGAAATTCGGCGCGGTGAATGTTCAGTCCGTGGTCAGCAGCGATGTCGGAACCCATGAGACGGCGCCATTCGCGCGCTGGCTATGGTATGGACGCCGGCTTCCCGAGATCGTGGGCTGGCCCTTTGTCATTCTGGCCGCGACCCTTCCGGTTCTTTGGCTTACTGGCAGACGCCTGGAAAATGTGGCCCGGAGCGAAATTTTTCTGCTCGTGGGCTGGTTTCTCGTCGGCTATGTGTTTCTTTCGTTCATAGAACTCAAGGCGACAAGAAACGCCGTGATCCTTGCGCCGGCCGTCCTGCTCGCAGCCGGCCTGGCATGGCGCGCTTGGCTGGGAACCGCGACCTTGAGCCGCGCGGCGCTGCTCGCATTATCCATGATGGCTACGGCATGGGCGGTTTTTTTGGATCCGGTACCCAAAGTGGCGGGCTACCGCGAGGCCGCGATGTGGATCGCAAAAAACGCGCCCTCTGACGCGATTGTTGTCTTTTCCGGCGAGCGTGACGGATCCTATACCTGGAACATGCGAACCCTTGAGCAACGGCGCGATATAACAACGGTTCGCGCCGACAAACTGCTTCTCTCCATTTCCGTGGAACGCGCGCGTGGCACAAAGTCGAAAGACTTTTCCGAGGAACAGATCGCGTCGCTGCTGGGCAATAGCGGAGTCAGCTACGTGGTGGCGCAGGACGATTTTTGGACCGACATACCGGTCATGGCACGCCTCCAGAACCTGCTGCGCTCGCCGCATTTCCGGCAAGTCCACAGCATCGCGATTGCCGCGAACGTGCCGACAAATGATAAGGTGCTGAGCATCTACAAGAACGAAGGCCAGATCAATCCGCACCCGCAGAGCATCAACCTTGATCTGCCCATGATCAACAAGCAGGTTCATGGCGAGCTGAAAAAGTCCGATTAGTCCCGACGCCGCACTCTAGGAGAACCGCAATGCCCATCGCTATACTCGCCATCGCACTGGGAAGTGTTTCCCTGAACGCCCTGGCGCAAATCATGCTTCGCCGAACGATGCTGACTGTCGGGGCCTTGCCGGCCGGTGCCGCCGATCTTCCGGAATTCACCCTGCGCCTTTTATTCAATGGATTCTTCCTTGCCGGGATGTTGTCCTATGTCCTGAGCATCGGCGCCTGGCTTGTCGTGCTGTCCAAGACCGAAGTCAGCGCCGCTTATCCGCTGCTTTCCATCGGTTATGTCATTACCGCGATTGTCGGCTTCGCCTTCATGGGCGAGCATGTCACCCTGACAAGAGTCGCCGGCATCGCCGTGATTTGCATCGGCCTTTTCCTGATCACCCGGTCCGCCTGAAGACGATGCGTCATATCATCACCGGCGGATCCGGCTTTCTTGGGCAATGCCTGGCGGGCGAACTGGTTCGCCGTCAGGAAGCCGTGCTTGTGTTCGATCTGGTGCCCGGCGCCTTGCCCCTGCCGTTCGTGCAGGGCGATGTAACCAATGCGGCCGATCTGGCGCGGCTGCAGCTCAATTCCGATGACGTGGTCTATCACCTTGCGGCCCGGCAATTCGCAGGCCCGGTGCCCCATCGCGGCCGGGATGCCTGGTTCAAACAGGTCAATCTGACGGGCACCCAATGCCTGGTGGCGGAAATGGAGCGCAGGGGCGCCGGCCGGCTGGTGTTTTTCTCGACCGACATGACCTATGGCCTGCCGCAGAAGCTGCCGATTGCACCGGACCATCCGCAAAACCCGTTGGGGCCCTACGGCCAGTCCAAGCTCGCTGCCGAGACGGTCATGCGCGAAGCGACTAGGCGTGGGATGCGGGCAACGATATTCCGCCCCCGGCTGATAACCGGCCCCGGCCGGCTTGGAATATTGGCCAAGCTGTTCGGGCTGATAAAGGCCGGCCTGCCTGTTCCAATGATTGGACCGGGCCGCAACCGGTATCAGATGGTCTCGGTTCAAGATTGCGCACGCGCCGCCATCCTGGCGGTGGAGCAGGGATGCCCGCCCGGTCCGTTTAATCTTGGCTCAGAAATGCCGCCCACGACACGGGAGCTGCTGCAAGCGATCATCGACCATGCGGGCTCACGGTCGATCCTGATCCCGGTTTCGGCTGTCGCCTCAAAAATGGCGCTGGCGGTGCTGGACAGCATTGGGCTCACTTTGCTGTTTCCGGAGCAGTATGGCATCGCCGACGCCGATGTCCTGCTCGATACATCCAGTACGCGGCGGGAATTACAATGGCAGCCGCAGAACAGCGACATCGGAGAAATGATACTGGCCTATGACGCGTTTCGCGCCAGCCAGACGTGATGCCCCGAAAGATTTGGTATGCATCACGGCCCGCCGCCGGGCTGATCGCTACGGCTCCTTCGACGCCATATAGGCAGCGACGTTGAGGATATCGGCGTCCGACAGCTTGCTCACGACGTCCTTCATCACGCCCAGGGCCGGACCCTTGCGGTAACCGGCCCGCATGTCGGCCAGTTGGCGGATCAGATAATAGGCGCTGCGGCCCGCCAGACGCGGCACATCGCCACGGCCGCGATAATCTTCGCCATGGCAAGAGCCGCAGGTCCGCATCTGACCGCGATTGCCCATCGCCACGATGCGGCCCTTGGCCAGCGAACCCACCGGCACATAATCGACAAAACCGACATGGTCGTTGCGCAGCTCCACCTCATCGCTTTCGGCGACTTCATAGATCATGTTGGGCGCAACCGGCACGGTTTCGGCGCCCTTGTCGAAGAAGCGCGCGCCGCCCGCGCCCACGTGATTGGCGGGGGCCCGCGATGTCTCCACCACCCGTATCCATTTCTGCTGGGAACGGGGAATACGGGCGAAATAGCGCGCCGCCTCCTTCAGATCCTTTTCGCTGATGGCATAGGCCATCTCGGTCATCGCCGGGGCGCGGATATTCTGGCGGTTGCCGTCGCGGAAGGCATGCATCTGATCGATGATGTATTTTTCGCTCAGGCCCGAGATGCTGGCCGATTCCGGATGGCCGTTGCCGCTGGGCAGATGGCACAGAATGCAGGCGGTGACATGCGGCTTCTCGCCATGCGCCACGATGGGCGGCAGCGGCGGATGTTCCTTGGGAAACCAGTCGGGCGGACCGAAGCCGTCGTTAATCTGCTTCATGGTCAGCTTGATGGAAGGATCGGCGCCCTTGGCGGTGAACCTCGCATTGGGATCGGGACGCGGCAGGCCCGGCGGCGACATCGGATAGGCCCATTCGAATCCCGCAACAGGCGCCGGCATCTTGGCCGCGATATCCTTGGCGACCGGCGTGTCCTTCTTCTCCGCGGGGCTCTGGGCATGGACCGCGAACCCAAGCGCCGGCCCAATCACCAGCGCAGCCAAAATGACTTTCTTCATGCTGTCCCTGCCCGTTTTGTTTTATGGTCGCGCCGGCAGGCCCTGCGTGGCTGCTACGCAGCCATTCCGGGTTGCCGGTCGCTCCTGATTTATGGGGCGGGAGCATAAGCGGTGACGAGATGAGCGACAAGCTTGTGTTTTGTCAGATCAATTGAGCCGGGCGGCCTTTGGGCTTGTCTTTGTCAAGTGAGGCACTCGCCACGACCCGAGGCCGTGGAAGTCTACTCTGACCCCAATTCTTTTTCCTGTTCTGTTTGGGAGCAGAAAGTCTGAACAATTGCCAATATGCCCTCTAACGTGATGGCGTCATATTGATGCAAGCCATTCTCACCCTGTTTCGCATCAGCGATGAGGCGCTTCAACAGACCGGCCTTTAATTCAAGACCGGCCTCAATTCTCTTTTCCACAAAGCTTTTGGGAAATTTCCTGCCGCTCATGATCCCGCCCTCAATTTCTTCCACAGCTAGTCTAGATCAGGAGATAAGCTGCGCCAAACGGCGAAACTTCCGAATTGGCGACGCACCCGTCGCCTAATTTGTCTTACAGACAATATCATATTTGTTGTTCATGACTGCGTAGGCCATGGCACAGATAACCCCCAGGCCGCTACAGAGAAAATTCACCCATGCACTTCCGAGTGTGAATGCAAGCACCGAAAGCCTGATAACACCGATCAAATAGCGGAGGGCTCGTTTCATAAAACTGGCTAATCCTCGTCAATTTCGAGCGACTGCCAGTGCCCGCATAGCTCGCAACTCCCGCCCAAGAAGGAAATCGTATGTTCACCGCAGTTATCGCAAGATTGTGGATGCTGTCCCTCTGCGTGCAGCCGTTCTGCGATACGGGCGGCATAGATGTGGGAAAATTCATAAGATTCGTCGCAGAGCATCGCCCAAGTGTCATCGTCTTTGAACCGATTGGACAGTTCGACGCCGAGTTCGCGCCGGGAAAAATCAAATGCGAAACTCAATGCATGGCCAAAAATTTCGCGAGCCTCTTTTTCGTTCGTGTGCCACTCGTAGTGGGCGATGGCATTCCTAGTGTTGCGAAGGGACTTCAGAGTGCGTTCTTCTTCAGTCGAAATGGTGACACCTCCGATCTTTCGTAATCGGGCAATTGCCGTATCAACTGTAACCGTACGCGCATCTAGGCTCGGATATTGATCGACCTTCTCCCAGACAAAGGCAGGATTGATCCTGCGAAGTCGCTCCTTCAGCAACAGCTCAACGCAATGTGCCGAATTCGTGATCGCGTGTTTCAGAGATGCGTGATCCTTCCTTGCCCCATGCTGAGCCATTATCTCAACAGCATGGCGCAAGGAGTCGGTTGCGTTTTCCAAAAGGTTGAAGGCCACCGTCATGGCGCACAATCTGCCATTGCACTCGTTAAGACGAACCTGCGCCCCGCGTTCCCATCTGCCGGCAGTGCGTCTGAGGGACTCTCAACGGTCGTGTAGGGCACGTGCGCCGCAAGGCGGCCAGCTCGGTCAAAACGCTTTGATCGGGCGCTTCCCCTGGGATCCGCAGGAGCAAAAATGAAAATGGCCGCGAAAGCGGCCACTGTCATAAGTATCTGAATTTCCTAAGAAAATTGGAGCGGGCGAGGCGAATCGAACGCCCGACCCTAACCTTGGCAAGGTTATGCTCTACCCCTGAGCTACGCCCGCACTCCAAGACGCGGGGTTATGGCCCATCGTCACCGGGGATTCAAGCAGCAATTCCTTAGGTTTCCATTGCACGGAGGCCCACTATTTCCCAACAATCCCGCCCGGCAAGGGGGGAATGGTGGCGGACAGGGGACGGAACTCACACGAAGGTTATGTTCTGCTCGCGCCCACCTTGGCGGTGATGGGGCTGGCGCTGGCGGCGCCCCTGCTGTTGATGGCGATCACCAGCCTGAAGACCCAGAACGGGTTGGGGTTCGCGGACGGCTGGACCCTGGCCCAATATGGCGAGGTGTTGGGCCGCGCCAGCTACCGCGCTCTGTTCCTGCGCTCGGTGCTGATCTCCGCTACCGTCACGCTGGTGACGGTGGGGCTGGCCTATCCCATGGCCTATTTCGTCGCCTTCCATACCCGGCACAAATTCATCTGGCTGGTGGCGCTGACCATTCCGTTCTGGACCTCGTATCTGCTGCGCGTCTTTGCCTGGAAAATCATTCTGGGCTTTAACGGCGTGATCAATTCGGGGCTGATGAAGCTTCATCTGATCGATCAGCCCTTGAGCTTTCTTCTCTACAATCCTTTCGCCGTGGTGGTGACTTTGGCCCATGCTTGGGCGGCCTTCGCCATCCTGCCCATCTATCTGAGCCTGGAAAAAATCGACCGCTCGCTGCTGGAAGCGGCCAGCGATCTGGGCGACAGCGCCGTGCGCCGCTTTCTGCGCATCACCTTGCCGCTCTCCATGCCCGGCGTGATCGGCGCCGCCATCCTGATCTTCGTGCCCACCACTGGCGATTTCGTCACCCCCGAGCTGGTCGGCGGCACCAAGGGCACCATGATCGCCAATCTGATCGAGGTGCAGTTCAACGCCGCCGGCAACTGGCCCTTGGGCGCGGCGCTGTCGCTGGTCAGCATGGCGATGGTGGCAGTGATCGCGGGCTTGTTCGTGGCCTCAGCCCGCGCCGCAACGAAAGCGGCGCGATGAAAAACCGATCCCTATCCGTCTATGCCTTCGCCTATCTGGCTTTCCTGTATGTGCCGGTGCTGGTGCTGCCCGTCTTTTCCTTCAACGATTCCCAATTCATCGCCTTTCCCTTGTCAGGCTTCACCACCCGCTGGTATGCGGGCCTGGCCGCCGACACCGCCCTGCAACACGCCTTGGGCAACAGCCTGAAGGTGGGGCTGGTTACGTCCTTATTGTCCACCTTGCTGGGGCTGACCGCCGCCAAGGCCGTGATCCATTACCGCCTGCGGGGCACCGGCCCGGCCTTGGCGTTCATTTCCCTGCCGCTATTCATTCCCGATATCGTGCTGGGCATTTCGTTGCTGCTGCTGCTCAGCGCGGTGGGATTGCCGCTGTCGCTGGCCGCTATGGTGATGGGCCATCTTCTGGTCTGTGTGCCTTTCGCCCTTACCGTTTTGATCGCCCGCTTTGAAGGCTTCGACAAAAATCTGGAAGAAGCCAGCACCGATCTGGGCGAGAATGGTTGGATGACCTTCTGGCGCGTCACCTTCCCCCTGATGCTGCCGGGCATAGCCGCCAGCCTGCTGCTCACCTTCGTCACCTCTTTCGACGAATTCCTGGTGGCCTATTTCCTCTCCGGCACCGAGGCCACCTTGCCGATCTATATCTGGGGTCAGCTGCGCTTTCCCGAGCGCCTGCCGACGGTGCTGGCGCTGGGCGCCATCATCCTGACCGTATCGGTGGCGCTGGTGGTGCTGGCGGAATATGTCCGCAACCTTGGGGTCAAGAAAGTCATGGTCGGCGCATGAGCTTTCTTGTCATCACGCATGTCCGCAAATCCTTCGGCGGCGCGCCGGTCGTGGACAATGTCAGCCTTCAGGTGCCGCGCGGGGAATTCTTCGCCCTGTTGGGGCCGTCGGGCTGCGGCAAGACCACCCTGCTGCGCATGATCGCGGGCTTCGAGACGCCCGACAGCGGCACGATCGCGATTGACGGTGAGACGATGAACGCCGTGCCGCCGCATCAGCGGCCCACCAATATGGTGTTCCAATCCTATGCGATCTTTCCGCACCTCAATGTCTTCGACAATATCGCCTACGGTCTGCGCAAGCTGAGGTTGCCCAAGGATTCGCTGCGCGCCAAGGTCGAGGCCATGCTGGCCACGGTACGGTTGGAAGGGTTGGGCGGACGTGCCGCCGACCAACTGTCGGGCGGCCAACGCCAACGTGTCGCCCTGGCGCGCGCCCTGGTGCGCGCGCCCAAGATTCTGTTGCTGGATGAACCCTTGGGCGCGCTGGACAAAAGACTGCGCGAGGCGATGCAGCTTGAGCTGCGCGCCATCCAGCGCAAGGTCGGCATCACCTTTGTGCTGGTCACTCATGACCAGGAAGAAGCGCTTTCGCTGTCGGACCGGGTGGCGGTGATGGAAGGCGGTAAGATTTTGCAGGTCGCCAGCCCGCGCCAACTGTACGAACGGCCGGTCAGCCGCGCGGTGGCCGATTTCATCGGCGAGATCAACTTCTTCCATGCCACGGTCCGGGAGATCACCGCCGAAACCGCGACTGTGAATGCCGGCGTGCTGGGCGTTTTCGCCCTGCCGGCGGCCAATCTCGCGCCGGGCATCAAGGCAGGCGATCATATCCTGCTGGCGATCCGGCCGGAGCATGTTCGGTTTTCTGCCCAAGGCGTGGCGGGCGAAATTCTCACCTCGACTTTTCTGGGCGAGCGCAGTCATTTCCATGTCCGCATTCCGGGCCGCACCAAACCGGTCGCGGTGAGTGGACACGCGCCACCTGCGGGCGCGGCGCACCTTGTCTTCCCGCCGGAAAATCTTATCGGCCTGCCTTCAAATCGATAGCCATCAGGCGGTTGAAAATATTCCGCGTCTGACTCTGCAACTCCGCCAGGCGCTTTTGGGTTTGCGCGAAACTGCCGGCCTCGGCTGCCCGGCTCAGCAAGGCTTTCAATCCCGGTGTCGCGTCCTCGATGACCGGCGTTTCATCCAGGGCGATACGCAGCACCTGGGTAAGGGCATGCTGCAACCGCGCCGAGGCGATCAAAACCTCCGCATCGGCTGCCGCCAGAAAACCCGCCGACCGCAATTTCTCCAGCGCCGCAAGGGTGTTGGTGTCCAGAATATCGGGCCGCGCCGGGGCGTGCACCAATTGCAGGGTCTGAGCGATGAATTCGATATCCACCAGCCCGCCAGGCGCATATTTCAGATCCCATGCGTTGCGCCCCGGAAAACTCTCTGCCATGCGCGCGCGCATGGCGGCCGCGTCGGCGATGATGGCGGCGGCGGGGCGCGTTTGGGTCAATCTGCGGCGGATTTCCGCACCGACCCGGTCCTGCAGCTGCGGCGTTCCCGCGATCAGCCGCCCGCGCGTCAGCGCCATATGCTCCCAGGTCCAGCTTTCGCTGGCATGATATTCGGCAAAGCTTTTCAGAGATACCGCGACTGGGCCCTTACTGCCGGTCGGGCGCAGCCGCATGTCCACCTCATACAAGGCGCCGGCCGCCGTGGGCGTGGTCAGGGCCGCGATCAACCGCTGCGCCAGCCGCGCGAAATACAAGCTTGGCGATAACGGCCTTGGGCCATCGGAGCCTTCAGCCCCCGCCGGCGCGTCATAGACAAAGATCAGATCGAGATCGGAACTGGCGGTCATTTCCTTCCCCCCCAATTTTCCCATCGCCACCACGGCAAAGCCCGAATGGGCGATGCGTCCGGCGCTTGCCGCTAGCGCGTCTTCCACCTTAGGCAACAGTCCGGCGATGACGGATTCCGCGATGTCCGCCAGCACCGGGCCCGCCTGGTCGGCCTTGGCCGTGCCCTCGACAATCTGCACCCCGACGCGAAACACCGCTTCGCGGGTGAAGCGCCGTGCGCCATCCAGCACGTCTTCATAGCCGCCGGCAATCGCACGGGAAAAGCGCGCGTCCAGCTCGTTGCGTGACGGCAGGCGGCTGAGATAGTCCGCATCCAGCAGCGCATCCATGATGACGGGATGGCGCGCCAGATAGGTGGCCAGGCGCGGCGCCGACCCCACAATCCTGGCCAGCAAATCCAGAAACCTCGGCCGCGCCAGGAACAGCGAGAAAAGCCGTACGCCCGAGGGCAGATTGGACAGAAAACGGTCGAACTGGGTGAAAGCCACGTCCGGATCGGCCGCGCCCGCCAGCGCCTTCAGGATGGCCGGAATCAGCTTGGTTAAAAGCTCGCGCGCCCGCTGGCTGCGCATGGCGCGTATGCGGCCATGATGCCAGCCGCGGATCGCGGCCGAGACATGCGCCGGTGCGCGAAAACCCATCGCCGACAGGGTTTTCAAGGTTTCCGGATCCTCCTCGACGCCGGTGAAGACGAGATTGCCTTGCGCCGCAGCCAGATCGGGCGCGCTTTCGAACAGCCTGGCATAATGGCTGCTCACATTCTCCAACACGTCCGTCAGGGCGTCGCGAAAATCGCTGGCGTGTTCATAGCCCATGAAGCAAGCGATATGCGCAACACCGGCCTCGCTGTCGGGAATAGTGTGGGTCTGTTGATCCTCGATCATCTGCAGCCGGTGTTCCAGCATGCGCAGATACCGGTAATCGCGCTTGAGATCTTCGCCAACCCCGGTTTCCACGCGCCCTTCGGCGGCCAGCGCGTCCAGCGCCCCTTGCGTGGACGCCACGCGCAGAGCCGGATGCCGCCCGCCCAGAATCAGTTGCTGGGTCTGGGCGAAAAACTCGATCTCGCGGATGCCGCCGCGCCCCAGTTTGATATTGTGCCCCGCGACCGCGACCTTGGCATGACCGACATGGGCATGGATTTGCCGCTTGATGGATTGGATGTCTTCGATGGCGGCGAAATCCAGATAGCGCCGCCAGATGAAGGGACGCAGATCGGCAAGGAACTGCGCCCCGGTTTGCGGATCGCCGGCACAGGCCCGCGCCTTGATCATGGCGGCGCGTTCCCAGTTCTGGCCCATGGCCTCGTAATAATCCAAACCCGCATCGGTCGAGATCGCAACCTGGGTGGCGCCGGCATCGGGGCGTAGCCGCAAGTCGACACGGAACACATAGCCGTCACTGGTGGTTTCGGACAACAGCTTGACCAAGCCGCGCACAATATCCACCGCCGCGCCCCGTGGATCGCCGCGTTTGGAGAGAGGAAATTTCTCGGCGTCGTAAAACACCACCAGGTCGATGTCGCTGGAATAATTCAACTCGAACGCCCCGTATTTTCCCATCGCCAGCACGGTAAGGCCGCAAGCCTCTTCGGCGACCGCACCGCTTCCGGTTTGCGCGAGCAGAAAGCGCAACGCGCCACCGACGCAGGCATCGGCAAAGCGGGTCAGTTCGGCGGTGACCTTGTCGACGTCCCAGGTCCCGGCGATATCGGCCATGGCGATGGCCAGCGCGGCCCGCCGCTTGGCGACCCGCAGCTCCTGCATCGCTTGCGCTTCATTGCCGGCGCGTCCCGCCGCCGCGGCCAGCAAAATCGCGGCATTGAGTACGATCTGCGGCCCAGCCGCGAAATATTCCCCCAGCGCGCCGGCCTCGCGGATCGCCATGCGTCCCAGGAATGCACTGTTGCCGAATACCGACTCCAGCAGTGGCTCTTCGCTGTGAAATCCCGCTTCCGCAAGCGATTCTTTCACGCGCGCAGCACGAGCGGGGTCGAAGGGATTGGGGGGAATGCGGAAACCGGACATGCGCCCAGTTTAACGCGCAAATATTATTTGTCGCCGGGCCTTCGCGGCCGTGGGCCGCTCGGCGTTCGTCACTTTCGCAGGTCCACCGGACCTGCTCATCCGCCACAAAGTGGCGGACCGCTCCTCACTCAGCCGCGTTTTTGAGCGGCGGCACCGACCGGATGGCGGATTTGGGGAAGCGCAGCACGGCCTTCAAGCCGGTCGGCACATTGTCTTCCAGCACCAATTCCGCGCGATGGAAATGCGCCACCGCCATCACCAGCGAAAGGCCAAGCCCGGTGCCGGGAGAACTTCGGCTGGCTTCCAGCCGGACAAAGCGTTCCGTCACCCGTGGCCGGTCGGCGGGCGGAATGCCAGGGCCGCTGTCGGCGACCGACAACTCCATACCGGCATTTGTGTTGGCGGCGCGGATGCGCACCTCGCCGCCGGCCGGCGTATATTTGATCGCATTGTCCACCAGATTGGCCAGAGCTTGGGCGATCAGGCTGCGATTACCCTCGACCGCGACGCCGGCATCCGGGATCAGCGCCAACGAGATTTTCCTCTCCTCGGCAAGCGGCTCGTAAAGTTCCACCACGTCGGCGGCGACACTGCCAAGATCCAGCGCCGACATCGCGGCGCGGGTAGTGCCGGCATCGGTTTCGGCGATCAACAGCAGGGCATTGAACGTCGCGATCAACTTGTCAGTTTCGGCAATCGCGCGTTCGATCTCGTCTGCCATCATTTCACTTTTTGGGGCCCCGCTGGCATTGAGCCGCGCCACCGATTCCTCCAGCCGGTTGCGCAGCCGGCTGAGCGGGGTTCTGAGGTCGTGCGCCACCGAATCGGTGACCTCGCGCAGACCCTTCATCAGCCGCTCGATACGATCGAGCATGCGGTTGAGATTTTCCGCCAACACGTCGAACTCGTCTCCCGATCCGTTCAGCGGCACGCGCCGGGTCAGGTCTCCGGCGATGATCTCGCCGCTGGTGCGATTGATGGTGTCCAGCCTTCGCAGCATGTTGCGGCTCATCAAGGCGCCGCCCGCGGCCCCCAGGACCAGGATCAACAACACCGTCCAGGGCAAGGTGGTGGTGAACATCCGCTCGGTCAGGTAACGATCATGCACATCTTGGGCGACCAGCAGCACGAAGCCACCGGGCAGGTCAAAGACGCGCCCACGGGCCCGGCGGGCTTCCATCTTGCCGTCAATCGGGCGCTCGAAATCGAACTCCACCATCTCGCCGGCGGCGCCGGAAATCCGCGGCCAGGAATCCAGATTGCCCGCCACCGAACGATGCAGGGCGTCCGACAAGAGGTAGAGCGACTGATTGCTGTGCAACGATTGCGCCCGCAGGGTTTCCGCCACGCCCTGCAGGCCGAAATGCCGATACTCTTGCGAAAGACCGGTGATTTCGGCTTCGATGATCTGGTCGGTCTGGGCGTCCAGAGTGCGGCGGGTATTCCAATAGGTGAAGAACAGCAGCGCCGTCACCGAAACGGCGAATAGCAAGACGTAAGCCAGAACGATACGGAAGGCCTGGGTTCGAAAGATGCCGGGCTTGGAGCGAGCTCTAATGCGCACGGATCATGTAGCCCGCGCCGCGCACGGTGTGCAGCAACGGCGCCTCGAACCCCTTGTCGATCTTGGCCCTAAGCCGGCTGATATGCACATCGATCACATTGGTCTGAGGATCGAAGTGATACTCCCACACGCTTTCCAGCAGCATGGTACGGGTCACGACCTGGCCGGCATGGCGCATCAGATATTCCAGCAGGCGGAATTCGCGCGGCTGCAACTCGATAGCCGTGCCGCTGCGCTTGGCGGCGCGGCTGAGAAGATCCAGTTCCAGGTCGCCCACATCCAGCCGCGTGCGTACGCCGGCGGGCGCGCGGCGGCGCACCAGCGCGTCGATCCTGGCCAGCAACTCGACGAAAGCGTAAGGCTTGGTGAGATAGTCATCGCCGCCTGCCTTTAGACCCTTTACCCGGTCATCGACTTCCGACAAAGCGGAGAGAAACAGCACCGGCGTGCCGTTGCCATGCTCGCGCATCTCGGCGACCACCTTGAGCCCGTCCAGGCCCGGAAGCATGCGGTCGATCACCGCCACGTCATAGGGCCGCGACAAGGCCAGGCTCAATCCGGTCTCGCCGTCTCCCGCCTCGTCCACCACATGACCCGATTCCTTCAGGCCCTGCACCAGATAACGCTGAGCTTCCAGATCATCTTCGACGACAAGAATGCGCATACTCTCTCCCACCCGTATGTGATCAGAAAAAAGAGGCGCGGAGTGCGATCTCCGCGCCTGGGATATCAGGTCTTGTCGATGTCTATGGCGACAAAACCGGTGCCGCCCTGGCTATGCGCCACCAGCAGCAGCACATTGCTGCGGCCGCCTTTCTTGGCTTCGGCCACGCCGACCTGGAAATCCGCCGGGCTGCGCACGATGCGATTGCCCACCCGCAGCACCACATCGCCGGGCTGAAGGCCCTTATTGGCGGCGTCGCTATCCGGATCGACCTTGGTGATGACCGCGCCGGCCACGACATTTTCGGCGATGTTGAAGCTCCTCTTGGATTCCGGCGTCAGAGACGACAGGCCGAGGCCCGCCGCATTGGCGCTGGAAGGCGCCATCATGCCGCCCCTGTTAGACGAGAGAGACGCGAGCTGCTGTTGATCCGGCCGGGCGCCGATCGTGACCTTGATCTGCAGCGGCTTGCCCTGGCGGGCCACCGAGAAGGTCGCCGTCTGGCCGGTCGGCACGCTGGCGACCTTGCGCGTCAAGTCGGTCGCATCTTCCACCACCTGGCCGTTGATGGCGCTGACGATGTCGCCCTGTTCAAAGCCGGCCTTGGCCGCCGGGCCATTGGGAACCACTTCAGCAACCAGCGCGCCCTTGCCGTCCTTGATACCCAGCGAGGAAGCAATGTCCGGCGTTACGGTCTGAATGTTCACACCCAGATATCCGCGCGTGACCCGGCCATGCGCCTTGAGCTGCGCCACCACGTCATGGATCAGGCTGGCGGGGATGGCGAAACCGATACCGATGCTGCCGCCCGAGGGCGAGAAGATCATCGAATTCATGCCGATCACCTGGCCGCGCAGATCAAAGGTCGGACCGCCCGAATTGCCCCGGTTGATGGGGGCGTCGATCTGGATGAAGCTGGTATATTGCTGACTGCCCTGGTCGATATTGCGGCCCAGCGACGAGACGATGCCCGCGGTCACCGAATTGGAGAGGCCGAAAGGATTGCCCACCGCCACCACCCAATCGCCGACGCGCAGCTTCTTGTCATCGCCGAATTCCACCATCGGCAGCGGCCTGTCGCTGGTGATCTTGAGCAGGGCGACGTCGGTCGCCGGATCGGTGCCGACCAACTTGGCGATGAATTCGCGCTTGTCGGGCAAGGTTACGGTGATCTTCTTGCTGGCGTCCACCACGTGATTGTTGGTGACGACATAGCCGCTCCTGTCGATAATGAAGCCCGAGCCGGCGCTCAGCGCGCGATGAGGTTGTGGGGGCCTTTGGCCCTGGCCGAACTGGTTGAAAAAGCCCCGGAATGGCGCGGGGACATTGTCCATCTCATTGTCATTGTCGGTGGTGGTGGTTTCCGACTTGATCGTCACCACCGCCGGGCTGACCCGTTCCACCAGATCGGCGAAGCTGAAAGGCGCGCTGTTTTCCAACATGCGCGGGGCGCGGGTGTCGCTGTCATTGGCCGCCAGCATGGTGGGCGTGCCGGCGGTCTGAATGGCGCGAACCGGGGGCAGCAGCGCGAAGGCGCCCAGGCCGACCACGACGATGGCGGCGGCGGTGCCCAGCGCGGCGGCGCGGCGCTGACGCAGCGAAGGCTTGGGAAGACGTGAAAAAATGCCGGGTCCCGGCGTATGCGGATCGTTCTGCATGGGAGCTCCTTGAGGCAGGCCAATCCGGCCCCGCCATTCGTTGGTATAAGAGCCTAACATGTCCAGATTACGTCCGAAAGATTACAACGGCGTAATACCTAACCCTCTCGGGACGCGGCCTTTTTGATCACGGCGGCGGCCACCGCGCCGCCAGCGCCCAGCACCAGGAACGGGGCCAGCCAGAGCAGCCAGGTGTCGGACTGTAGCGGCGGCTTCATCAGAATGAAATCGCCATAGCGCGCCACCAGAAAATCCTCGATCTGCTCGTCGCTTTTGCCGCCGGCGATCTGTTCGCGCACCAGACTGCGCACGTCATTGGCGAAGGGCGAGCGGGAATCGTCGACGCTCTCACCCTGGCAGACCAGGCAGCGCAATTGCCGTTGCAGATTGCGGGCGCGCGCTTCCAGCGCCGGATCGGAGAAGGTCTCCGGCACGGCGGCCAATGCCGGAAAAAGTGCCGGAACCATCAGCAACAGAAAAGCAATGAGCGTTTTCATTCCGCTGCTTGCGCCACGGCCGGTGCGGCGGGCTGTGCTTCCGGCTCGCGCGCACGCAAGCGGCCCCAAAGACTCAATATACCGCCCAGCGCCATCACCAGCCCGCCCAGCCAGATCAGCGGCGCCAGCGGGAAGACGTGGGCGCGCACGGCAAAGCGGCCGCCGTCGCGGTCATCCCCCAGCGCCAGGTAGAGGTCGCGCAACCCCGTGGTGTGGATGGCGGTGTCGTTCTTGTCCTGGCCTTCGGCGGGAAAGAAGCGGTGCTCGGGCAACAGCGTAGCACCGGGCTTGCCCGCGTCCATGATCACGAAATGACCGCGGTCGGCGATATAGTTGGGGCCCTTCTCGCGGGTGACACCATCAAAGCGCAGGGTATAGGGCCCCACCGTCATGGTCTGGCCCGGCGCCATCACCGTGAGGGCTTCGCTGCGCCAGGCGGTGGAACCGGCCACGCCCATCAGGGTGATGCCCAGACCGGCATGCGCCAGCGCCGCCGCGAAGGCGCTGGCGCGCGCGCCGCGCCGCCTGCGTATGTCGATGAGGGAGGCGCCGATCAGCCAGCCCGCCACGGCGAAGGCACAAGTCGCGGCGATACCGCGCGGGCTGACCAGCGCCAGCACCACCAAAGCCGCGACAGCGGCCAGGCCCAGCGCGGGATAAAGCGTCTGCCACGCCGCTTTCAGGTCGCCGCGCTTCCATGTCAGCCGCGGCCCGAACGGCACCAATACCATCAGGGCTAAGAAGATGGGCGCGAAGGTGAGCGCATAATAAGGCGGGCCCACGGTGATCTTGGAGCCGCCCAGCGCATCCAGCACCATCGGATAGAGCGTACCGGCAAAGACGCAGGCACAAGCCGCCACCAGGAAAACGTTGTTGAGCAAGAGGGTGGTCTCGCGGCTTACCGGCGCGAAGGCCGCGCTGCCCTTTAGGGTGGGAGCCCGCCAGGCGAACAAGGCCAGCGCCCCGCCGACGGCCAAGAAGATCAACACCATGATGTAAAGGCCGCGGGTGGGATCGTTGGCGAAGGCATGCACGGAGGTGATCAGCCCCGAGCGCACTAGAAGCGTTCCGATCAATGACATGGAGAAGGCGGCGATGGCCAACAGCAGGCTCCAGGTGCGGAAGGCGCCGCTCTTTTCCGTCGCCAGGGCCGAATGCAGCAGCGCCGTGGCTATCAACCAGGGCATCAACGAGGCATTCTCCACCGGGTCCCAGCCCCAGAAACCGCCCCAGCCCAATTCGTAATAGGCCCACCAAGATCCCAGCGCGATACCAGCGGTCAGCGCGATCCAGGCAATCAGGATCAAAGGCCGCGCGGAACGCGCCCAATTGTTCGCGATGGCCGCTTCGCTCACCAGAAGCGCCGCGGCGGCATAGGAGAAGCAAGCGGAAAGCCCGACATAACCCACGTAAAGCATGGGCGGATGCATCGCCAATCCGGGATCCTGCAATAGAGGCGTGAGGCCCGCGCCTTCGAACGGCGTGGGGTCCAGCCGCAGGAAGGGGTTGGAGGTAAAAAGAATGAAGAGCAAAAACGCGACTGCAATCAGACCTTGCACGCCCAGTGCCGCACTGGTCAGTCGTTCGCCGCCGCGCTTGAATCCCGCCACCATGGCGGCATAGAGCGCCAGCACCAGCACCCACAAAAGCATCGAGCCTTCGTGATTGCCCCACACGCCGCTGATTTTATAGACCAGCGGTTTGAGGGTATGGCTGTTATTGGCCACCAGCCTGACCGAGAAATCGGACGTGACAAAGGCGTAGGTCAAAACCCCGAAAGCCAAAGCCACAAAGACCAGCAGGCCCATGGCGGAACTGGTGGCGACCCTGCGTGCGACGAAAGCTGGGGCAGCTGCGCCCATCAGGCCCGACGCCGCCAGCACCAGCGACAAAGCCAGCGCAAAGCATAGCGATACTTGCCCCAGCTCACCGATCATCGCGATCCCTCCTGCCAGCGTCCGCTGCGCTTCAAGGCATCCACCACTTCCGGCGGCATATACTTCTCATCATGCTTGGCCAGCACTTCATTTGCGACGAATGTTCCCTGCGCGTCCATCCGGCCAGTGGCGACCACACCCTGGCCTTCGCGGAACAACGCCGGCAACACGCCACGAAAATCGGCGGGAACGCTGCTCTTACCGTCGGTGACGCGGAAATGCACGGTCGCGCCCGCGCCGTGCTGCAGGCTGCCCTTTTCCACCAGTCCGCCCAGGCGAAAGACAACACCCTCGCCCACCATTCTGGCCGCCACGTCGCTGGGACTGCGGAAATACATGGTGTTCTGGCCCAATCCATAGACGACCACACCGGCCACGCCTGCGCCCGCCAGCAGCAAAGCGGCGGCGAAAGCCAGGCGGCGTTTTTTCTTGGCGTTCATCGCTAGCGTCCCGATTCCGAAATTCGCATGATCTCGATATCGCGCTCCGCGCGAATTTCGGAATCGAAGGACACTCGCATCTTGTTAAATGCCAATGTCGTCTGGTTTCGAAGTTCGCTCCGAGGCCGATATCGCACACATGGCGAACTTCGAAACCACGACATTAGTGATGTACGCCTTGATGCAGGATCTCATCGGCAATGCCGGTGTCATAGGCAAGGCCGGCCGGGGTGAGCGCGATCCGGTTCGGCCATTCGCACCTGATCAACCCCTTGCGGGCGAGCGCATTCCAGACATTTTCATTTTCCAGGCCGGTGGCGTCGCTGGCGCGCACCGTCGCATCGCCAAGATGAAAGTGATCGCCATGGGCATGCGGGAACTGGGTGATGGCGGTGTCGCCTTCCGGCGTGGAATTGGATGCGCCAGGAATTTGCGCGATGGCCTGCAGCAAGGTGAGGGTACGCAACTGCAAGGGATTGAGCTTGAACGGATTGGCTTTCGGCGGCATGGGGTGACCTTGGGCGACCTTAAAGAAAACGGCCGGGACCATACCGTCCCAGCCGCTCCGGCGCAAAAGTACAGCTTGTTCCTAGTGGTGGCGCCAACCCCGATGGCCCCAGCCACGATGGCCTCCGCCAAAACCGAACCCGAAAGACAGGCTCGGGCCGTAATAGGGGTAATAGCCGTAATAGGGCCGCGGATAATAATAGACCGGCGGCGGCGGTGGCGCGTAGCCATAGCCATAACCATAGGCCGGAGGCGGCGGCGCGTCGTCGTCGTAATAGGCCGCCTGGCGCTGGTCCTGGTGCATGCAGCCGTAATAGGCGTCGGCATAGTCTGCCTCGACGCTGCGCGCCGCATGGCGCGCATTGTCGGCGCCAATGGCGGTGCCGGCGATCAGGCCTGCGCCCGCGCCGGCGGCCGCGCCCAGACCGGCATCGCCGGCGGCCGCGCCCAGGATGGCGCCCAGAGCGGCGCCGCCCAAGGTACCGCCCACGGTGCCGCGTGTCTGCTCGCTACGCGCGGCTTCGCCCGGCGAGGTGTAGCCAGTGCGCGCCGCGGCATCGCGGCGGCAGAACATGTCGCGGTCCATCGCCGCGCCTCGCGAATCCCGCGCGTCCTCACGCGCCCGCGCGTCAGCATCCCTTCGCGCATAAACAGATTGTGCGTCCGAAGGCGGAGAGCCCAAGCCCTCCTCGCCATCGAGATCGGGGGCGTTGCGTGCGCTATTGGACAAATGGGCCGGCGGTGCATTGGCCGGTTGCGCCATCGCGGTGGTGCCCAGCAGGACAACCGTCAAGGCGGCGATAAGCGGTGTACGGAACATTGCGAGCGACTCCCACGAAAAACAGCTTGCCCCCACTACCAACCCGGATAGGAGACGCCCCCCGGGCTTCAATGTCAAAGGCAAGATTTTGTCAATTTGCTCCGCCGGGACGGCACCGTTCATGCGGCGTTCAGGAAAGGTTTGAAACCCTGACCTGTACGATAGCCGGAACCGGGCGTTCTGGAGATTTAAACGCAGGCGGCTGTCGACAGAGCCGAACGCCCCGGCGGCGAAACCGCCCTTAGAACAGAGCGGGCGTTCCGGAAATCTGCAATCAAGCGGCTGTCGACAAAGCCGAACGCCCGCGCCGGCGCAGCAGCTCCGCTTCTTCTTCGCTGAACAAAAAGCCCGTCAATTCCGTGCAAAACAGGAACTGGGCATTGGCGACGGCATCTTGCGGATTGGCTTTCAACGCTTTCAGCACATCGTCATTGTAGCGCCTGAGCAACGTGCCCAACTCGTCATCGGTGGTCTTTTGCTTGGCGGCAAAGGAAGCGGCGGCGGCAAAGGTCCGGCAGCCCGCCACCAGCCGCGCATAGCGCATGGCCATTTCCTGCTTTTCCGCGCCCGGATGCTTGCTGAGATCGGCGCCCTTGCCCTTGGACATGGGCAGGGCGGCGCTGACTTCCTTGGGCGCGCGTTCCATGAAAGCTTCCATCACCTTGCCGATCATCACGCGTTCGGCCAACAGGCGCTTGCCCCATTCGCCTTCGCGCTTGAGCTCGATTTCCTTGACGATATGGCTGGAAAGATCGGCGAAACTCTTGACCTCTTCCACGAGTCTGTCCGCGTCGAAAAGCGGGTGGCGCGTGGCCTGAATCGAGGTTTTCAAGGCGTCCATGCGGGAAAAGAGGATTTCGCCCACCAGGCCCATATCGGTCTTGGAGATCAAGGTTTCGTCGCTGTGACGCGTAATCAGCATGGGTAGGCGCAGCGCCTCCCACGGCTTGTTCAAGCGGTTCATCACGATCACCGCCACATAGGGCGCGACATCGGGTAGGTCTTTGGCCAGCTGGTCATAGATTTCGCGCACCTGCCAAACCAGTTGCTCCGTGAACACGGCGACCGGACGCGGCAGCAGCGTGACAAGCTTTTCCACGGCTTCGCCTGCCGACAGCAGCAGCACCATGTCGGAAATATCCTCAACGGCGAAGGCGTCGCCCAATATCTTTTGCGCCGCCTGGCGGCCGGCTTCGGTGGCGGTCGCTTTTTGCATCGCTTCGGCCGCCAAGGGCCAATATTGCGTGGCGCGGATCAGGGCCGCGTCCGGCTTGTGACTCAGCACGAGCGCTTTGCATTCGGCGCTATAGGCGGCGGTCTGGGTCGGCAGCAGCGTCTGCGACAACCAGTTCCAGGCGGGCACCAAGGTGCCACGTGCGATCGAACCCTTTTGCTTGGATCTGCGCGGCGCGGCCGTCAGCAGATCTTGGAATGGACGGCAAAACAGGCGCAAGGGCGTGGGCGTGCGTTCGTAATTCTCGCGGCGCAGGATGGGGCGCAAGCCCTCCAGAATGTCGTTGTGCGGAAGATTGTTGTTGTCCATCAGCTGGTCGACTTCGACAGCCATGGCGAGGCGCGCGGCCACCGTCCCCGGCAGACTGCCGAGAAAAGCCTTGAGCAATACTGTTTTGTCTTGCGGTATAGGCACGAATCCGCAGCCCTCCAGCTGCCTGTGCCAACATTAGGGGGATATCGTTAACACCCTGTTTCTTTTATTGAATTGCGGGCAGTTCCAGACGGGCCTCGACCCCCCCCAGGGAACTTTCCCCGAGGGAGAAGAAACCCCCATAAAGCTTGGAAATATCCCGCACGATGGCCAGGCCGAGGCCAGAACCGGGCACGCTTTCATCCAGCCTTTCGCCCCGCTCGCCCACCTGGCTCCGTTGCTCGGCCGATAGGCCGGGGCCGTCATCCTCCACGGTCAAAATCAGCCGGCCGCCGGTTTTTTCGCAGCGCGCCCGCACCCGGCTCTTGGCCCATTTGCAGCCATTGTCGATTAGGTTGCCCAGCATCTCTTCCAGATCCTGGCGTTCGCCGCGGAAATAGATGTCATCGTCGCATTCCGCATCGATCACCACGCCGCGCACCGCATGAATGCGGGCAATGACCCGGGAAAGATCGTCCATCACCGCGCTGAGCTGGGTGCGGTTGCCCAGCACATCCAGCGAGCCGGCGGCGCGCGCGCGGCTGAGATAGTGATCGACTTGGCGGCGCATGGAAAACACCTGGCGCTTGACCATATCCGCCATGGGCGCGGTGGCAGCGTCGCGCTCATGCGCCTCGGCTTCAGCGGCCAGCACCGACAGCGGCGTCTTGAGAAAATGCGCCAGGTTGGAGACATGGGTGCGGGCCCGGCCCACCACTTCCTCGCTGTGCTGAATCAGGGAATTCAATTCGGTGGCCAGTGGTGCGATCTCGGTGGGAAATTTTCCGTCCAGCCGGCGCGCTTCGCCGTCGCGGATTTTTGCCAGACTCTTGCTGACCTGGCGCAAGGGCAGCAGGCCGACCTTCACCTGCACCAGGATAGCGGCGATCAATCCCAGCCCCAGCAGCAGGAACGACCAGAACAAGGTGGTGTTGAAATCCTGCGTCTGGCGATCCACTTCCGACAGATCGCCGGCCACCAGAAAGGTATAATCGGCGTCGCCGCCATTGTCGGGGGTGAGGTCGACCCGCCGCGACACCACGCGCAGCCGCTGGTTTTCCGGGCCCACCGCATCGCCCCAGGTGAGCGGACCTTTGCGGGTTTGATTGAACGGATTGAGATCCCGGTCAAACAGCGAGCGCGAAATCTGCCCGCCGCTATTGCCTGCTTTGATCTGGTAATAGAGGCCGGAATAGACCCGGTCGAATTTGTGGTTGAGAAAACGGCCGGCCAGCATCACCCCGCCATTGGGATCGGGATCGGCGGCGGCGATCAATCCGTCCATGTCGGCCTGAAGCGCGGCATCGAAGCTGTTCTGCGCTGCCATGCGGAAGGCATTGGACAGAACGGCGCCGCCCACCGCCAGCCCCAGCATGGTCCATACCGCCGCCGCCGCGATCAAGCGGGACGATAGGGATTCAAGCCTCAGCCGACGTGCCGCCCAGTTTGGGATCTTCCAGCGAATAGCCAAGCCCGCGTACCGTTTGAATAAGGCCTGCGTCGAGTTTCTTGCGCAGGCGGCCGATGAAGACCTCGATCGTGTTGGAGTCGCGGTCGAAATCCTGGTCGTAGAGATGTTCCACCAATTCGGTGCGCGACACCACCTTGCCGCGATGATGGGCGAGATAGGCGAGCAGCCGGTATTCCTGGCTGGTCAGCTTCACCGGATTGCCGTCATAGGTGACGCGGCTGGCGCGGGTGTCGATACGCAGCTTGCCGATCTCGATATCTGCGGTGGCGATGCCGGCGGCACGGCGGAGCAGCGCCCGCAACCGCGCCAGCAATTCCTCGGTGTAGAATGGTTTGGCGAGATAGTCATCGGCGCCGGCGTCGAAACCGGCCACCTTGTCGCTCCAGCGGTCACGGGCGGTGAGGATCAGCACCGGCATGGTCTTGCCGCTACGCCGCCATTTCTCCAGCACCGCGACGCCGTCCATCTTGGGCAGGCCCAAATCCAGGATCACCGCATCATACGGTTCGGTGTCGCCCAGGAAGTGACCCTCCTCGCCGTCCAGCGCCGAATCCACCACATAGCCGGCATCGGCCAGCGCCTTTTTCAAAAGCCGCTGCAGATCCTTGTCATCCTCGACCAGAAGAATGCGCATACACCTTCTCTTCCCTAGTGACGCCAACGCCTGCCGCGCTCGCCGCGCCCGCCACCCCAATCGCGATACGGCCTAGCATAGCCGGGACCCGGGCCGAAATTGTGCCGACGGCCGTAACCGCGATCGTAGGGATCGGCGGTATAGGGCGGATATCGGTCCACGAAGGGGCGCGGGTCATTTGGCGGGCCTCTGAACCTGTTATCGTCGAAACTGTCGCGGCCGGGCGAAGAGCGCAGCACCCGCCCGTTGCGGGCGTCGGCATCGAGCCAGATGATACGGCCCTCAGGCGTCATCCATTTCAAGTGATAGTGCGCATCGCCCGACGGACCGTAGGTGGGCCCCTCCGCATCGTACAAATCGCCGGGATGGGCGCGGCGGATGCCGGGCAGAAGGCGGTCCAGAGGCTGAACACCGTCGCGCCCATCCCGGTCAGGCATGCCATAGGGCTGCGCCAGGACGGCACCAGCCGGAGCCAGGATCAGAAAGGCGAAAAAAGCCAGGAAAATCGGGAAAAAACCGCGGCCGCGCATGGGGATTTTGTACGTCCTGACACATGAACCTCGAATGAACATCGCGTCCAGACCCGGTTCAGTTTGGCGGCTCTAAGGTGCGTCTCATGGGCAACCGACCGCCCATCCCTATTCGAGGAGATGACCATGTCTAGCATGAAAACCTTCCTGGCGGCAGCGTCCTTGGCGGTGCTTTCCGCCGCCGGTCTGGGCTCTGCCGCGGCGCAGCCTTGGGACCGTTATGGGGACCATCATCGCGCCTGGCAGCGTCATGAGCGTTATGAGCGTTTCGAGCATCGCGCCTATGTCCACCGCATGCGCATCGCCGAGACCTTGCGCTTTCATCGCCTTCGCATGATCGGCGATCCCTATTTCGTCCATGGCCGCTATGTGGTGCGCACCCATGACCGTTTCGGCCGCATCATCTTTGTGCAGGTAGACCCCTATAGCGGGCGCTTGATCCGCGTGGTCCGTCTCTAACAGAACTTGGGGCGCAAGGCCCGTGGTATGCCCCTCCCCATAGGGCCCCAAGCGTCAAGTGGAGCCCGCGTCGCAAGACGCGGGCTCCTTATTTTTTTATCACCCCCTCCGTCACAGCTCAGGTCTGCTCCGCAGACACTTCGCTGTGACACCTCCCCCTCCCTGGCGCTGACGCGCCGAAGGGGGAGGCAGGTCATGGTCCTAGCGGATGGTCGCTCCGCGGAATGCGTCGCTCGAGATTCCTGGATGTTTCCCTAAGTTTCTTCTTCTGTGCTGCTCACATCGTTACCCGAATAAGTAATGACCGCCCGCTGGAAATCCCAGCCGCGCAAGATCTTCACCACCGCTTCCAGCGCATCCTTCACCGTTCCCCGCGAAATGGCGTCCAGCATCTGGTCGGTGTTGAGAGAAACCGTCGCCGCCTGATGGCCGCGCGGTCCCGGCAGCGACAGGAACAAGGGCACCGAACGCATCACGCCAGTGACAACGAAATCCTGGAACCATTTCTGCCGCACGATCTTGAGCGGATTGCCCACCAGCATCAGCCCGATACCGGTGGATAGATCGAAATCCTCCGAAATGCCTTCGGTCTCGACATAGGGGAGCACACCGGATCTGTCCGGCCGCCATTCCTCGCCGAAAATATCCACCGTCCGCCAGGCGCAATAGTAGCCGCGGCAAATCGGCGGCCGCGATTCATAGATGCCGCAGCCCTGCGCGGTGCAATGGCGACAGGCGGCGCCGGACTGTTTCTGGATCTCCGGCTTGTTAATGGCCGGCCAGACACAGCAAACCGTGCAGCCGCCGCAGTCCCGCCCCGGTATTAAAGTCATGCCATCCCACATGGATTGAGCTTTACACGCCCGGCGCATAACCACCACCTGGAGCCGCCACCTTGAAACTGCCGCAAATATCAGTCAGCAATCCCGGCGATGTTGGAGCGTCCCCTGAACGGCATTGCGTGGCGCCGGCTGTTGGAGGTGACCAGGCCCTATTCGCCGGCCTTCGCCATTGCCATGGCGGCGATCGCCGCACCCTTGGCGCTGCTGTATCTCACACCCTTGCTGCTGGGCCTGTTCGCGCCCCGGCTCGATCCCGCCATGGACCTCTATGCCGTCAATCGCCCGCTGGCCTTCGCCTTTCTGGATGTGAATGGAAATGAAGTGGGCCATCGCGGCGCCGTGGTGGGCGAAAGACTGAAATTGGAGGAGATGCCGTCCTATCTCCCCGCCGCCTTCATCGCCATGGAAGACCGGCGCTTCTACTACCATAACGGCATCGACCCGCTGGGCCTGGCGCGGGCGCTGTTGCTCAACATAAAGGCACGGCATTGGGTGGCAGGCGGCTCCACCATCAGTCAGCAGACCGCCAAGATCGTCTATACCAATCAACAGCGCACCATATCGCGTAAGCTCACCGAGCTGGTGGACGCGGCGGGACTGGAGAAATCGCTCAGCAAGCAACAGATCCTGCAGCTCTATCTCAACCGCATCTATCTGGGCAGCGGCGCCTATGGCGTGGACGGCGCGGCGCGCACCTATTTCGGCACCAGTGCGCGCCGGCTCACCTTGGCGCAGGCCGCGATGCTGGCGACCCTGACACGGGCGCCGTCGGTCTTCTCGCCGCGCCGTGATCTGCTCAGGGCGCAGCAACGCGCCAGCCTGGTGCTGGATTCCATGGTCGACAATGGCGCCATCACCGAGGCTGAGGCCGCCGAAGCCCGCGCCCACCCCGCTCAGATCATCGACCGTGTTAGCCTGGATGCGCGCAATTATTTCCTGGATAGCGCCGCCGACGAGGCAACCCGGCTCGCGACCGTGGGTGGCGTCGCCCCCAGCGCCGATATGGTGGTTCACACCACCTTGGAGCCCAAGGTGCAGGAAGCGGCGCGGCTGGCGGTACTGCGCACCATCAACAAATACGGCAAGAAGACCCGCACCAGCGAAGCCGCGCTGGTGATGATGCGGCCCGATGGCGCGGTCAGCGCCATGATCGGCGGCGTCGATTACCGGGATTCGGTATTCAACCGCGCCACCCAGGCGCATCGCCAGCCAGGTTCGGCCTTCAAGCCGTTCGTCTATCTGGCGGCGCTGGAAGCCGGCATCAGTCCCTGGGAAACCCGCGATGACGAAGCCGTGGATATTGGCGGCTATCGCCCCACCAATTTCGGCGGCAAAAGCTATGGCACCCTGACCTTGGCGGACGCGCTGGCCCACAGCATCAACACCATCACCGTCAACCTGGCGCAGGAAGTGGGCGTGCCCAATGTGGTGGCCGCGGCCAAGCGCGCCGGCATCACCTCGCCGCTGCAAGCCAATGCCTCGCTGGCGCTGGGCACCAACGAGGTGACGCCCCTGGAGTTGACCGCCGCCTATGCCACTTTCGCCAATGGCGGCCATCGCGTATCGCCTTACATGGTCACGCAAGTGGATATCGCGGGCAAGCCGGTCTATCGGCGCCGCGCGCCGCAGCCGCCGCGCGTGATCGAAGCGGGCGTGAACCGCGACCTCACCGCCATGCTCTATGGCGTGGTGATCGGCGGCACCGGAGGCTATGCCTCGCTGCACGGACGCGAGGCCGCCGGCAAAACCGGCACCACCCAGGACTCCCATGACGCCTGGTTCGTCGGCTTCACCACCGACTATGTCGCCGCCGCCTGGGTGGGCAATGACGATTCCTCGCCCACGCGCGGCGTGACGGGTGGAACTTTGCCGGCCTATATCTGGCGCGACGCCATGCTGGCCGCCGAGCAGGGCATGCCCTACCGCTCGCTGGACAGGTCCGTACAACCGCCGCCGGAAACCGAGCTGGTCGCCTTCGGTGCGATATGGGATGGCCGCGACGACGAAAGCCTGAGCCGCATTCCCGAATTACCGCCCGAAGAACCCCAGCCCAACCGGCCCGGGCGCAAACATCGTGGCGGCTTGCTGGGCTGGCTGTTCGGCGACGGCGATGATGAGGAAGACAAACCGCCGCCGCCACGGCCGGGCGATTCCGGCCGGTGAGGCACGACCGGCTCTGCCGGTCAAATCGGTTCGGTGAACCGATTTGAGTGCCGAACGCGCCGAGCTTGAGCGAGGCGCCCCGAAAATTCT
>DATFEF010000011.1:0-47140 GCA_035251465.1 Rhizomicrobium sp. | reverse complement strand
GTTGCAGCCCGGCGATATCGAGGCTGGCATGGTGAGGGCTGATGTGGCCCTGCTGCGCAGGAATGTCGCGGTCGCGCGGCAGATGGCCGACAGCTTGGTGGCGGACCATCCCAACAGCGCGTCGGCGCTGATGATGCGCGTCAAGGTTTATGTGTCGACGGACCGTGCCGACATCGTCGAACCGGATGTGGATCGTATCCTGGCCCAGAACCCCCATTTTTCCATGGCGCGTTATTTCAAGGCGGTGATGGTGGCGCGCCGCAGCGATCTCAAGGGGGCCTGGGACATCGCGCATAGCCTGCCCAGGGAATATATCCAGCTCGATCCCGCTATCGCGATGAATGTGGCCAGCATCGCGATCGGTGCCGGATATCTGGATAGCGGCGCGACCATCCTGACCGTGGCGGTGCAGCGTTTTCCCTATCATCTCGAACCCCGGCTGCGGCTGGCCGACCTCCGGCTGCGCCAGAAGAGCCCGGAACATGCCCTCAATGCCCTGGCCCTGGTGCGGGATTCCACCGATCCCCAGGTTACCGTTCTATTTGCCCGCGCTGCCCTGATGAAAAAGGACCGGGCGGCGGCCCAGAAATACATCTTGCGCATCCTCGATGCCGGGGGCGGAGAAGAGTTGCGCGCCTTGGACAAGGATATCGCGCTGAAGAGCATGGCCGCCTATATGGCGGGTCATCCCGGCAACAGACTGGTGAAAAAGCAGAACGCCCTTCTGCTTCTGGGATTTGGCGAATTGCCCAGGGCGAAGGCGGCCTATGAGCAGCTCCTCCGCGACGACCCGGCGGACATGGTTGCCTTGAACAACCTGTCTTGGCTGGTGGTCAACGACGATCCTGCCCGTGCCCTTTCCTTGGCGCAACGCGCGGTGGCGGTGTCTCCCGCCTCGGCGAACTATCTGGATACGCTGGGCAGCATGCAGATGAGCCGGTCCGATTTTAAGGGCGCTGTTTTATCGCTGACGAAGGCGCGCAACCTGGATCCAGACAATGCTTCCTTTGCCTATCATCTTGCTTTGGCGCTCGAGGCCAGCGGGCGGGGGGGAGAATCCCAGATCCTTTTACAGTCGCTGGTGAAGCGCGGCGGGTTCAGCGAATACGACTCCGCCCGGGAAATGCTGGCACGGAAGCTGAAAATGGTGGATGGCGTCCAAACTGCGCGCTAGAGGGTTGTTTTGTAAAGGGAATTGACATTTTTTGAGATACGCAATTGTATCATTTTGGGACGGGCCTTTGGTTCCAAGGGGTTAGTTTTTCGGCACATTTATTGCTTGGCTCTGGGTAACAATAGGTTTTGGACGGTAGCTATGAAGCGCGTTTGGTTAATTTTGGCGGCCTTTCTGGGGTTGGCGGTGACGTCCCTCCCGGCCACGGCCGACATTCAATATACGCTCAACCAGGGCGGCAGCGTCGGTCCCACGCCGTTCAACTATGGCACCGTGAACCTGCATCAGGTCGGTAGCGGAAGCTCCGCTTACATCACCGTGACGGTGACATTGTCGGCTGGCGAAGTGTTTTTGACCACGGGCTCTCATTCCGGCTTCACCTGGAATTTGCTGGGCAGCACGACCCCCACCTCCGTCACGATTACTTCGGCCAATGCGGGTGGTTTTACCGTAAAGCCCTTTAACGGCTCCTACGGCAATTCGCCTTTCGGTGACTTCGAATATGCCATCGAGAATAACAATACGGGCGGCGACGGCGGTATTGCCGGCCCGCTGGTTTTTGATATCAAGAAGACCGGCGGTTTGCTCCTGACCGACACGCTTTTCAGCGCCAATGCCAACGGCAATTTCTTTGCGGCCGATATCGGGACCGGTTGCACGCTTGGGAGCAAAGGAAAATACGCCTGTGCTGCAACAGGTGTTGTCGCCGCCAATGATCCGCCGACCCAAGTACCGGAACCACAGACTTGGCTGCTGTCGATCGCCGGCTTGGCTGGCCTGACCGCGCTCTATCGCCGCCGCAAGCTGGCCCGCGCCTAAGGTGCACCCAAACAAGCTTAGCAACGCCGGCGGTTTCCGCCGGCGTTTTGCTTTTAACCGCCCGGCTGGAAATGTGCAGAACCGACAATCCCACTTGCACCGGCTATGTGGCGGGTGTCGCCGATGCCCTGGCACCCCTGTCCGAACCGGGCGGACCGCTGCCGGCCAATTCCATGGCCAGCTATTGCCCGAAGAACTTGACGGTCAAGCAGGCGATCTCCGAGTTCCAGAAGTTCGTCAAGAACAATCCCGAAGGCTTGCAGATCAATGCCGCCCTGCTGGTGGGCGACGCCTTGCACCTGGCCCATCCTTGCGAAAGAAAATAGTCCCCGCTTCTCATGCTTGCCATATAATTCCGCAAAGCCTCCGCGAGGATCGGCCTGCTGCGACAGGAAAGCCTGTGGCCGCAAGGAACGACACCCTTTGCCGAGCATTTGGGTTCTGAATCCGCAAAGGAAATGCCTCAATGAAGACCAACGGACATGCCATGGCAAAGAATACGATCTGTCTCTGGTACGATAGGGACGCCGAGGCTGCGGCCCAGTTCTATGCCGCGACTTTTCCCGACAGCATGGTGGGCGCCGTCCACCGCGCCCCCAGTGATTTCCCATCCGGCAAGAAGGGCGACGTGCTGACGGTCGAATTCATGGTTGCCGGCATCCCTTGCATCGGCCTCAACGGCGGTCCCATGTTCAAGCACAACGAAGCCTTCTCGTTCCAGATCGCCACCGACGATCAGCAGGAGACGGACCGCTACTGGAACGCCATCGTCGGCAATGGCGGGCAGGAAAGCGAGTGCGGATGGTGCAAGGACAAGTGGGGCATTTCCTGGCAAATCACGCCGCGCGTGCTGATCGAGGCGCTGGCGGTCGGCGGCGCTGAAGCAAAGCGTGCCTTTGATGCGATGATGGGCATGAAGAAGATCGACGTCGCCGCGATCCAGGCGGCGCGGCGCGGCTGACGCGCGCATGTTGCGCGCGTGATTCAGCGCGATGGCGGCAGAACCGGGGGCGGGGTGGCGATCGGCGCGTAACTATTTGGCGGCGGGGGCGGCGGTTCGTTGTTCTTCAGCGGCAAGGTCAGGATGTTGTTCAGCCCCTGAACCGGATTGATGACGGGGAAGGGCACGGGGTTGCGATTCTGGCAAGTCTGGCCATAGGGACAATAGGGCTGGGGCACCTGCGCCAGCACTGGCGTGGCGGCAAACAAAAAAGCGAAGGCAACGGCCACGGGATTGGCGGCGATCGGATGCGGGATCCTCTTCATGGCCCTCTTTTTAACATGCCGGGAGCGTTTGGACAGGTTTCCTCGGCACGGTTCAGCAGGGCGGCCGGCCAATTCGTCGCAGCCGGGGGGCGAGGTGGTCCCAGTCGGGCGGCATGAAATCCTAGCACGTTGGCCGGGTAGGCTTGTCGCGGTTTCGTCATCGCGCCCACGCGCCATTTGCCGCGATTTACCGCGCACCGTCGCGAATCCGCAAGCGAACCGACACGGAAAAATTTCCTGACCGATGCCTGATCAAGCACACGCTGCGGATACGGGAATGCGCCGATTGCATGCGGGAAATAAAACCGCCATTCGCGCTTCACAAATCTGAAGAGTTCGCCCTCTACCAAACCTGCGGGTGATGACTCTTCGCGATTGCGAATGCGCATCGTGAAGTCGCCGGCAGTGAGAGCGCAATCAAGCCTGCATCATTTTGCGGGGCGTCTTCGTGCATCCGCGCGAAGAGCAATGGGGAATAGGACGATGAACAAGCGGTTGGCAAAATGTCTGATGGCGGGCGCGAGCCCGTTGATGGTGCTGATGATGAGCGGGCCTGGCTTTGCCCAGTCCACCGGCACCCAGGCGGTGGAAGGCATCGAATCCGTCACCGTCATCGGCGAGGTTTACAGCGGCGGCGGCATCATGAAGCCGATCACGGTGCCCAAGGAACGCTCCACCATCACCCAGGATTTCATCAACACCCAGCCGGCTGGCCAGTCGGTGTTCGATGCGTTGAACAAGGTGCCCGGCTACAACTTCACCAACAATGATCCGTATGGCAATTCCGGCGGCAATATCCGCATCCACGGTTTTGACGGCAATCACATCTCTTTTACCTGGGACGGCATGCCGCTGAACGACACCGGCAACTATGCCATCTTCACCAACCAGGTGGCGGATTCCGAAATTATCGCCTCGGCAAGCGTCAATCAGGGCACCACCGACGTGGACAGCCCCACCGCCGCCGCCACCGGCGGCGTCGTCTCCATCATCACCAGCCGTCCCAACCCGGAATGGGGCGCGATGATGGATACCAGTTTCGGCAGCAACAATTACAAGCGCGAATTCCTGCGCCTGGACACCGGCGAATTCGGCCCCTGGCGCACCACCGCTTTCGTCACCGGCTCCTATACCAGCTATGACAAATTCAAGGGGCCAGGCTTTCTGCAGAAGAAACAGGTCAATGCCGTGATCTTCCAGGATCTGGCAGATCTGGGCTGGGTGCAGCTCGCCATGCACTGGAATTCCAACCGTAATCATTTCTACAACAATCCCACTTTCTATCCCACGGTCTCGACCTTGCAGATGGTGGGCGGCGTTCCGACTGGTGTTGTGCCCGGACCGTTGGGAACCCCCGGCTTTCCCGCCGCGCCCAACATCGCCTATTCGCCAGCCGGAAATTTCACCGGGACGGGTGCTATCAACAATGCGTTGGGCTTCGGCCTGCAATGGGATCAGGCGCCCACTTGCACGCGCGTGGCAGGCGGCCCGGGCGCGCAGCTCGACAATCTCTGCACCAACTTCTATGGCGTGCGCATCAATCCTTCCGACACCGGCAATATCCGCCTTTCCTCGCTTTTGCGCATCAGCGAGGATCTGACGCTGACGGTGGACCCCAGCATCCAATATGTGCTGGCCAATGGCGGCGGCTATACCTCGCTCAGCGAAACCGATCCCCGGCTGGCGGGTTCGCGCCGTCCCGGAATCCTCGGCGGGGATATCAATGGCGACGGCGATATGCTGGACACGATCGGTGTCTACAGCCCCAATAATACCAACACCATCCGTTACGGCCTCAACACTTCGCTGGTGTGGCAGGTGACCCCGGATCATACGGTGCAACTCGCCTATACCGGCGATTTCGGGTTCCACCGCCAGACCGGACAGTATGGCCTGCTGGACTCCACCGGCCGGCCTTTCGATCCTTTCGCCGGCTATCGCGACTTGGGCAGCCGCATTCTTTCGGCGGACGGCGTGCCGGTGCGCGGTCGCGACCGCCGCAGCCACGCCTTTCTCCATCAGGTCGCCTTCGATTATGAGGGCAATTTCTGGGAGGATATACTGCATGTCAGTGCCGGCGTGCGTTCGCCTTTCATGACGCGCGACCTCAATCAGCTTTGTTATTTGCAAGTGACCGGGGCTTCCAATGTGGGTTTCCCCACCTGCACCACCGCCATCCCCACTTCAGCCGTGGGCGCCAACGGCACCGTGACCTTGCCGCAAGCGCCGGGCGCTTCGGCGGCGGTGGTCAACGGCCTGTATGTTCCGCCAAGCCAGAAAACCGTGAATTTCAACCGCGTCTTGCCCAATGCCGGTATTGCCCTGTCGCCCTTCGGCCCGATGCATCAATTCTTTATCGCCTATGCCCAGGGGCTTGCGGCACCGCGCACCGACAATCTCTATAACGGCGGCAACAACGGCAAATGCGTGGTTGGCGGCAGCCCGGCGCCCAACAATCCCGGCTGCGTCTATTCCAGCTTCTCCACGGTGAATCCGGAAACCTCGGTCAATTACGATCTCGGCTACCGGTTCACCTCCGACACGGTGGTCGCTGCGATCAGTGCCTACAACACCCAGTTCAAGAACCGCATCGTCACCAGCTTCGACCAGGAGCAGGGCATCAGCATCGACCGCAATATCGGCTCGGTGAATGTCGCGGGGGTGGATGCCGAGGCCAGTGTCCAGTTGATGCCGGAATTGTCGATTTATGGTTCGGCCTCCTACACCCACAGCCGGGTCAGCGCCGGGCCGCAAGCGATCATTCTGGTAGGTGCAGGCGGTGCGCCCATCAATCTGGCGGGCAAGACCTTGGTGGAGACGCCCGATTGGACCATGTCCCAGCGTGTCGAATACAAATGGGGCGGACTGACCATGGGGTTTGGCGGCAAATATGTCGGCGCGCGTTTTGCCACCGACAACAATGACTACAAGGTGCCCGGCTATTTCACGGCCGATGCCGACCTCACCTACGACCTGGGCGAGATCGGCTGGACCGGCTCCTATCTGAAGGTGAATGGCTACAATCTGTTCAACGAGAAATATCTCGGCAGCATCTCGTCCAAGCCTTGTTTCATTCCCACGCTTCCCTCCTCCAGTGCCTGCGGCTCGCTTCCCACTTTCGTGGTCGGTTCGCCCCAGACCTTCCAGGTTACTCTGCGCTCGGTACTCTGAGACGTGATAGAATGAGCCGTCACGGCGAGCAGGGCGCGGTCATGAGAAAGCTGTTTTTGGCTTGCATCCTGCTGACGGCGTCCGGCGCGCCATGCTGGGCCTGGGGCGGCACGGGCCACCGCTTTATTGGGGAAATTGCGGCCGGCCATTTCCCCAAGGAGATTCCGGTATTCCTGCGCAGCGCCCAAGCGGCGGCGCAGATCGGCTTGATGGCCCAAGAGCCCGATATCTCCCGTAACGCCGGACAGCCGCACGATGCCGACAGCGATGCGGGTCATTTCATGGATGTATCCGACGATGGCAGCATTCTGGGCGGACCCAGGCTCGCCGCGCTGCCCGCGACGCGCCGCGACTATGACACCGCGCTGCGCGCCGCCGGCACGGACGAATACAAAGCGGGCTATCTGCCTTACACCATCATGGGCGGCTGGCAGCAGTTGGTGAAGGACTTCGCCCTGTTGCGCCGGGACATGGCGGCGCAGAAATATGCGCGCAAATTCGCTATGACGGCCGCCGAGACGAAATCCTATGCGGCCTCGCAGGTGGTGCGCCAGCTGCTGACGCTGCGCGATCTGGGCGTGTGGGCGCATTATGTCGGCGATGCCAGCCAGCCGATGCATGCCAGCGTGCATTACAATGGCTGGGGCGAGGGACCCAATCCCGAAGGCTTTGTCACCGCGCCGGGTCTGCACGCCAAGTTCGAGACGGACTTCGTCAACGCCCATATCCGCAAAGCGGATGTGGCGGCGGCCCTGCAGCCCGACCGAGACTGCGGTTGCGCCATCCAGGACAGAACACAGACCTATCTGATGGCCAGCCAAAAAGAACTGCCTGCGCTTTACCGGCTGGAAAAGGCGGGTGCTTTCGACGCCGCGACGCCTGAGGCAAAGCGCTTTGCCATCCGGCGGATTGCCGAAGGCGCGGCGATGCTGCGCGACCTGGTAAGCGATGCCTGGCACGAGTCGGGCAAAGCGGAACTGGGCTATAAGACCAAGCTCAGCATTGCGGATATGGAAGCGGGCCGTGCCGATCCTCGCCAGCTCGATTGACCCCCGGGGGGGCGCCAGGCGGTGGAAAACTATCCCGTGGGCCCGCGCCCGGCTTGCGGACAGCATAATTTTTGGACACTCTGCTCAGATATTAAGCAAGCCCGGACCAAACGGGCTGCACGAGATGGGGGCAGGAAAACCGTGATAAACGCCGCCGATACCGCCTGGATGCTGACATCCACGGCACTGGTCCTTTTGATGACCTTGCCCGCCTTGGGCCTGTTTTATGGCGGACTGGTGCAGGCCAAGAACATCCTGTCGGTTCTGGTGCAATGCACTGCGGTCGCGGCTATGTGCTCCATCCTGTGGTTCGCCTTCGGCTATTCGCTGTCCTACAGCGGCGACGGCGACTGGCTGGGTGACGGCGCCGCCTTCTTCCTGGGCAACCTGGCGCGCGACACGGTGCGTCCCGGCACGCATATTCCCGAGAGCGTCTATGTCATGTTCCAGATGACCTTCGCGGTCATTACCCCGGCCTTGATCATCGGGGCCTATGTCGAGCGCATCCGGTTTGCCGCCGTGCTGCTGATCTCCGCGCTGTGGCTGCTGATCGTCTACGCCCCCGTCGCCCATTGGGTTTGGGGCGGCGGTTGGCTGGCCAAGATGGGGGTGATGGATTTTGCCGGCGGCATTGTGGTGCATGTTACCGCCGGTGTGTCCGCTCTCGTGATCGCCTGGATGATCGCCCCGCGCCATGAATTCCCCCATGGCATCCGTCCACCGCACGCGCCCTGGATGGTGATGGTGGGGGCGTCGCTGCTGTGGGTGGGCTGGTTCGGCTTCAATGCTGGCAGCGCCGTGTCCTCCGGCGCCGATGCCGGCATGGCGATGCTGGCGACACATTTGTCGGCGGCCAGCGCCACCCTGGCATGGATGGCGATCGAATGGATCAAGTTCGGCAAGCCCAGTCTGGTGGGCGCGGTCACCGGCACCATTGCGGGTTTGGCCACTATTACGCCGGCCGCCGGTGTTGCCGGCCCGCTGGGTGCGGTGCTGCTGGGTGTCGCCGCGGGCTGCGTCTGCTATGTCGCGGTGTGGGCGGTGAAACGGGTGATGAGGGTCGACGACGCGCTGGATGTGCTGGGCGTGCATGGCGTGGGCGGGGCCATGGGCACCATGCTGCTTCCCTTTGTGTCGCTGGCCGGCGCGGGCGGCGGTCATCTCAATCATGCGGTGGGTCCGCAGCTCCAGGCCCAGGCCATCGCGGTGCTGGCGGTGGCGCTGTTTTCCGCTATCGCCACCTTTGTCATCACCAAATTGGCTGACCGGCTGGTGGGTTTGCGCGTGAATCTGGAGCACGAAACCCAGGGGTTGGATTTCGCCACCCATGGCGAAACCGGTTATCATGTGAACCGCTAGGGCGGGGAAGGAAGCGTAAGACATGAAACTCGTCACCGCGATCATTCAGCCGCACCGACTGGACAGCGTGCGCCAGGCGCTCACCGACATCGGTATCAACGGTCTGACCATCACGGAAGTGCGGGGCTATGGCCGCCAGAAGGGCCACACGGAAATCTATCGCGGCGCGGAATACACCATTTCCTTCACGCCCAAGCTGAAGATCGAGGTGGCGCTGGCCGATGACCGGGTGGACGATGCGATCTCCGCGATTACCCAGGCGGCGCGGACCGGCAAGGTCGGAGATGGCAAGATCTTTGTTTTCGAGCTGCTTGCCGCCCAGCGTGTCAGGACCGGCGAGACCGGCGACGACGCTCTCTAAGCTTGCCCTTTGCCGGGGCGTGTGGAATCCATGCGCCCCGTGAATGATCCCCATGAAGCGGTGCTGGAGGCGCTGGCCGCGAAAGGCCGGTTGCGCGCGCTTGCCCCGGCCGCAGGCAAGGATTTCACCTCCAACGATTTTCTGGCGCTGGCGCAAAGCCCGCACTTGCGCGATGCCGCGCTGGAGGCCCTGAAGCGCGGCGTGCCGTTGGGCGCCGGCGGCTCGCGGCTCTTGCGCGGCAATCATCCCGAGCACGAAGCCCTGGAGGAAGAAGCCGCCAGCTTCTTCGGCAGCGAGACGGCGCTGTATTTTTCCACCGGCTTTGCCGCCAATGCGGCCATCGCCGCCACGCTGCCGCGCTCCGGCGACCTGATCGTTCATGACGCGCTGATCCATGCCAGTTTTCGCGACGGGCTGGAGCCCGCGCGCATCCAGGCGATAGAGGCGCCGCACAATGACGTGGGCGCGATGGACGCCATCATCACCGGCTGGCGCGCCGCCGGGGGAAAAGGGCCAAAGAATGGTCGAGCGTGGATCGCCGTGGAGACACTTTATTCCATGGACGGTGACCGCGCGCCTTTGGACGCGCTGGTGGCGCTGGCGCACCGGCATGATGCGATGCTGTTGCTGGACGAAGCCCATGCCACCGGGGTGCATGGCGACCAGGGCAGGGGGCTTGGCGCGCGTTATGAAGGCGCCCCCAATATCATTTCCCTGCACACGTGCGGCAAGGGATTGGGCGCGGCGGGCGCGCTGGTCTGCCTGCCGCGGCTTTATCGCGACTTCATGGTCAATCGCGGCCGGGCCTTTATTTATTCGACCGCGCCTTCGCCCTTGATGGCGGCGGTGGTGCGGGCCGCTTTGAAGATCTGCGCCGGCGCGGAGCAGGAACGCACCCAATTGCAGCGGTTGGTGCGCCATGCCGAAGAGCGGATGTGCGGACTGGGATTGCCGGTCTCGGGCTCTCAGATCCAGCCGGTGATTGTCGGCAGCGACCAGGAGGCGGTGCGCCTGGCCAAAGCGCTGCAAGCCCGCGGCCATGACGTTCGCGCCATCCGCCCGCCCACCGTGCCGGAAGGCACCGCGCGGCTGCGCCTGGCTTTGACCCTGCATGTTACGCCGGACGATCTGGACGCGCTGTTTGACGACCTGGACGCGGCGCGGCGATGAGGTTTGTCGTCGCCGGAACCGACACCGATGTCGGCAAAACCGTATTCTGCGCCGGTCTGGCCGCGATGCTGAGGGCGCGTTACTGGAAACCGGTGCAGGCGGGATTTCCCACCGACAGCCAGACCGTTGCGGCGCTGGCGGGGGTGGAAGTCTTGCCGGAAGCCTATCGGCTTAAGCTTGCCGCTTCGCCGCACCAGGCGGCGGCGGACGAGGGTATTACCATAGATCCGGACCGGCTGGTTCCGCCCGAAGGTCCGGTGGTGATTGAGGGTGCGGGGGGATTGATGGTGCCGCTCACGCGCCAGACTCTTTTCATCGATGTCTTCGCCCGCTGGAAAATTCCATTGATCGTCTGCGCGCGGACCAAGCTGGGCACCATCAACCACACGCTTTTGTCCATCGCGGCCATCCGTGCGCGATCGATTCCGCTGCATGGCGTGGCCTTTATCGGCGAGGCCAATGTGGAAAGTGAGCGGATCATCACGGAAATGGGCCCAGCAAAGCGCCTGGGCCGCCTGCCTGTCATTGAGCCGCTATCCGCCGGGCGGTTGGCGGACGTGTTCGCCAAGACTTTTGATCGCGCGGATTTCACGTGACGTCACCGGTCTGGCACCCCTTTACCCAACATGCGCTGACGCCGGACGCGACCCTGGTGAAAAGTGGCGAAGGCGCCTGGCTCCAGACAGAAAAAGGCAAATTGCTGGACGCCATATCCTCCTGGTGGGTCATCACCCATGGTCATCGTCATCCCCGGATTGTCGAAGCGATCAAGCAACAGGCCGATGCGCTGGATCAGGTGATTTTCGCGGGCTTCACCCATCAGCCGGCGGAAGAATTGGCGCGGGCCCTGCTGCAGGTCGTCCCGCGCGGCCTGTCTCACGTCTTTTATTCCGACAGCGGCAGCACCGCGGTGGAAGTGGCGCTGAAGATGGCGCTGGGTTTCTGGAAGAACCAGGGCCCAAAGAACGGAAAAGAGCCGCGCAGCCGCATTATCGCGCTGGAGCACGCCTATCATGGCGATACGATTGGCACCATGTCGGCGGGCGCGCGCGGTGTGTTCAATGCCGCCTACCAGCCGCTTCTGTTCGATGTCGTGCGTCTGCCATTCCCCGGGCCGGGACGCGAACAGGAAACATTGAGCCTGCTGCGCGACGCCGCCAAGGGTGCCGCCGCCCTGATCGTCGAGCCGCTGATCCTGGGGGCGGGCGGCATGCATATCTATTCTCCGCAAGTCCTGCGCGACATGGCCGCGATCTGCCGCGCCACCCAGACCTTGCTGATTGCCGATGAAGCCATGACCGGCTTTGGCCGCACTGGCACCTTGTTTGCCTGCGAGCAGGCCGGCATTTCCCCCGATATTCTGTGCTTGGCCAAGGGCCTGACCGGCGGCAGTGTGCCGCTGGCGGCAACCCTGTGCCGGCCCGAAATTTTCGACGCTCATTATTCCATCGACCGCAGCCGCACTTTCTTTCATTCCAGTTCCTTCACCGCCAATCCCATCGCCTGCGCCGCCGCGCGCGCCAATCTTCAGATCTGGCGCGACGAGCCTGTGTTGGCGCGCGTCGCGGCCTTGGCGGGACGGCAGGAGGAACGCCTGGCGCGCTTTCACGGCGAGACGCGGTTTGAAAATGTCCGCCGCCTGGGCATCATCACCGCCTTGGATCTCAAAGTCGCCGATCCCGGTTATTTGGCCAATGTGGCGTTGGAACTTGTCCAATTTTTCCAGGCTCGCGGTGTTTTGCTGCGTCCCCTGGGCAACAGCATTTATGTGCTGCCTCCCTATTGTGTGACGGCGGAGGAGTTGGATTTGGTCTATGAGGCCATTCTGGAGGCCGCCTCAAGATTTGGCTAAGCGGTTGGCGTAACCGGACGGTGATCCCAGGCGAACTGACAGGCGTAGAATTGTGGGAAAGACGCCCATGACCATAAAGCCGATCGCTCTGATACTGGCCGCCGGCGCGTTGCTGGCCGCACTCTTGCCGTCATCCCAGGCCCGGGAGCTGAACGCCGCGATTGCGGCCGCGGCCTCCGATCCCGCCAACCCAGCCACGACAGAGGTCGCGGTACTGGCGGGCGGCTGTTTCTGGGGTCAGCAAGGTATTTTCGAACATGTCAAAGGCGTCACCAAGGTTGTCGCGGGCTATTCCGGGGGGAATAAGAAGACCGCCACTTATGACCTGGTCAGCAATGGCGATACCGGCCATGCGGAAGCGGTGCAGATCACGTTCGATCCCCGTCAGGTGACGTTCGGTCAGTTGCTGCGAATCTATTTCTCGGTGGCGCATGATCCCACCGAAAGGAACCGCCAGGGGCCGGACGAGGGCCCCCAGTATCGTTCCGAAATTTTCGCCGCCAGCCCGCGCCAGGAGCAGACCGCCAAGGCCTATATCGCCCAGCTCGATGCGGCGCATGTCTTTGGCGCGCCGATCGCCACAAAAGTGGAACCCCTGAAGGGTTTCTACCCGGCCGAGGACTACCACCAGGACTATCTGGTCAAAAATCCCCACGCCTCCTACATCGTGGTGAACGATCTTCCCAAGATCGCCGCGCTGAAGCGGGTCTGGCCCGGCGTTTACCGGGAAAAGCCGGTGCTGCTGGCCGGGCATTGACCGCAATCCGCGGGGGGGGGCGCTTGCGTTGGGCGGGTTAAAAGCCTGTCATACGGGGTGCTGTCCCGGCCTCGCGACGCACTTGGACGCGCGTCGCTGCGGCGTTTGGCGCTTTCGCAGGTCCACCAGACCTGCTCACCCGCTGCGCGGGCCGCGCCGCACCCCCGAAAAGGCCCGGGGGGCGTTTCCTTTATTCCGCCGATCTGGTAGGTCGTCCCCCGGCTTGGGCTCCTGGCCGCCAAATGGCGGATTTTGCGGGCAAAACCGAAGAAATTAAAGCGAAACCAAACGATGAAAATTGAACGTCTGATTGTGGGCGGAGCAGCGTTGTTGATCGGCCTTTTGGCGGGCTGGATGATACGTGGCGTGGCCACCTACAACATCCATGCGGCCTCGGTTGCAACCTATGACGACTGGCGTGTCGCCTGTGCGGCGGCGGATGCCAAGGACGTCAACTGCGAACTCAGCACCGATGTGGTGGACCGCTCGCAAGGCACGCCCAATACCGTGGCGCGCGCCGGCATCACCACAGCCAAGGACGGCAAGCAGATGCTGAATTTCATGCTGCCCTATGGCGTGGCGTTGGAGCCCGGTATGGGGCTGCGCATCGGCAAGGATACGACCCCCAAGGTCTATCAGTACCGTACCTGCAACGCCATCGGCTGCCTGGCCGAGACGCCCTTTGATGCCCCGCTGGCGGCCGCGCTGAACGGCGCCGACGATGCTTCGGTGATGTTTGCCGGGCTCGACGGCAAGCGGGTTGAAGTGCCGATCTCGTTCAAGGGATATAAGGCGTCTCTTGCGGCCTGGAAGAGCGCCGATCAAAAACGCCGCTCCTGGTTCTGGAGACTGTGGTCGTGAAGATGAAGTCTGTTCTGACGGGCATTGTCGCCGCGCTGGCTCTTGGCTGTGCCGCCGCTATTGCCCAGGAGGCGCCTGCCGCGCCGGGTAGCCCCGAGGTCAAGAATGTCGGCGATTGGATGGTGCGTTGTTTCCCTGTGAACAACCCCAATCCCTGCGACATGTTTCAGGAGAGGGTCGCCGGGGAGTCACGGCAGCGTGTTTTGACGTTTTCCCTGGCTTTTGTTCCCAGCATGAACCGCCACATCCTGCAAATCACCCTGCCGCTGGATGTCGCCCTTCAGAAGGGTGCGACGATACAGGCCGATTCCTATACTTCGCCGGTCATGAAATACCGCATGTGTAATCGCGAGGGCTGTTTCGTGCAGGTGGCCCCGGACGATGCGGTGATCGATGCCTTGGTCAAGGCCACCGGCCAGGAGGCCAAAATCAATATCGTGGCCGATAGCGGCAAGCGCTTTGCTTTGCCCTTGTCGCTCAAGGGCTTTTCCGCCGCCCATGACGACATGGTGGCCAAAGCCCGCGTCAAGGCCAAGCCGGCCGCCAAGACCGACGATGCCGCGGCCAATCCGTAACGAGGCCCACAAGATGAAGCGTTTCCTGTTTTCCGCTTGCGCTGGCCTGCTGCTGTCCTGCGGCGCTGCCGTGGCGCAACAGTCCGATGCCGCCGAGCCGGGCCGTCCCGAGATCAAGCCGGTGGGCGACTGGTTCGTGCGCTGCTTCCCGGTCCAGAGCCCCGGTCCCTGCGATATGTTCCAGGAACTGGACAGCCCAGCCACCAAACAACGGGTCCTGTCGATCTCTCTGGCCTATGTTCCCAGCATCGACCGCCATGCCATTCAGATCAGGGTGCCGCTGGAGATCGCCATCCAGAAGGGTGTGACCATCAAGACCGATAGCTTCACCTCGCCGCTGCTCAAATACCGCCGCTGCGACCGTAACGGCTGCTATGTCGAGACGCCGGTGGACAACAATTTTGTCGAGGCGATCGGCAGGTCCGGGGGCGAGAAGGGAAAAGTCAATATCGCCGCCGATACTGGAAAAACCTATGCCTTGGATTTCTATCTTAAGGGCTTTTCCGCCGCCCATGACGATATGGTGACCAAGGTGCGCGCCAAGGCGAAAGCTATCGCCACGCCCGACGACGCGGCGCCAGCACCGAGTCCCTGATAGATTTCACGCGAATGTTGAAAAAGGCCGATCGCAAGATCGGCCTTTTTTACGTCGGCCTGAAAGTCAACGACAAACCGTTCATGCAATAACGCAACCCCGTCGGCGCCGGACCATCGTCAAAGACATGCCCCAGATGACCGCCGCAGCGGCGGCAATGGACTTCGGTGCGGTTCATCATCAGGGAATTGTCCTGGGAGGTTTGCACGGCATTGGGCAAGGGGCGGAAAAAACTGGGCCAACCGGTGCCGCTGTCGAATTTGGCGTCGGACGAGAACAGGTCCAGCGCGCAACCGGCGCAGGCAAAAATGCCTTTGCGACGCTCCTTGTTCAGGGCTGAGGTAAACGGCGCCTCGGTACCCTGGTGGCGTAGGACCCGATAGGCGGCGGGCGACAGCAGCTTGCGCCATTCCGCGTCGCTCTTGGTCACTTCATAACCGAAGGCGGAGCCGGGCATGGCGCCGCCCATCAGCAAGCCGGCAAGAAAGTGGCGTCTGCGCATTTTCGTCTTCCGTATCACTATGGTCCGACGCAGACCAGTTCGGCAGCGGCCCGCGAAAGTTACCGGAACCATCCTGAGCGCGGTGTCGCCTGACCAGAAGGCCGGAGGGTAAGAAATAAAGAAAAGGCCCGACCTGCCTGTTGGGGGCCGGGCTTTTTCGTGGGGTGAGGCGCGTCCCGCGTAGCGGGTGAGCAGGTCCAGTGGACCGTGAGGCCCGACCGGCTTGCCGGTCAAATCGGTCCGGTGGACCGATTTGAGGGCCGAACGCCCGAGCGCCAGCGAGGGCAGCGCCGCATGCTCGCTAATGCTCGCATAGGGCAAGCTTTTCTAGGCTCGCTACGCTCGCCAAGAAAAGCTAAGCCAACGCCGCAGCGGCGCGCGGCCAAGCGCGACGCGAGGCCGGAACTCCGCGAGCTTAGGCGAGCGGCGGGGTGGGGCCCGATTTGGGCTGTCGCTTTGTGCCCTTCGATGGCGCTCGGGACGTTCACCTTTTTGCTAATCCTCGGATATGCTCCAGCGTTGGGTGCCAGCGCCCGTATCACACAGTCCCGCTGGCGCCGTGGTTCAATCTGGTCCGACTCGCTCTAGCGTCCAAAGGTTTCCTCATGATCCGGTTTCTCACCTGGTTCCGCTCCATCCTGTTCGCGGTCCTGAATGGCTTCGCCAAGGCGGCCGTCTTCCTGCTTCTGATCATTGTCTTGCTGGTGGTGATTTTGCTGGCGCGCGGCGACGGGCTGCCGGGCAATATGGTGTTGGCGCTGGACCTGCGCCAGCCCATCGACGACAGCGCCGCCGCGCCCACCAGCATCCTGATGCCAAGACGCATCACGGTGATGGATGTGGTGCTGGGGCTGGACGCCGCCGGCCGCGATCAGCGGGTTAGGGGCGTGGTGATGCAATTGGGCCATGGCGCGCTTTCCACCGCCGAGGCCCAGGAAATCGCCGCCGCCGTGCAGCGCTTCCGCGCACGCGGCAAATTCGTGATGGCCCAGGCCACCGCCTTTTTCAGCGCCGGATTGGGCGACTATCTGGCCGCCAGCGCCGCCAATGAAATCTGGGTGCAGCCCAAAAGCCCCTTCTCGACGTCAGGCGGCGGCGGCGGGGCGTTGTTCCTGCGCGGCACCTTGGACAAGCTCGGTGCCCAGCCCCAGATCGCCAAGCGCGCCGAATATAAAAGCGCCGCCGACACATTCATGGAAAAACAAATGTCGCCGGCCGACCGCGAGCAACTCACCGCTCTGTTGAATTCGGTCTATGACAGCGCCGTCGATCAGATGGCGGCCAACCGCCATGTCAAGCGCGCCGATGTGATCGCGGCGCTGGAAGCCAGCCCGCAATTCGCCGAAGAGGCGATGGCGCGCCATCTCGTCGACCGCCTGGGCTATGACGATGAGGCGCGCGCCGCCGCCAAGGCCAAGGCGGGCGCGGACTCCAAATCGGTCAAGTTCACCAACTATGTGAAAGCTATCGAACGCGGCACGGGCACCGCCAATATCGCCTTGGTCGAGGCGTCCGGCGAGATCCGCGACGGCACCGCCAAGACCTCCTGGGTCAATGCCGCGGAAGGCATCGCCAGCGACGATCTGTCGGCGGCAATCGCGCAAGCGGCGCGCGACAAGAATATCAAGGCCATCGTGCTTCGGGTGGATTCGCCCGGCGGCTCGGTCACCGCTTCCGACCAGATCCTGCATGCGGTGAAGGCGGCGCAAAAAGCCGGCAAGCCGGTGGTGGTCAGCATGGGCGGCGTCGCCGCGTCCGGCGGCTATTATATTTCGCTCAGCGCCAACAAGATCGTGGCCGAACCCGGCACCATCACCGGCTCGATCGGCGTGCTGACCGGCAAGGTCAGCTTTTCCAAGACGCTGGGATTGATCGGCGCCAATGCCGAGACGGTTTCGGTGGGCAAGAACACTTTGATGGATTCGCCGCTGCAGCCCTTCACCGACGAGCAGTGGGCCAATCTCAACCATCAGGCCGATGTGATTTACGACGATTTCACCCGCAAGGTGGCGGATGGCCGTAAGCTGTCCCTGGAAAAGGTCCGGACCGCGGCCCGGGGCCGGGTCTGGTCCGGCGCTGACGCCAAGACTCAAGGCCTGGTCGATGTCCTTGGCGGCTTCTGGACGGCGGCGGGGCAGGCGGCCGCCCTGGGGTCGGTGCCGGTGGAGGGGATGGTCTTTCGGGTCTATCCCCGCCCCACCGGCATTCTGTCGCGGCTGGGGACGCTGTCGGACGGGTTGGAGGCCAGTCTGGGACTGATGGGTCGGATCGAATCGATCCTCAATTTGCCCGCCTTTCAGGCTGTATTGGGCCAGGTTTCCAGCCTGCCACAGGGCGGTCCAGGCGGCACGCTCCAGCTCCGGGCGACAAATCTGCCGCGCCCGTGACCCGTTGGTCACGGCCCTTGCAAGGAAACTGCTTGTTCCCGAAAGTCCTTGAACTATAATTTCCGGCGTGCGGGGGCACAAAGCTGGCTTGGGGGCACCATAACTGCGATTATGGGGCCCTGGCGGTCTCGGGGCACCCGGAACGTTCATGCAAGGCAGTTGGAGTTTTCATCATTTCTTCGCAATCCCCCAAAGGGCCCGGCAAGGCCATTGCAGAACTGAGCTTTGAAGGGGCGCTCAAAGAATTGGAAGCCATCGTCTCCCGGCTGGAACAGGGCGAGGTGGACTTGGAAGATTCGATCGCTTTGTACGAACGTGGACAGGCCTTGAAGGCACATTGTGAAAAAAAATTGAAGTCCGCCGAGGGGCGCTTAGAAAAGATCGTAATGGGCGCGGGTGGCCCAGAAATTGGCGCCCCCGAAACTGGTGCCCCTGAAACTGGTGAAAGGCTGGAGACGGCATGAGCTTGCTTTGCTGTCTTAAAAAAGAGATTTTCCGGACATGAATATCCCCAATACCAAGACTCCCCTGTTGGATCAGGTCGACCTGCCGCAAGACCTGCGCCGCCTCGAAAAGCATCAGCTGCGGCAGTTCGCCGACGAACTGCGCACCGATCTGATCGATATCGTTTCGGTGACGGGCGGGCATTTCGGCGCCGGTCTGGGCGTGGTCGAGTTGACCACCGCTTTGCATTATGTGTTCGACACGCCCAAGGACCGGGTCATCTGGGACGTCGGCCATCAGGCTTATCCCCATAAGATCATCACCGGTCGCCGCGCCCGCATGCGCACCCTGCGCCAGGGCGGCGGGCTGTCGGGTTTCACCAAGCGCAGCGAAAGCGAATATGACCCCTTCGGCGCGGCGCATTCCTCGACCTCGATTTCGGCCGGCCTGGGCATGGCGGTGGCGCGCGATCTGACCGGCGGCGACAACAATGTGATCGCGGTGATCGGCGACGGTTCGATGAGCGCGGGCATGGCCTATGAGGCGATGAACAATGCCGGCGCCCATAAGAACCGGCTGATCGTCATCCTCAACGACAATGACATGTCCATTGCGCCGCCGGTCGGCGCGATGAGCGCCTATCTGGCGCGCCTGGTGTCTTCGCGTCCCTATACCGGCATCCGCAATGTCGCCAAGCGCCTGGCGCGCAAGCTTCTGCCGCGCGCTTTGTTCAAGGTGGCGCAGCGCACCGAGGAATATGCCCGCGGCATGGCCATGGGCGGCACCATGTTCGAGGAAATGGGCTTCTTCTATGTCGGCCCGATCGACGGCCACAATCTCGATCACCTGATCCCGGTGCTGGAAAATGTCCGCGACACCATGAAGGGACCCGTCCTGGTGCATGTGGTGACCAAGAAGGGCCATGGTTATGCGCCGGCCGAAGCCGCCGCCGACAAATATCATGCCGTCACCAAATTCACCGTCTTAACCGGCGAACAGTCCAAGTCCACGCCCAAGGCCCCGGCCTATCAGAAGGTGTTCGGCGAAAGCCTGATCGCCGAAGCCAAAAAAGACCAGCGCATCGTCGCCATCACCGCCGCGATGCCGTCCGGCACCGGCATCGACCTGTTCGAAAAGGCTTTTCCCGGGCGTACCTTCGATGTCGGTATTGCCGAACAGCATGGCGTGACCTTCGCCGCGGGCTTGGCGACCGAGGGCATGAAGCCTTTCTGCGCCATCTATTCCACCTTCCTGCAACGCGCCTATGACCAGGTGGTGCATGACGTGGCGATCCAGTCGCTGCCGGTGCGCTTTGCCATGGACCGGGCCGGCCTGGTGGGCGCGGACGGCGCGACTCACGCCGGGTCTTTCGACATCGCCTATCTGGCGACCCTGCCCAATTTCGTGATCATGGCGCCGTCCGACGAAGCCGAGCTGACCCATATGGTGGCCACGGCGGCGGCGATCGACGACCGCCCCAGCGCCATCCGCTATCCGCGCGGCGAGGGCACGGGCATCGCCCGTCCGGCCGAAGGCATTGCGCTGGAAATCGGCAAGGGCCGTATCGTCAAAGAGGGCTCCGGAATCGCCATTTTGAACTTCGGCACCCGCATGACCCAGGTTCTGCTGGCCTCGGAGCGCATGGCCGGTTACGGCCTGTCGCCCACCATCGCCGATGCGCGGTTCGCCAAGCCGCTGGATGTCGAGCTGATCCGCCGCCTGGCGCGCGAGCATGAAGTGCTGATCACCATCGAGGAAGGCGCGGCGGGCGGTTTCGGCGCCCATGTGATGCATTTCCTGGCCCATGACGGTTTGCTGGACAAAGGCATCAAGATCCGTCCCATGACCTTGCCGGACGTCTTCCAGGATCATGACACGCCCGAGAAGATGTATGCCCAGGCTGGCCTGGATGCCGATGGGATTGTGAAGACGGCGTTGAGCGCGCTGGGACGCGGGGCCGAGGCGATCCATCTTGCCGCCGGAAAGCTCGCCTAGTCGCGCCCGGCCGCTCGCTTGAGCTCGCGGCGTTCGTCACTCAAATCGGTCCGCTGGACCGATTTGACCGGCAAGCCGGTCGTTCCTCACCCTTCGACAAGCTCAGGGTGAGGAATTAGATTGATCCTCATGCTGAGCCCGTCGAAGCATGAGGATCAAAGCTCGCATGTATGTCCCCATTTCGGCATCTGCGGTGGTTGCTCGCTGCAAGACCTGACGCCTGACGCCTATCGCGCCAGGAAACGCGACACCGTCCTTGCCGCGCTAAAACGCGCCGGCGTCGAAGCGGTGGTGGAAGAGCCGGTGATCGTGCCGCCGCGCTCGCGCCGCCGCGCCGTGTTCAAGATCAAGAGCCTGGCGGAAGGCCTGCATATCGGTTTCCACGCCGCCAAAAGCCATACCGTGATTGACATGCATCATTGCGAGGTGCTGACCCCGGGCCTGTTCGCTCTGGTGGGAGCCTTGCGGCAAAAGCTTGAGCCGCTGTTCGGCATCGGCGAGGCGGGCGAACTGCATGTCACTGAAACCGATGCCGGGTTCGACTGCGCCTTGCGCTGGCGCGCGGCGCTGACGCCCACCTTGCGGGCGGCGCTGTCTTCGGCGCTGTCCGGTCTTGGCATCGCGCGGCTGACCATGGGCCGCGAGACCGTGTTCGAAACGGCCCTGCCGACCGTGAGCCTTGGCGGGGTCGCGGTCATCCTGCCACCCGATCCTTTTTTGCAGGCCACCCGCGAAGGCGAGGCGTCGCTGCAGGCGTTTGTGCTTCAAACGGTGGGAAAGGCAAAAAGAGTGGCCGACCTATTCGCCGGTTGCGGTACCTTTGCTTTGCCGCTGGCGCGCAAGACCCGCGTCCATGCCGTCGAGCAGGACAAGTCCGCTTTGGCGGCTTTGGCCGAGGCGGCCAAGAGCCCTGGGCTGAAGCCTGTCACCACCGAAGCGCGCGACCTGTTTAAGCTGCCGCTCACGCCCTCGGAGCTTAACGTCTATGACGCCGTGGTGCTGGACCCACCGCGTGCGGGGGCCGAGGCGCAAGCCAAGGCGCTGGCCAAATCCAAGGTCCCGGTCATCGCCTATGTCTCCTGCGATGCCGTGAGCTTTGCCCGCGACGCCGCCCTGCTGATTGCGGGCGGTTACCGGATTGGCCCGGTCACCCCGATAGACCAATTCCTCTGGTCGTCGCATATTGAGTTGGTCGGCGGTTTTGTTCGCCCGTAACAGGCGCAGAGAATGGCCTTGAAGAAGAGATTGATCGCGCTGGGTGTGGTTCTGGCGGTGGCCTTGGGCGGCGGCGCCCTGTGGTTGCTGGACAGTCCGATATCGGCGGTCTCCAAGGAGCCACCCCAATCCCAACAAGAGTCCCATCTGGTCGATTTCAGCCATTGGGCGGTGATCCTGGTGGCGGGGGATTATCGCGCCCATAACGGCGCGCCGTCCAAAGTGTTCGACAATGGCCGCCACGACCTGGCCCGGGCTTTCGCCAAGATCGGCTTCAAGCCCGCCAATATGGTGCAATTTTCGGTCGATTACGACAACGGCACCCAGCATGCCGGCGTGCCAGAGATCGCCGCCGCCATGCAGACGGTCGCGGCCAGGGCGCGGGGCGGTTGCCTGATCTATTTCACCTCCCACGGTGTGCCCGAGGGCATCATTGTCGGCGATACGGTGCTTGCGCCCAACCAGATGCGCGACATGGTGGGTACCGCCTGCGGCCCCCGGCCCGCCGTGATCGTGATGTCGGCCTGTTATTCCGGCCAGTTTGTGGCGCCCTTGCAGGGCGAAAACCGCATCGTGATGACGGCATCGCGGCCCGACCGCACCAGCTTTGGCTGCGGCGAGCTGGATCACTATACCTTCTTCGACGATTGCTTCCTGCGCGCCATGCCGATGGCGGATGATTTTCCCGGCCTGGGCGGTCTGGTGCAGCAATGCGTGGCCGAGCGCGAGGTGCAGATGAAAGCGACGCCGCCGTCCGAGCCGCAAGTCAGCGTGGGGCCGGGGGTGGTGTTTACGCTACGGTGGCGCGGCGAGCCGGCACCGATGCCCGGTGGAAATCGGCCGACGTGATGGGACAGCCACATGAGCAATCCTCCAGACCCGATATCATCTGCTCTTCCGGCCCTTCCCGAAGGTTGGCATATATTGGGATACGAGACGCTGGACGGCGGGAGCTTGGCGATAGTCGGCGCGAACAAAGATATTCACCGTGCGTGGTGGAGCGATCATGAAGGTAAAACCGTTGGCGAAACCAGGCGACTTGCTGCTCAGGCCACAGCAAGGGTGTGGACAGTCGAGCATGACGTTCTGATCGAGCAGGTGCAATTTCCGCTGCAAGACCCGTTTCCAATGGTGGATCAGTTTCCCGATGGCCGGTGGCTCGTGGCCAACCCACGCTCACGAGGCACGGGGAACGCGCGCATTCTAGCAGCTGACGGCACAGAAAGCAGGCGCATCGAGCTGGGCGATGGCATTGAGCACTTAAAGATTGATGCTCAGCAACGCGTGTGGGTCGGCTGGTTCGATGAGGGTATTTTTGGCAACGACAACTGGCGCCTTCCTGGCCACGAGTGGGCGCCGAGCGCATACGGGATAGCAGCGTTTGATGATCACGGCGCGCTTCTGAAGCATGCGACTTTAGAGTCGATGGCGGACTGCTACGCGCTCAATGTCTTCGGTAACGAGGCCTGGGCGCGTCCCTACACAGATTTTCCGCTTTGGCAGATGAACGACGAACAAGAGCGTGTCTGGCCGACCTCGGCGGGCGGCACGCGCGCAATTGCTGTGAGCTACCCTTACGTATTGACCGCCGGTGGCTACCAGAACCAAGCCAACATGGTATTTTTGGTCGAATTGGACGGTCAGAACGCGCGTCAGCTAGGTAAGTGGCGATTGCCGTTCGGGGCTCGCATTCCCGCTGAAGTCCACTTGCTTGATGGACGTGGTGACAAATTGCACGTCGTCCGTGATCATCACTGGCATCGATGGTGTGTGAGGGACTTCGTGGGAATTTAGAATTGGATAACGAATAGAGCCGACTGCATTAACGTTATCTCTGAGCTCGGCCAACCGGCACCGCGTCAGCTGACTTGATGGCCGTCGTCAGCCCGCCGGCGCAGCTGCAGTTTCGGGCTCACCTGCTTCGAGCTGTTTCTCCCACCGGCTGACGATCACGGCGGCCACCGAATTGCCCACCACATTGTAATTCCGGGGACATGATACTCAATTGATGCTATCGTATCTTGGCTGCCCTGCGCAGAGCATCGTTGATCGCGCTTTGCCAGCCCGCGCCTTTCGACTTGTACGCATCCACCACATTGGCATCGAGCCGCAGGGTAAGCTGCACCTTGGGACGATCAAGCTTGGGCCTTCCGCGCCGCTTTGCTGCTGCGACGACGTTAGGAGTCACCTGCGATGCCGGCCGCGCCTTGGCGAATTGCGCGGCGTTCCAGGGCGGATTTTCGTCAAAGTCTTTCGGCGGTTTTTTAAGGCGAGCCGTCCTTGCTTTTTTCATGGAACAAAACCTCTCTCTTGTTCGCCTTGCGAAGGCTGATGACCCGGAAACCGTCCAGGATCGGCGTAAAGACCAGCATGTAAAGCCGCTGGCCGATGATCCCCAGGGCCTGGTAGCGCCGCTCGCCATAGTCAAAGCGGGTATCTTCCACCACCAGCGCACTATCCCAATCGAACGCCGCGGCAGCGGTAAAATCCACCCCATGCTTGGCAAGATTGGCGGCGCGCTTGGCTTCGTTCCACCGGATCATACAAGATAATGTAGCTACATTTATTTCGAGCGTCAAGTTTTTTTGTAGGTACAATAAATACTCTGAGCCGAATGGGCGTTGGTGCGGGACAGCTTCCCGGCCGCCCGCTCAAGCTCTGCGACCCTCCCCTTGAGGGAGGGTCGAAATTGGGTTCGCGTGCAGCGCGAAGACAATTTCGGGGAGGGGTTCCTCATAAGGTGCGGCAAGCCCCTCCCCGAAAAATTCTCGCGGTGCTCGAATTTTTCGACCCTCCCTCAAGGGGAGGGTGAAAATTATCCAACCTGACCCCTATACCGCAGCGCCTGATCCGCCAGCACACAGGCCATCATGGTTTCGCCCACCGATACGTCGCGCATGGCCGTGCAAACAAAAACGGCGCCCGAAGGCGCCGTCCTGTACACGATGAAGGGCCGGTTCAGGCCTTTTGCGCCTTGCTGCGTCGGCGCATTGCGGCCACGCCCATGGCGCCCACGCCGAACAACGACAGGGTCAGCGGCTCTGGCACGTCGGTGATACGGAACGCGAAATTGGTGTATTTAGCTCCAATCGCATTGTCGTCCACATAGGCAGACGCCGCGTCCGTGGCCAAGAAGGGATAGGAAGCGCCCGAATAATAAAAACCCGGGGCCTGGCTGGAGGCGGGCGCGACATAGTTCTGCGCGAACTGCGTGCCGCCACCGATGCCCAAGATGCTGTACCAAGCTTCAAAATTGATGGTGCCGGGGTTGTTGTCGATGGTCGAAATTGCGTAGTCGCTGGCCAAGCCCCCGAACAGCAAAGCCGCAGCCTCCTGCCCGGTATAGGCCAGCGGCTGGGTGCTCCAATGCGGTCCCTGATCCACCGTCCAACTTCCTACGAAAATAGGCGCCGCTTCCGCCGCCGGAACAGTCAGAATCACCGAAGCTGCGGCGAGCGCAGCCAAAAAAAACTTTTTCATAAATAGCCCCTCAACAATATCTGGAAGCAAAGAACGCAAACGGCATGCCAGTATATTTTTTGTGTGAATTCAATGGCTTGGTTCGCAGTAAAAATTCATTCTGTAAATTATATTTACAAGAGAGGTGAAATACCAGGATCCCTTTCTCGCGGTGCTGGACGCGCCTCGCCACCCACACATGACAGCTTTAACCGTTCTGCCCGCGATGCCGCAGGGCCTGATCCGCCAGCACACAGGCCATCATGGCTTCGCCCACCGGCACGGCGCGGATGCCGACGCAAGGATCATGACGGCCCTTGGTGAGGATCTCGGTCTCCGCGCCCGCTTTGTCGATGGTCTTGCGCGGCGTGAGGATGGAGGAGGTCGGCTTGACCGCGAAGCGCGCCACGATCGGCTGGCCGGTGGAGATGCCGCCCAGAATGCCGCCCGCATGATTGGATAAAAAGACCGGCTTGCCGTCACTGCCGTGACGCATCTCATCGGCATTTTCCGCGCCGGTCATGGCGGCGGTGGCGAAACCATCGCCGATTTCAACGCCCTTGACCGCGTTGATGCTCATCAGGGCCGAGGCCAATTCGTTATCCAGCTTAGCATAGACCGGCGCGCCCAGGCCGGCGGGAATGCCGTCCGCCACCACTTCGATGATGGCGCCCACCGATGAGCCATCCTTGCGGATGGCCTCCAGATAGCTCTCCCATTCCGCCGCCGCCTTGGCATCGGGACAGAAGAAGGGATTTTCGTTCACCGCGTCCCACGACCAGTTGGCGCGGTCGATCTTTTGCGCGCCCATCTGCACCAAGGCGCCGCGAATGACGACCTTGCCGTACAGCCGGTCGAGAATCTTGCGCGCGATGGCGCCGGCCGCTACGCGGGTGGCGGTCTCGCGCGCGCTTTGCCGCCCGCCGCCGCGATAGTCGCGCACGCCATACTTGGCGTCATAAGTATAGTCCGCGTGCCCGGGCCGGTACTTGTCGCGAATCTCGCCGTAATCCTTGGAACGCTGATCGACATTCTCGATCAACAGCCCGATGGGTGTGCCGGTGGTCACCTGCTGCGCCATGCGCTCGTCCTGGAATACGCCGGAGAGAATTTTTACCGCATCCGGTTCCTGGCGCTGGGTGACGAATTTGCTCTGGCCCGGACGGCGCTTGTCCATCCAGGGCTGGATATCGGCCTCGGTCAGGGCGATGCCGGGCGGACAGCCATCCACCACACAGCCGATCGCCGGCCCATGGCTTTCGCCAAAAGTGGTGACGCGGAAGAGATGGCCGAAACTATTGTGCGACATGGATGTCCTTCTAGTCGCGCCAGGGGCTCAAGACGTCTCGTTTTTCTGCACCACGGAAATGTCCGGCGCGTCCTCGGCCTTCATGCCGACAATGTGATAGCCCGCATCGACATGCAGATTCTCGCCGGTTACCGCGCTGCCCAGGTCCGACAGCAGGAACAGCGCCGAATTGCCGACCTCGCCCTGCGTCACCGTGCGGCGCAGGGGTGAATTATATTCGTTCCATTTCAGGATATAGCGGCTGTCGGCGATGCCGGCAAAGGCCAGCGTCTTGATCGGGCCGGCGGAGATGGAATTCACCCGTATCTGCTTCTTGCCCAAATCCTCGGCCATGTAGCGCACGCTGGCTTCCAGCGCCGCCTTGGCCACGCCCATCACATTGTAGTGCGGCATGTTGCGCTCCGCGCCCAGATAGGTGAGCGTCACCATGCTGCCGCCTTTGGGCATCATTTTTTCGGCGCGCTGCGCCACCGCGGTAAAGGAGTAGCAGCTGATGTCCATGGTCATGCGGAAATTTTCCGCCGTGGTCTCGATATAGCGGCCCTTGAGCTGCTCCTTGTCGGAGAAGGCGATGGCGTGAACCAGGAAATCGATACTGTCCCACACCTTGCCCAGTTCGGCGAAGGCGGCATCGATGGAGCCCTGGTTGCTCACATCGCAATCGATCAAAGCGGCGGGATTGAGCGGTTCGACCAGCGGCACCACCCGCTTGCGGAACAAATCGCCCTGATAGGAAAAGGCCAGCTCGGCGCCGGCGTCGTGCAACGCCTGGGCAATGCCCCAGGCGATGGAATGCTGATTGGCCACGCCCATGACAAGGCCGCGTTTGCCTTTCATGAGGCCCGAAAATGGCATGCTTAATCCCCGCTTTTCTGCGTGCACATTAGTCATTTACCCTGAATAGGCCAGTGGCCAAACGGGATTTTCTGTCAGCAAAATTTATTGCGATACCAAAGGCTTATCTCATCTTGGCCCTGGGGTCATAGTCCGAGGTCCAGCCCTGCGCAAAGCCGCGCAGGGACTCGTCGGGCCTGTCGGGAAGGGTCACCACCAGCCGGACATAGAAATCTCCGGCCTCGGTTCCGCCATTGGCGGCGATGCCCTTGCCCTTGAGCCGCAGCACCGAACCGGTGTTGGAGTTGGGCGGCACGCTGAGGGACACCGTGCCGGTCAGGGTCGGCACCGGCACCTTGCCGCCCAGTACCGCTTCCTTCAGCGTCACCGGCAGATCCATGCGGATATCGTTGCCGTCGCGGCTCATGAACGGGTGGGGCGCCACCGATACGGTCAGCAGGATGTCGCCATTGGGCCCGCCCCGGCCCGCGCCGCCGCGCCCCTTGACGCGCACGACCTGGCCGTCCTTCACCCCAACCGGAATCTTGACGTCGATCCGTTCGCCATTCTGCAGCATCACACGGCGGGTACCGCCGATGGCGGCTTCCGCGAAACTGACAGTGACGGCGGCGGAAAAATCCTCGCCCTTGGTGGCCCGTCCCGCTTTTGCGCCACGCCGGCCTGCGCCCATCAGGTCGGCGAAAATATCCTCAAAGCCCGCCGCGCCGCCTCCACCAGGAGAGGCCGCATCGTCAAAGCTGAAATGGAATTCCCGCGCCCCCGGTCCGCCGCCGCCGAAGCCGCCAAAGCCGCTGCCAAAGGGATGACCCTGGCGGAACCCGCCTTGCCTGGGATCAAAGCCTTTTGGATTGCCGTCGGCACCGATGGCGCCCGCGTCATACTGTGCCCGCTTTTGCGCGTCTCCCAATATGTCATAGGCCCCGGAAATTTCCTGGAAGCGTTTCTGCGCCGCCGCGTCACCGGCATGCTTGTCGGGGTGATGTTTCTTGGCCAGCGTCCGGAACGCTTTCTTGATGTCGGCCTCGCTCGCTGTCTTGGCGATGCCGAGGATTTCATAAGGGTCTCTCATACCGGTCTTTCGGAGGGATTCTGCTTTAGATGACCCCTTTATAACATTGTTTCAAGGATTTGGCGGGCTTTGCACCGGCGTGTTGACGGACTGGACCGGTGCGGCTGGAGCGGGCGGCGCGTTGGATAGTGGGGCCTCGTGCGTGATGCCGGCTTGCATGGCGGGCGGTCCCAGAAATTGCGATCGCGCTATGGCTTCGGGCATGCCGCTATGGGCGGCGGCGGCGTAAAGCTCGCGCGCCTTTTCCAGATCCTTGGGCACCAGCGGTGGCGCGCCGGTCTCGTAAAATTCGCCCAACTGAAATTGCGCGCCGGGATGATTGGCCGCGGCGGCCCGGGCGAGCAGCGGCAGGGCGGCGGACAGGTCGGGGGCGCCAAGCTCGCCCTTGAGATACATGTCGGCCAGATCGGCCTGGGCGGTCGGCATTCCGACCTCGGCGGCGCGCAGATAAATTTCCTCGGCCCGTTTGGCGTTCTTTTCGGTGCCTATGCCCTTGCGCAGCATCATGCCCAGGTTGCGCATCGCGGCCAGATCCTCGAAGCGAAGCTCCCACCAGATTTTGAAAGCCTTTGGGTAATCGCCCGCGTCATAGGCGGCGACACCGGTGGCGAAGTCGGCGGCGATTTCCGCCGAGCTGCGGGCCTGGGCCGAAGGCGTCATTGCGAGGCAGGCGCAAAAAGCAAGGATAAGAAGCGCAAAAAGCTTTTGGGTCATGGGAAGCGCAAGGCTACCCTGCCTCAAGCGAAACTGCTAGGACCGCGTGCATGACGATGCAGACAGGTGGCCCCCTGGACGATGGCGGCATAGCCGCAGGCCCCGACCCTTTCGCGCTGTTCCATAGCTGGATGAAAGAGGCGGAAAAGTCCGAGCCCAATGATGCCAACGCCATGGCACTGGCCACGGCGGACGCACAGGGCGTGCCCAATGTCCGCATGGTCCTGCTGAAGGGAACTGGCGACAATTCTTTTATCTTCTATTCCAATGCGCAAAGCATCAAGGGCGCCGAACTGGCCGCCAATCCGCGCGCCGCGATCAATTTTCATTGGAAGAGCTTGCGCAAGGCGGTTCGGGCGCAGGGCGCGATCACACAGGTCTCGGATACCGAAGCCGATGCCTATTTCGCCTCGCGTCCCAAGGACAGCCAGATCGGCGCCTGGGCCTCGCCGCAGTCGCGCGCCATGCAAGGCCGTTTGGTTTTCGAGAAAAGACTGGCGGAATTCGGCGTCAAATTCGCGCTGACCAAGGTGCCGCGCCCGCCATACTGGACGGGATGGCGCATCACGCCCTTGCGCATCGAATTTTGGCGCGACCGCCCCTTTCGGCTGCACGACCGGCTGGTCTATCTGCGCGACAGCGTGGACGGAGCTTGGCGCACCGAAAGACTTTTCCCATGAGCGCCCCGCCGCCGGACGGCGGCCAACATAAAAGCATCGAGCAGTCCGGCGTCTTGATGCGCCGGGCGGCAATCGCCTCGGTCGCGGTCTCGCTGTTCCTGGTGGGGATCAAGACCTTCGCCTATTTCGCGTCTCATTCCGTGGCGATGCTGGCGTCCTTGGCGGACTCGGCGCTGGACCTTTTCGCCTCATCCCTGAACATGATCGCCATCCGTTCGGCCTTGACCCCGGCGGATGCCGAGCATCGCTTCGGCCATGGCAAGGCCGAACCCCTGGCGGGATTGGCGCAGGGCGCCTTCATTTCCGCCTCGGCGCTTTTTCTGGTGCTTCAGGCGGTGCAGCGCATCATCACCCCCGAGCCGCTGGACAATTCCATTCCCGCGCTGGTGGTGATGGGCATTTCCATTTTCGTCACCATCCTGCTGGTGCTGTATCAGCGCCGGGTGGTTGCCAAGACAGGCAGTGTGGCGGTGGAAGCCGACACGACGCATTATGCCAGCGACCTTGCCACCAATGTCGGCGTGATCGTGGCGCTGGTGCTGGTCACCTGGCTGGGCTGGACCCTGGCCGATCCCTTGATCGCCATCGCGGTGGCGGCGATGATGCTGTTCACCGCTTTCGGCGTGGGACGGCAGAGCTTCCATCAGTTGATGGACCGCGAATTGCCGGATGAGGAACGCGCCCGCATCCGCCGCATCGTTCAAGGCCATCCGGCGGTGAAGAATGTGCATGACCTGAAGACCCGGATGGCGGGACTTTCCACCTTCATCCAATTGCATCTGGGGCTGGATCCGCAAATATCGCTGGCCGAAGCCCATGCGATCAGCGATGCGGTGGAGCAGGCGCTGCTGGCCGCCTTTCCCGGCGCGGAGGTGATCATTCATCAGGACCCGGCGGGGCTGGAGCCGTTGCCCGATCAGCCGGACTGAAACCTTGCCGGCCGTGGGGTTTCATCAGGGTGGTGCGTAGTACAAGGCGAATGGTAGGGTGGCACCATGGCCGAGCCTCAACACATTGACGAAGAAAAACGCACCCTGATCCTGACCGGCGCCTCGCGCGGCATCGGCCATGCCACGGTGAAGCGGTTTTCCAGCGCCGGCTGGCGGGTGATCACCTGCTCGCGTCACGCCTTTCCCGAGAATTGTCCCTGGGCGGCGGGGCCGGAGGATCACATCCAGGTCGACCTGGCCGATCCGCGCGACACCGCCCGCGCCGCCGAGGAAATGCGTTCACGCCTGACTGATGGCAAGCTGCACGCCCTGGTCAACAATGCCGCGATTTCGCCCAAGGGCCCCAAGGGCGAGCGGCTGGGCACCTTGGAATCGTCACAGGATCTGTGGCGCCAGGTGTTCGAGGTCAATCTGTTTTCCACCATCTGGCTGGCCCAGGGCCTCAAGAACGAGTTGGCCAAGGCGCATGGCGCCATCGTCAACGTCACTTCTATTGCCGGTTCGCGCGTGCATCCTTTCGCGGGCGCGGCTTATTCCATCAGCAAGGCGGCGGCGGCGGCGCTGACGCGGGAGATGGCGGCGGATTTCGGGCCTTGCGGCGTGCGGGTCAATGCCATCGCGCCGGGCGAGATCGACACCGCCATCCTGTCGCCGGGCACCGAGAAGATCGTCGAGACCATTCCGCTGCGCCGGCTGGGCCAGCCGGCGGAAGTCGCCAAGGCGATCTATTATCTGTGCACGGATCAATCGTCCTACGTGACGGGCGCGGAGTTGATGATCAACGGCGGCCAGCATGTGTGATTTGACGCGCTGGGGCTAAGATTCTTTCGACCCTCCCCTTGAGGGAGGGTCGAAATTTGCGCAGCAAATTTCGGGGAGGGGTATGGCGCAATCGCGGAAATCCGATCCGACACGCCGGGTCATGTTCAAACGCGCGTTGGCAAAGACTCTGCGGGCCAATACCACGGATGCCGAAAGAATTCTTTGGTCTCTACTGCGCGGTGGTAGGTTGGGGCTACGCTTTCGCCGTCAGCAACCCATCGGCCCTTACATCGTCGATTTCTTTTGTCCGTCGGCAAAACTGGTTATCGAACTGGATGGCGGCCAGCACGGTATGGACGAGATTGTCGCCTATGATGAAATTCGGACTCGGTTCCTGGAGAGCAAGGGCTATCGCGTGCTTCGCTTTTGGAATGGCGAGGTAATGACCAATCGCGATGTGGTTGCAGAGGCGATCAACCGCGCCGTGCAACCGTCTCCGTAGGCGCCACCAAGAGTTGCCGACTGGACCCCTCCCCGAAGGTGTCTTCGTGCGGTCGCACAAAGACACCTTCGACCCTCCCTCAAGGGGAGGGTGACGCTGCCCATCTTGGCCGTAACAAAACTGTCATACGAGCCCTGTACCAGCGAACCATGCTGGAACGCTGCGCGGGACTGGTCTTCGGCTTCCTGTTTCGCGGGCCGGAGGCGGTGCGCGTCCGCGACGAGAGTTTGGGCCGCCATCTCGCCCAAGGATATAGCTGGCTGTGGCTGCACCTGGCCTTGTCCGACCACCGTGCCCGCCGTTTTGTCGAAGGCTTTGACGACATCCCCGCCGATGCGCGCAGCCTGATCCTCAGCCAGGAAGACCGTATCCAACTGACCCTTACTGCCAGCGGCGCCTGGGGCATCCTGCCTGATATCGAGCGCGACTTTGACGACCAGTCTCTGGAGTCGTGCCGCATGGGGTTCTGGCTGGACGGCGAACGGCTGATCACCGCCCGCCGCCATCCCTTGCGGGCGGCGGAAAATTTGCGCGACGCGGTGGAGAAGGGCGACGTCCCCGCCGGCCCGGCCCAGGCCCTGGTGCGTCAGCAGGAACATTTCTTCGATCTGGTCGAACACCGGCTGGGGATGCTGGGACGCGATCTGGGCCGCATCGAGGATGAGGTGCTGGCCGACCGCGATCATATCGGCCGCGAAGTTCTGGGGCCGCTGCGGCGTGAACTGTCGCGTTATGCCCGCGAATTCTCAGCCCTGCGCGGCGCGATCTACCGCGCCACCACGGCGCGCGGCGCGACCCTGTCCAGCCCCTTGACCGAATTGCTGCCCGCGCTGCACCAGCAGGCCGAGGATCTGGAGCGCGATGCCGCCGCGCTGTCCGACCGGGCGCGGTTGATCTATGAAGAGATCGGCAGCCGCGTCGCCGACAATACCAGCCGCAGCCTGTCGGCGCTGACGGTGATTTCGACCTTGCTGTTGCCGCCCACCTTCCTGGTGGGCGCCTTTGGCATGAATGTCGGCGGCATTCCCTGGGCTGAAAACGCGCACGGCTTCTGGTACGGCGTTGGTCTCTGCGCCGCGATAGTATTCACAGGCTATGTCGTACTGCGGCGGTTTCGGATATTGCCATAAGGGCGCTTGACATTGGTCTGCAAGCTGCGCCCCCTACATACCGATTGGTGCCTTTGTAAATTTGCGGCAGAGTATCCGTTCGTCTTGGAGTGTTGGCAATATGGCTGAGATTCAGTCGGCAACAGTGAGTGTTGGGAATCTTTTTTCTCACGACTCATTTTTTCGTATTCCGCCCTATCAAAGACCCTTTTCCTGGGATGATGAGCACTTCGACGATCTAATAATCGACATCAAGGATACTGACCGGAATACCCAATATTTTTTGGGAACCATGGTCCTACACAAAGAGGCGGGTGGAACCAAGGTTGTTGTTGACGGACAGCAGCGATTGACGTCGCTTTTGATCCTTTTGGCTTGCCTGCGCGATGCGATTGATGATCCCCAGTACAAGTCTGGAATTCAAGACAAGATCATGCAACAAAAAAGGGTTATTGATGGAATTCCAGAGCGCGTCCGCCTTGAAGTGAAAGACGCGGCCACATTTCAGACCTTGGTCGTGGAAGATGGCGGCACCAAGAAGGATTACGACCTTAAAGGTTTGACTGAGCCTCGGCGGCGATATGTCTTTGCGGCTAAAATATTTCACAAGCGTATTGAAGATTTGACGCAGGCGCAGAAACAAGAGTTAGTCACCTTTGTCACCCAAAGATGCGTTTTGATCTATCTTTTGGCGGACAGCTTTGAACAGGCGTTTAAGCTTTTCGAAATCGTGAATGACAGAGGTAAGCAGCTAAGGCGAATTGACATTTTAAAGTCGATAAATATTGCGCCTGACGTTATTGGGCAGGACACTGTTCGTGATCGTGTGGCTCAGAGGTGGGAGGCGTTGGAAGATGAGGTTGGGGAAGTAAACTTTGAATCGGTATTCTTTCTTATCCGGCTTATTCTGCTAAAGGATAAACCCAAGGGCGACCTCCTCAAGGAATTCGAAGGCCGGATATTTGGCAAAAAAGTGCAAAAGGGTGAGCCTTTTGCCGAGCTCGTTTTTGACTACGTCAAACTCTATCGCGAGATTTTCATCGATAAAATCTATATCGCGAGTGATGACAAATATCACATTCGATATCAGTCGCTTATTCACATTATGGATATGGAATTTCAGGCTTCAGAGTGGAGGGCGTGCGCCCTTTTCTTTGCGAAGAAATTTGGAAGGGATCATTTCTACCAATTCTGCCTTGCGATAGAAAAGTTGTTCCTTACTCAGTGGGTTGAGGCCATCAGGAAGGATGAGCGGTACGATTCCTACTCAAAAGTCCTCGAAATGATTGAGGCGGAAAAGGATCCCGCTAAAGTTATTGCCTCCATAGGATTCGATGATAATGCGATATTGAATGCTGTGGCCGGCGATGACTTGTATCATCGTGGTTTTTGTAAGTATGCGCTTCTCAGGCTTGAATTGCTTTCAACTGAGCACGATGTTGCTAAGCGTTTTGAAGCGAAGTCGATAGAACATGTATTTCCGCAGAATCCAGAGGCCGGGAGCCCCTGGCTGAAAGGTGTCGCTCCGGCAGACATTCCCAAATTCGTCAATCAGGCGGGCAATTTGGTGCTTATTAGCAAGAGTCGCAATTCTGCGGCCAGTAATCTTCCCTTTGATGTAAAAAAGGAGAAGTACTTAAAGCCTCGCGTGAGCGATTATCCTCGCAGCATGCAGGTCGTTGGCTATCCCGATTGGACGCCTGAAGTGATTCAGAAGCGGACGGAAGAGGTACGGAAAATTTTCCTGAATGATATTTAGGCTGGTTGGAAACTGCTTCAGCGGCAACCCTTATAAGCCTGGCTCTTGCACGCCGCGGTCATTTCCTTGGCCTGCTTTTGCGCCGCCGGGGTCATGCGGCCCCACAAGGCGTCGCGATGGGCGGCGGCATTGACGACAAGGTTCTGCTCGGCGGCCAGCGCGTACCACATGTAAGCGTGGAAGGGTTCGGGCTTCATGCCTTGGCCCAGCTCATACATCAGACCCAGATTGTACATGGCGGCGGCATTGCCTTGCGCCGCCGAGGCCGTGAACCATTGCGCCGCCCTGGCATAGTCGCGCGGCACGCCTTTGCCGTCGCGGTAAAGCCCGCCCAGATTGTTCTGGCCCAGCGAGGAGCCGGACGCCGCCGACAGCGAGAGATAACGCACCGCTTCGCTGGTGTCCTGTTTCACGCCTTTGCCGTCGAGATAGAGAATGCCGAGATTGTTCTGCGCCACCGGGTTGCCCTGGAGCGCCAGCGGCTGCCAGGCGGTAACTGCGGCTTTGTAATCGGCGTGCTGGAAATGGCGGGCGCCTTCCTGCATCGGGTCCGTGGCGGCCAGACCTTCGGAAATCAGGCTCGCGGATGTCAGGCAGGTCAACAATGACGCGATGACGATGGATTTGCGCATAGGGCGGATCTCCAACCAGATTCGATTGGAGGATTAACGTCTTGAATGGTGAACAATCGCTTACCAGCGCAGCAGGGTCCGGCCCAAAAGGGCCCCGATGGCGGTGACCAAAGCGATCCCCAGCGTGTACCAGATGGCGATAAAGGGGGCGGCTTCCTCGGTGCAGTGGAAGCAATAGACAAAGGCGCCCGCCGCTCCGGCGAACAGCCCCGCCCCGGCCCCGGCCAGGGTCAGCCGGGTGGGAGCCAGCTTTCTTAAGGCCCAGAAAGTGGCCGCCAGGGTGGGCAGGGCGGTCAGGGTCACATAGGTGGCGCAGACCCGGCTGGAATGGCCCATCATCAGCCCGGGCAGGTCGGCGCCCGGGGCGCGCATCTGCAGGCCCGCCAGCAGGACGATGGCGAGCAGGGGCAGGGCCAGAGCCATGACGGGGCGGGTCATTTCGGCGCCGGGTCGGCCGGCCCGTTCCACCAGCCACAGGCCGAAAGCGGCGATGGCAAAGCTATAGGCCAGCTTGGTCCACATGCCGGGATGGGCCATGGCGCCGGAAAGGTCATGGCGGGGCCCGACCACGGTCAGCATCACCAGGACCGAACCGGCGATGCCCAGCAAGACCGCGCCCAGGAGCAGCCGCGCCACCGCGCCGCTTCTGACCGGCTCCAAGTTTGCGGAAAGCCGGTCGATCAGATCATCGGTCCGCATCGTCGTGCCTTTCCCGGTTCACATCCTCGCCCAGCGACTTGATGGCGCGATGCACCGTGACCTTGACCGCCGATTCCGACAGGCCGGTGTGCTGGGCGGCTTCGGCCACCGAAACCCCGTCCAGCTTGATGTCCGCAACCAGTTGCCGCTTGGCGGGCGGCAGCTTGGCCAGCAGCTTGCTTACATCGCGCCGGGCCATCGCTTCCCCGGCCTCGTCATGGCTGAACAGTTCGTTCGCCTCGTCCAGCGGTACCGTGGCGCGGCGCTTGTGGCGGCGATATTCGTCGATCAGCTTGTAGCGGGCGATGCCGTAAACCCAGGCCGTAAAGGGCAGGTGCGGATCATAGGTGGCGCGCCGCGCGTGAATCGCAATCAAGGTTTCCTGCACCGCATCCTCGGCCGCGCCGCTGTCCAGCCGGCGCGCATAATAGCTCCGCAAATGCCGCGTCAGTCCGGCCAGCAGCATCCGGTAGGCGCCCGCATCCCCCGCAAGGGCGGCCAGCATCCAATTCCGGTATTGCGCCTCCTGGGCGATCAAACACGGCTCCGTCGAATAGGTTCGGGCGCGGCGCTAAAAGGTTACACCCAAGTCAGCGTCACGGGGACTTTCGCGGCGAACCTTAGTTCCCCTGCGCTTCCTTCAAAATGCCGGCGATCATGTCCTTGCCGTCGGGACTGTGAATCCAGTTCTCGGCGGCGGACATGGTGGGAAACTGCAGCGGCACCTTTTGCGGCTTGTTGCGCTCCGGCACCGGCACCAGCACTTCGAAGGTTCCGGCAAAGCGGACATCCTTGGTCTCGGCGGCAAAGGGCGGCTGGACCTGATTCTTGCGCTTTTCCTTCATGCTGCCCATGGCCGCATCTCCAATCTGTTGCCGGGCTTCTAGCAGCTTTTTCTACGCCTGTTCAGCCCGTTTTTTGCGGCCAATTCCCAGCTTTTCCCGCCACAGCCGGGCGGGGATTTCCTCCACCTGGCCTTCGGCAAGCTGGCCCAGTTGGAACGGGCCGTATGCCGTGCGAATCAGCCGCGCCACCTTCAGGCCCAGCCGTTCCATCACCCGTTTGACCTCGCGGTTCTTGCCTTCCTTCAGGCTGACGGTGGCCCAGCTATACATGCCCTTGCTGCGCTCCAGGTCGGCGACAATGGGGCCGTATTTGACGCCGTCGATGGTGATGCCGGTGGCAAGTTTGTCGAGTTCGGCCTGGGTCACTTTGCCGAACAGCCGCGCGCGATAGATGCGCGTCCAACCCGCGGCGGGGATCTCCAGCCGGCGCGCAATGTCGCCGTCATTGGTCAAAAGCAGCAGGCCTTCGGAATTGAAATCCAGCCGTCCCACCGACACCACGCGTCCCAGATGCTTGGGCAGATTGGCGAAGACCGTGGCGCGGCCCTTTTCATCCTTGTGGGTGGTGACCAGGCCGGACGGCTTGTGATAGCGCCACAGCCGGGCGCCTTCCGGCTCGGCCAGCGGCTTTTCATCGACCTGGATGACGTTGTTCGGGGTGACATTGCGAGCAGGCGAGGTCACCAGAACGCCGTCCAGCTTGACCCGCCCCTCCGCGATCAGCCTTTCGGCGTCGCGGCGCGAGCAGATGCCGGCCCGGGCGATGACTTTTGCAATGCGCTCGCCTTCTGGCAATGCTTTACTCCCGGCACCATGAATGACGGCGAAGCCATAGCATTGGCGCTGGAAGAAGCGAAATCCGCCGCCTTGCGGGGCGAAGTGCCGGTGGGCGCGGTGCTGCTTGGCCCCGACGGCGCGCTGCTTGCTCGCGACGGCAACCGCATCCTGGAACGCAAGGATCCCACCGCCCATGCCGAGATGCTGGTGATGCGCGAAGGCGCGCGGGTTTTGGGCAATGAACGGCTGATCGGCGCCACGCTCTATGTCAGCCTGGAGCCTTGCGCCATGTGCGCCGGTGCGATGGCGATGGCGCGGATCGCAAGACTGGTGTTCGCGGCCTGCGATCCCAAGGGCGGCGCGGTGTTGCATGGGCCGCGCTTTTTCGAGCAGCCAACCTGTCATCATCGCCCGGCGGTGACCCAGACCGAACCGCATGCCCTGGAAGCGGGTGAGATTTTGAAGGAATTCTTTCGGGCGCGGCGTTCATGATTGTTGTCATTCCCGCGAAAGCGGGAATCCAACTTCATACGCTCAACCCAAAAAGTTGGATGCCCGCTTTCGCGGGCATGACAAATTGGCGTTTAAAACCACCCCGGCGAGAAACCGGGAAAGCCGAGTTGCAACACCTCGCGTGCCGCGATCAATCCGATTCCGCCGCCGATCAGCACATCGCTCAAGAAATGCGCCGTCAGCAGGGCGCGTGTCACCCCCAACAGGGCGGCGACGGAAAACCATGCCGGCCACCAGTTGGGCCAGACGCAGGTGAAGATCACCGCCACGCAGCAGATGGTCAAAGCATGGCCGCTGGGAAAGCTATTGTAATCGGAATTGAAGGCCAGCGGGGTGAAGCCGTACAGGCCCATCTCCATGTCATCGCGCGGCCGCCGCCGCCCCAGCACCAGCTTGATCAGATGCAGCACCGCGCTGCCCATGGTGAGGCTGGCTATGAAGGCCAGGCTATAGTTGACCAGCTGGGTGGCTTCCTCGGCCAGCACGCCGTAATGGCGCATGCCGGCGGCGACGATCAGCGCCAGGATCGCGGCGGCCAGCCAGTGCCCCGCCTTGGCGTAATGGGTGATGGAATCCAGCACCTTGTGCATAGGCGCGCTGACATGATCGTAGATAAAATGCGCCAGCCACCGGTCGATAGTCAGCGCCAGCAGCCCGATCAGGATGGAAACAAAGCCCGCCCACAAAAGCATAAGCGTTGGGTGCCTTTTCGACGCGGCCCTGTCAACGATTCCGTGCGCGCCGCCGCACGAAAGCGCGATTCAGCGCTTGAGCGCCCTCCAACCAATATCGCGGCGGCAAAAGGCGCCTTCCCAGCGGATCAGGTCCACCGCCGCATAGGCGCGGGCCTGGGCTTGCGCCACCGTCTTGCCCAGGGCGGTGACATTCAGCACCCGCCCACCGACCGCGACGATTCCATCGCCGCGCCGCTCGGTTCCGGCATGGAACAGGGTGACGCCGGGAAGCTTTGCCGCTTCCTGGAGCCCGGTGATCGCATGGCCTTTTTCGTAAGCGCCGGGATAGAACTTGGACGCCATCACCACCGTCAGCGCGATATCCTGGCTCCATTCCAAAGGCCCCAGCGTGCCATTGCGCGCCGCCAGCAGGGCGGTCAGCAGATCGCTTTTCAGCCGTGGCATCAGGACCTGGCATTCCGGATCGCCGAAGCGGGCATTGTATTCCACCAATTTGGGACCTTGTTTGGTGATCATCAGGCCAAGATAGAGCACGCCCATGTAAGGCATGCCCTTTGCCGCCATGGCGGCGATCGTGGGCTTGATGAATGTGTCCATCGCCGCATGTTCCAGTGCCGGCGTGAGCACCGGCGCGGGGGAATAGGCGCCCATGCCGCCGGTGTTGGGGCCGGTATCGCCGTCGCCGACGCGCTTGTGGTCTTGCGCCCCACCCAGCGGGATGACGTTGGTGCCGTCGCTCAAGGCAAAGAAGCTGGCCTCTTCGCCTTCCATGAATTCCTCGACCACAATGGCATGGCCGCTCATCCCGAAGCCACCTTCGAACATGAAGTCGATGGCCTTGTCGCTTTCGGCCTTTCCGGCGGCGATGATCACGCCTTTTCCGGCGGCCAGCCCGTCGGCCTTGATCACCACCGGATAGCCCAGACTATCGGCGAAGCTTTTGGCGGCATCGGGCGCGGTGAAACGCCGGTATGCAGCGGTGGGAATGCCCGCCTCTCGGCAAAGGTCTTTGACGAAACCCTTGGAGCCTTCCAGCACGGCGGCGGCCTTGCTGGGCCCCAGGCTGCGGATACCCGCCGCCTCGAAAATGTCCCACAGGCCCGCCACCAATTGCGGATCGGCGGCGATGACGGCGAACTCGATTTGTGTCTCGGTGGCGAATTTGACCAAAGCGGGAAAATCGCTGGCGGCGATGGGCACGCATTCCGCCACCTGCGCGATCCCGGCATTGCCGGGCGCGCAATAGAGCTTGGTCAGCAAAGGGCTTTTCGCGAGCGCCCAAGCCAGCGCATGTTCGCGGCCCCCGGAACCCACCAAAAGAATGTTCAACTATTGTTCTCCCCGTCCTGAGACATTAAAAAGGCGGCCCGCAAGGTCCTGCTTATTAGCGTATTTGGGCCATAATGCCATCAACTAGGTAAGTTATTTCATGCCTTCTGAAATCAAGGCGCCCCTTACGGATTCCATTCTTATTGCTGTTTCTCAGCTTGTGGACGACGCTCAGACTGAGCGCCGAGAGCCCAGTCATAGCGACATTGAATTTCAGATTAACAGAGCACAACTGACTGCGGTCGATCCAAATTTGCAGGGCCAAACGCTTGGGAAGGCGAAACGTCTCCGAGCTGTTCTGAACTGGGCAATGGAAAACAATCTCGAGGCAGGTTCAAAACTGATTTCAGGTATTCTTGCATCTATCAAAGGGTTTGGCGGGTTTCGCCAAACTTCGCCTAACTATGTTGGTGCAGGCCCGATCACTAATGCAATCTCGGTTTTCAAGGCTGAGGGTTACGAGCTCTCGTTGGATGGCGAACTGGCACCGCTTTTGTTGGACGGCATGGCTGGCTTGCAACTCACCGAAGCGTTGCAGGCATATGTGCGTCGGGCAAAAAAAGGCGCGTCCGATGCAGCCTTGGTCACGGGAGCTGGCAAGGATTTGCTAGAGGCTATTGCTGCGCACATCTTGACCCAACGTGAAGGTGGTTACGAACAAAACTGGAATTTTCCGATGTTGCTGGGGCGGGCGTTTATGGCTCTCGGCATGGCAACTCCGGCTCATAAAGCCACGAACGACGAGCCGATCACCTACGAGATTGATCGCGCGATCTACGCCTTGGCGTGCGCGGTCAATCGTCTTCGCAATAAACAGGGCACGGGGCATGGAAGGCCGTGGTCTGCTTCGGTCACGGATGAAGAAGCGCGCTTCGCAATCGAAGCAATGGGCGTTATTGGAGAGCGGATGTTGGTCCTCCATGAGAAGCTAAAGTAATGTCCGAAGCTTCTTCTGGTTTTTCCAACCTGCCGGAATTTTCGGTCACAACATTGTCCGCCGCCTTGAAGCGCGCGGTGGAAGACCAGTTTGCCATGGTGCGGGTGCGGGGCGAGATCTCGGGCCTGAAATTTCATTCCTCCGGCCATGTCTATTTCGACCTCAAGGATGACAAGGCGGTGCTGAATGCGGTGATCTGGCGCGGCGTGGCGGGCCGGCTCAAACTCAGGCCAGAAGCCGGGATGGAAGTGATCTGCACCGGCAAGCTTTCCACCTATGCCGGTTCGTCGCGCTATCAGCTCCTGGTCGAGCAGGTCGAGCTGGCGGGCCTGGGCGCGCTGATGGCGCTGCTGGAGGAGCGGCGCAAGAAGCTCGCCGCCGAGGGCCTGTTCGATGCCGCCCGCAAGAAGAAGCTGCCCTTCCTGCCCGAAGTGATCGGGGTGGTGACCTCGCCCACCGGCGCGGTGATCCGCGACATCATGCACCGGCTGCAGGCGCGCTTTCCGCGCCGGGTGCTGCTGTGGCCGGTGGCGGTGCAGGGCGAGAAGGCGGCGGGCGAGATTGCGGCGGCGATCACCGGCTTCAATGCCATGGCTGCCAATCGGCCTGACCTGATCATCGTGGCGCGGGGCGGCGGTTCGGTGGAAGACCTGATGGCCTTCAATGACGAAGCCGTGGTGCGGGCCGCCGCCGCCAGCCAGATCCCGCTGATCTCGGCGGTCGGGCATGAGACCGACACTACCCTGATCGATTTTGCCGCCGACATGCGCGCGCCCACGCCGACCGCGGCGGCCGAACTGGCGGTGCCGGTGCGCGCGGAACTGCTGACTCAGACCCTGGAATTGGAACGGCGCATGCTCAATTGCTTCACCAAGGGGCTTAAGGACCGCCAGCGCCATCTGGCGCAGCTTGCCCGGGTTTTGCCGCGCGCCGAAAGCCTGTTCGCCACCCCGCGCCAGCGCCTGGACACCGCCTCGGACAAGCTGCAGCACGTCCTGCGGCGCAATCTGCAAATTCACGATGTACGCTTCAATCGCAGCGCGTCCCGGTTGCGCGATTCGATGCTGAAAGGCCGGATGAAGATTTGCGCCGAACGCGCCATGGCGCTGGGGGCGCGCGCGATGCGCGCCCAGCGCGCGCGCCTGACGCAAGCGCGCCACAGGCTGGACGCTCTGGAACGGTTGCTGGAAGGCGTTTCCCACAAATCGGTCCTGGAGCGCGGCTTTGCGCTGGTGCGCGGCGAGGATGGCACCGTGCGCCGCCGCGCGGGCCAAGTGAAAGCGGGCGAGGCGCTGAGTCTGACCTTCGCCGATGGCGAGAAAAAGGTTATCGCCGATCCGCCCAAACCCAAGGGCAAAAAGCCCGCCGATCAGGGCTCGCTTTTTTGAGGCGCGATACGGTAAAGTAATGCCATGAATGTCATGGAACGCGATTCCGGTGAGGCCAAGCTTCACTATCTCGACGGCGAATATGAAATCGTCACGCCGGGCGGCTATGTGGTTTGCGCGGTGACCGGCGCGCACATTCCACTGGACGCGCTGCGCTATTGGAGCGTGGATCTGCAAGAGGCCTATGCCAGTCCCGGCGTGGCCACGGCGCGGGCCCAGGAAAAAGGCCTTGTTCCGAAATAATGTCTAATGGGATTTTCCAGCCGGTGCGGCGCCGCTTTTTCCTCGGCGCCTCGCTGTCGTTGGCAGCTTCGCATGCCTTGGCACAAGAAAAGACGGTGCGTTTTTCCTTGAGGGGCACGATGGAGCAGGGCAGCCTGGTGATGGGCAGCGCCCCGCCGGGTTCGCTGGCGGCGCTGGATGGGCGCCTCCTTCGGGTCAGCGAAGACGGCCGCTTTGCTTTCGGCTTTGCGCCCGACCAGACCAAGCCCTCGCTGGTGACGGTGCGCTATCCCGATGGCGGTGGCGACAGCCGCAGCTTTACGCCCATCGTGCGGCACTATGACGTCCAGCGCGTCGACGGCCTGCCGCAGAACACCGTGACCCCGCCGCCAGACGTGCGCGAACGCATCGCGCGGGAAGCGGAAGCGATCTTTCTGGCGCGGCTCAGCGATACGCCAGGCAGCGATTTTCTCTCGGGCTTGGACTGGCCCGCGCCTGGCGTGGAAAGCGGCGTGTTCGGCAGCCGGCGGATCGACAATGGCGTGCCGATGTCGCCGCATTATGGCGTGGACATGGCCGCGCCCGCCGGCACGCCCATCCATGCGCCCGCCGACGGCGTGGTCAGCCTCAGCGACGATCATTACCTCAATGGCGGTTTCACCTTGATCGATCACGGCCAGGGCGTCTCCACCGCCTATCTGCATCAAAGCGCGCGGCTGGTGAAAGCAGGCGAGGCGGTCAAGCGCGGCCAGCGCATTGGGGCGATCGGCGCGACAGGGCGCGCCACCGGTCCGCATCTGCATTGGGCGATGAACTGGTTCCAGGTCCGGCTGGATCCGTCACGCTCCACGCGCAAGCCAAAGCCGGAGCCGCTTTAAATTTGGCCTTGTGATCCGGCGTGACTGCGCGCCTTGCATTCTGTAGCACCTAGTACTACATTATGGCATGGCCGATCAGCCGGTGAAAACCAGCCGCGTGTTCAAGAGTGCCTGGTTCGCCAAAGCTGCGAGAAAGGCGCGTATTGGCGATAGAGAGCTTTGCGAGGCAATCGCCGAGATCATGAAGGGGCAGGCCGACGATCTGGGCGGAGGTGTTTTCAAGAAACGCCTGAACAAAAACATGCACCGCAGCATTGTTCTTGCCAGAGGAAAGAAGGTCTGGGTGTTGGAATATCTGTTTGCCAAGAAGGATCGTGCAAACATCGAGGATGGCGAGCTGGTTGCGTTTCGTCGACTTGCCAAAGGTTACGAGGCGCTCAGCGACATGCAGATTGCCGAATTGGTAGAGAACAGAGATTTATGGGAGATTTGTCATGGCGGCGAAAAGTAAGTTCAAAAGTGATGCCTTCGAGGCCATCCATGCCTCGGCCTCGGCGCTGCACAAGGTTGGCGCGATTGATAAAGCGACCATGCGGCATTTTGATGAGGCAAGTCTTGCTGTTCCGGCTGAAATCAAGCCGGCGCAAATCAAAAAGCTGCGTGAAAGCAATCATGTCAGCCAGCCGGTGTTCGCCCGCTATCTCAATACCAGCGAGAGCACGGTCGAGAAGTGGGAGACGGGCGCGAAGCGCCCAAGTGGCATGGCGTTGAAGTTGCTTGCCATCGTGCAAAAGCATGGCCTGCAAGTTCTCGGCTGAGCAACTGTTCCCGATTGCATATTGTCACCGGATTTCCAAGCCAAAGCTGGAGCCGCTTTGACCCTCACCCTTCGACAAGCTCAGGGTGAGGAGTTGTGAAAATCCTCATACTGGTCGCACTACTGCTAACGATTGCCGCAGCGTGAGGGTTCAGACAGGCTTACCCACATAACACTTGCCGTCGCCACTTTCGAATTTTCCGTGCGGCGTGGCGGCGAGGAATTCGTCAAAGGCCTGGCGCACTTGTGGCCATTTGCCCTGGCCGACCAGCGGCTTCTTGAAATAATCGTCGCCGATCAGGATGCCGCCATCCCTGAGCTGCGGCCACCAAGCCTTGAGATCGGCCATCACCGACAGATAGTCGTGCCCGGCATCGATGTGCAGCACATCGGGACGGATGGCCTTGGTCTTCAGCAGCTGAAAGCCGTTGATGGAATCCAGCGGCAAGGGCACGACAATATCCTGCAAACCCTCATGGCAGATATTGGCGGCGAACTTGTGATAGAGCTGGGGATAGCCGAACGCGAAATCCAGGTCGGGGATGAACTTCTCCCACAGATAATGCTCGGACGAGCCCAGCCAGGTATCGATGGCGATCACCACCGCGTCCAGATCGAGCTGCTGGATGGCCTTGGCCATGGTGACGACCGAGGCCCCCTTCCAGACCCCGATTTCCACCACGATCTTGGGACGCGTCTCTTCCATCGCTCGCGTCAGATAGGGATGCTGGGAATGCCAGCCTTGCAGGTCGGTGGCGAATTTTCGGTGCGGAAAATCCTTCAGCGGGTCGCGGCCGAAGAAAAGCTGGTCCAGGATCATCTGCCGGGTGCTCATGCGCCCCCCCGCATCAATTCGGCATCGCGTTTGGTGGGCCAGCGATTGTGAATCCACAGCCACTGTCCGGGATCGGCGCGCACGATCTCCTCGATCTTGGCGGTGATGACGGCGGTGAGCGTCTTGATGTCTTCGGCATCGTTTCCGCTGGGCGTGAAATCGGGCATCGGATAGACCGTGACCTCAAAGCGCGCGCCGGGCAGCCGGCGATTGGCGGCCAGGAGAATGCGCGCGCCGGTCTTGAGCGCCAGGGCGGCCGGGGCGGGCGTGGTCATGGCGTCGCGGCCGAAGAAAGGTACGGCGATGCCTTCGCGCAGCTTCTGGTCAACCAGCATGCAAAGCGATTTGTTGCCGCGCAATTGGGAAATCATGGCGCGCATCGCATTGTGCTTGGCGATCATGGTGGCGGGACCATTGATGCGGCGGCGGTCGGCCACCCACTGGGCGATATAAGGATTGTTGGGCGGGCGCACCACGGTGGCGGCATCGAGTCCGACCTGATGTGCCAGAATCGGCATCATCTCCCAATTGGCGAAATGGCCGGAGAGGAACATCAGGGGCTGGCCCATCATGCCCGCCACGCTCACACCCGCCGGCAGGGTATAAGAGATGCGCGGATCCTCGCCCTTGGGCGAGAACCGGCCCAGATGCGCATACTCGCCCACCACCCGGCCCAGATTGTCCCACATGATGCCGCGAATCTCATCGCGCTCCTGCCGGCTTTTTTCCGGAAAGGCGGCGGCGAGGTTGGCGCGCGCCACCCGGTCCGGCGGCAGCAGCGGAAAAATATTGCGCCCGATCCAGCCGCCCAGGCGCGAGGCGCGGTCCAGGCCGATGACGCGGAACAGCGCCATGAAGGCGAAGAAAATCGCGGCTTCCGCGCCATAGCGCAGTTTCTCGCCAAGCGAGAGGCCGGGGGTGGTTGCGGCGGCTTCGGTCATTGCGTTTGGGCTAGGGCCTGGGCGCGATGCTGTCAAGCAAGCCGCTCAGGACGGCGGGTTCATCAAAGGCCGCGGCGATCTTGAGCACGCGAATGCCCTCCCGCTGGCTGGCGGTCAGGCGGACAAAATCCTTTTCGGTGGTCACCAGCATGGCATCTTTGGCGGCGGCCTTGAGCCGAAGGATTTCGTCTTCGCCATAAGGATGATGATCGGCGAAAAAACAGCGGCCGGTGACGGTGGCGCCGCTAGCTTCCAGCGCGGCGGCGAATTTTTCGGGGCGGCCGATGCCGGCAAAGGCGAAGACCTGTTTGTCCGCGAAGGCGACGCCGTCGGGCTTGAGATGGACGCGCAGCACCGGACCGCGAAATCCTGCAAGGTCGGGCGCGCCATCCCCAACCAGCACCACCGCATCGGCGCGCGCCAGTCCTTGGGCGACCGGCTCGCGCAAGGGGCCGGCGGGAATTTGATAGCCATTGCCGAAACCGGTTTCGGCGTCGACCACCACCAACGAAAGGTCCTTGCGCAAGGTGAAATTCTGATGGCCGTCGTCCATCACGATAATCGTGGCGCCTTTTTCCCGCGCCAGCTTGGCGCCGGCGGCGCGATCCCGCGCCACAATGGCAGGCGCGGCGCGGGCCAGGAGCAGGGCTTCATCGCCCATCATTTGGGCGCTATGGCCGGGCGAGGCCAAGGCAGGCCCGCCTTCGCTGCCGCCATAGCCGCGCGTCAAGAAATAGGGCCTGTGGCCCTTGGCGCGCAGCATTTCGGCGACCGCGATCGCAACGGGCGTCTTGCCGCTGCCGCCCGCCGTCAGGTTGCCGACACAAACCACGGGGATCCCGGCGTCAAAGGGCTTGGCGCGCCGCGCCTTGAAGGCGACGGTGGCGCCATACAGCGTGCCCAGCGGCGCGAGCAGTCCGCCGATAAGGCCGCGCCGGCGCCAGAAATCAGGCGCGCGCATCGAGCATGGTC
>DATFEF010000018.1:0-15080 GCA_035251465.1 Rhizomicrobium sp. | reverse complement strand
CGTCGGTTCCAGCCATTGGGTAGCTCCTGCAAAAATCGCGTGAACGGGGATTTGCAGGTTCAACCGGCAGAAGCCGCGGGGGTTCCGGAGATGAGCCTGTGGTGTCTTGCGGAGGTCCGAAAACACATCAGGCCACCCCCGCGAACGGAGACGGCCTGATGTGTTGGCGCGCCCGAAAGGATTCGAACCTCTGACCCCCAGATTCGTAGTCTGGTGCTCTATCCAGCTGAGCTACGGGTGCGTTTTGAGGGCCGGAACCTATTGGGGAGGCTCTCCAAAGGCAAGAACTACCCGTGCCAAGCCGGGACATTGTCGCGCCACCCCCCCGATTCCCGCCAAGTCCCGGTGGAAACGTGTAGATTTCCGCCCCAAGCGGCATAGTGATCCCTTGTCCCATCCCGCCCTGCTGGTTAAGACTGGCAGACAGACCGCCCGGTCCATAGTGGCGGTGGGTTGGGCGCCAAACTCCAATTTCGGTCGCTTGGGGGCCGGGCAGTGGCGCCGGGCAGCGGAGAACATGATGAGGGGAATTCCAGCAAGGCAGGGGCTCAAAAAGGGCCTGTTTTTGGCTTTTGCGTTGACCGCGGGCCTGAGCCTGACGGCCTGCTCCGATATCGACAATATGTTCGGCGACTCCGGCGCCGATATGGCCTCTGAAGTTCCCCCCGATGCCGGTGCGCCGGCGGCCGGCCTTGCGGCGCCCATGGCCTTGCCCGCCGCGCCTGGCGCAGCACCGGTCGCCACCATCACCCCGATCAATATCGAAGGCGGCTCCGACACCGGAACCGCCGTCAATAAGACCGTGCAATCTCTGCGTGCCCAGATCGCCGGCCTGCAACAAAGGCTGGCCTCCAACGCCGCGCGCCTGATCGAGTTGCGCAATCAGGGCGCCGGGGCCGCCGGCGCCTATCAGGACGCCAAGGCCCATATCACCACCCGTCTGCAGGTCGGCACCACCCGCGGCAATCCCGAATTGGTGGCGCAATGGAATACCGCCCAGAGCCAGCTTGACGCGCTGTCGGCGAATGTGAATGCGCTGAACGCGCTGGGGACCGACGTCACCAACGACAGCTCGACCGCGCATTACGCGCTGGACCAGATCGGCGCCACTTACAATGTTTCCGGCGCGGTGGATGAAGATCACCGCCAGCTGCGTCTGCTGGAAGACCAAACCAGCCAGACCATTGTGATGATCGACCGCTTGCTGCGCGAAACCTCCGACGGCATTCAGCGCCAGACCGCCTATCTCGCCAACGAACGTTCCAGCCTCACCACCCTGGCCGCCGCGATCAAGAGCGGCGATTTCTTCGGCGGCGGCGTCGCCACCTCTTTGAACAGTGCCGGGCTTGCGGCCGTCAGCGCCGGGGCGCCCCTGGTGGTGGTACGGTTCGACCGTCCCAATGTCGATTATCAGCAGGTGCTTTATGCCGCGTTGAATCAGGCGTTGCAGAATCGTCCCGGCGCCAATTTTCAGGTGGTGGCGGTTTCTCCCACCCGCGGCAGCGCCGCTTCGGTGCAGATCGCCCAGACCACCGCCCGCCGCCACGCCCAGGACGTGATGCGCTCCATGACCGACATGGGCGTGCCCGCGACACGGCTGAATGTGGCATCGACCACAGATCCCACGGCCACCGCCAGCGAAGTGCGTGTGTTCGTGCGCTGACCGTCATAGCCAATTCTGCGATAAGGCCCCGCCGTAAAAAGCGGGGCTTTTTTGTTGCGGCGGCGCGGGAATCGGATGTTAGGCTGCCCAGGATGATGCAACCCATGCGCCTTTTCTTTGTCGCTCTGCTGGCAGTGTCATTGCCGCTGCGCTCCAGCGCCGACGTCGCGCCCGGTACCGTCCAGCCGTTCGCCAAGCACGACATGGTCGCCGCCGCCAATCCGTTGGCGGCGCAGGCGGGACTGGAGATGCTGCGCGCCGGCGGCAGCGCGGTGGATGCCGCCATCGCGGTGCAGATGGTGCTGGGACTGGTGGAGCCGGAGTCTTCCGGCATCGGCGGCGGCGCCTTCCTGCTGGTCCATGATCCCAAGACCAGGAAAACCACCAGCTTCGACGGCCGCGAAGTGGCGCCCGCTTCGGCGCGGCCCGATATGTTCCTGGGGACCGACGGTAAGCCGCGCACAAAAGCGCAAGCCGTTCCCGGCGGCTTGTCGGTGGGCATTCCCGGTGTGGTCGGCATGCTGGAGATGGCGCATAAAAAATACGGCAAGCTGCCCTGGGCCAAGCTGTTCCAGCCCGCGATCCAGCTGGCCGATAACGGCTTTCCCGTCGGACCCAGGCTGGCGCGCACCATCGCGAACTTCGCCCGGGGCGCCAGCATACCCGACATCAAGGCGCATTTTTATCATGCCGACGGCACGCCTCTGGCCGAAGGCGAGATCACCAAAAATCCGGAATATGCCAAATCTCTACGCCTGATCGCGGCGGGCGGCGCACGCGCTTTTTATACCGGCGAGATCGCCCAGGCGATTGTCGACAAGGTGCGGCATGACCCCATCAACCAAGGCGGCATGACGCTGGAAGACCTGGCGGGCTTCAAGGCGCTGGAACGCGAACCGCTGTGCGGCGGCTATCGCCAGTGGCGGATTTGCTCGATGGGGCCGCCCAGTTCCGGCGGTATCGCTGTTGTGCAGATCCTGGGCATGCTGCAACGTTTTCCATCGTCGCAGCTTCAGCCCAACAGTTTGAGTGGGGCCCATCTCTTCACCCAGGCGAGCCGCTTGGCTTACGCCGACCGCGCCAAATATATCGGCGACACCGCCTTCGTGCAGGTTCCCATCGCCGGCCTGTTGAACAAGGATTACATCGCCGGCCGCGCCGCGCTGATCGATCCGGCCAAAGACATGGGCACGGCCCTCCCCGGCGATCCGCCGCAGAAGCGCGCCGACTATGCGCCGCAACGCTCGCCGGTGCTGCACGGCACCAGCCACATGACCATCGTGGACAAGGCCGGTCAGGTCATCTCCATGACCACCTCGGTGGAATCGATGTTCGGCGCCAAAGTGATGGTCAAGGGATTCTTCCTCAACAATACCCTCACCGATTTTTCGCTGGACCCGATGCTGGATGGAAAGCCGGTGGCCAACGCGCCCGCGCCGGGCAAGCGCCCGCTCTCGGCCATGTCGCCCGCCATCGTCTTCGACAAGGACGGCAAGTTCCTTCTGTCGGTGGGGTCGCCCGGCGGGCTTGCCATTATCGACTATGTCACCCAGAGCCTGGTGGCGATGCTGGACGGCGGCATGACCCCGGCCCAGGCCATCGCCCTGCCCCGCCAGTTGAACCTGAACGGCCCGACCCGGCTGGAGAAGTCCCCCGAAAATGACGCCCTGGCCCCCCAACTGACCGCCATGGGCCATACTGTGAGCGTGGTGACGGGTGAGGGCAGCGGACTGCACAGCATAAAAAGGGTCCCGGGCGGCTATATCGGGGGCGCCGACCCCCGGCGCGATGGGGTAGCCATCGGCGATTGAAATAATATTTCAATCGCTCTGGATCGTTGACAGGGCCGGGCCTGCCCCCTAAAAACCGCGCTCTTTTCGGCCCACTTCTTCAATTTTGGGGGCCATTTTCGGAGCCAAAGACCCATGAAGCGCACCTATCAGCCGAGCAAACTCGTGCGCAAGCGCCGCCATGGCTTTCGTTCGCGCATGGCGACCGCCGGCGGCCGCAAGGTGCTGAACCGCCGCCGCAACAGCGGCCGCAAGAAGCTTTCGGCCTGAACGCGCCGGTCCCCCTTGTCGTGGACCATCTGAAAAAGCGCGCCGATTTTTTAAGAGCCGCGCGGGGCATCCGCCGTGTCGAAGGCGCCATTACCCTGGAAACCTGCCCCACACCTGAACCTGAGGCCCTGCCGGGGCGGTTGCGCGTGGGTTTCACCGCCAGCAAGAAAATCGGCAATGCCGTCGCCCGCAATCGCGCCAAGCGCCGTTTGCGCGCCGCTGCGTCGCAACTGCTGCCCCTTTTGGGACGCGGCGGCCATGACTATGTTCTGGTCGCGCGCGGCACCACCGTGGCGCGCCCTTTTCCGGCCCTTCTGTCCGATATCACCACGGCCCTAAAGGCGGCGCACAAAAAGCTGGACGCGAAAGCGGGAGAGTTGTGAAGCCATGCACAGATTTGCCACCGCGCTGTTGTCCGCGCCGATCCACGCCTATCGCCATTTGGTTTCGCCGCTGATGCCCCACAGCTGCCGCTTCAGCCCCAGCTGCTCGGCCTATGCGCTGGACGCGCTGGACCGGCATGGTCCGGTTAAAGGCCTGTGGCTTACCGTGCGGCGGTTGGCGCGCTGCCATCCCATACACTGGCTCGGCGGTTCGTCGGGCTTTGACCCTGTCCCCCATTCCAAGCGGCATCCATGAACAACAGCAGCAACAACAATGTCCTTTTGGCCATCGCGCTGGCAGCCGCGGTGCTGTTCGCGTGGCAGTATTTCATCGCCACCCCGGCGATGAAGGCGGAACAGGCGCGCCAGGCCGCGCTGACGCATCAGCCAAAGGCCAAACCGGCGGACGCGCCCGCGCTGCCGGGGATCGCCGCCGCCAGCAGTCACATGAGCCGTGAAGCGGCGCTGAAAGCCGGTGGACCGCGCATCACGATCGACACGCCGATGGTGGATGGTTCGATCCTGCTCAAGGGCGCGCGTCTGGACGACCTGCGCTTGAAAAAATATCACGACACGGTGGACCCCAAGAGTCCCGAGATCGTGCTCTTGGCGCCCAAGGGCACCGCCTATCCCTATTCCGCCGCTTTCGGCTGGGTCGGCGCCAGCAACATGCCGAATGACAATAGCGAATGGCGCCAGACCAATGGCGGCACCCTGTCACCCGGCCATCCGGTGACTCTGACTTGGGATAACGGCCACGGCCTGGTCTTCACCCGCGTCATCGCCGTCGACAACCAGTATATGTTCACGGTTGCCGACAGCGTCGCCAACAGGGGCGGCTCTCAGGTCACGCTCTATCCCTATGGCACGGTGGAGCGGCAAGGCATCGAGAAAGACGAAGCCAATCTTTACCTGCATGTCGGTTTTGTCGGCGTCGCCAATGGCAGCGAAGTGGACGCCACATACAGCGACTTCAAAGAACCCGGCACCCCGCCGAAAACCTTCACCTCCACCGGCGGCTGGGTCGGCATCACCGACAAATACTGGATGGCAGCCGTGGTTCCGCCCCAAGGCGAGAATTTCAACGGCACCTATCTGGGCACCAAAACACCAGCGGGCGTGGACGCCTATCAAGCCAACTACCGCCTGGAAGGCCGCAAGCTTGCCGCGGGCGGCGGCGCCAGCGTGACACACCGGCTGTTCGCCGGCGCAAAGGTGGTGGACATCCTGCGCGGCTATCAGGACAACCAGAAGATCGTCAATTTCGATTATGCGGTGGATTGGGGCTGGTTCTGGTTCCTCACCCGGCCCTTCTTCTGGGTGCTGGATCACCTCTACCGGCTGTGGGGCAATTTCGGCCTCGCCATTCTGGGCCTGACCGTTGTCGTCAAGCTCGTCTTCTTCCCGTTGGCCAACGCCTCTTTCCGGGCCATGAGCAAGATGAAAAAGCTCCAGCCGCAAATGGAAGAGATCAAGAAGGCGCATGGCAAAGATCCGCAAAAGATGCAGATGGAAATGATGGAGCTGTACAAGCGCGAGAAAGCCAATCCGCTATCGGGCTGCCTGCCGATCCTGCTGACCATCCCGGTCTTCATCGCGCTCTACAAGGTCCTGTTCGTCACCATCGAGATGCGTCACGCGCCCTTCTATGGCTGGATCCACGATCTGTCGGCGCCCGATCCCAGCTCGATCCTGAATCTGTTTGGCCTGTTGCCGTTCAATCCGCATACCGCCCTGCCTTCCTTCATCGCCCTATATCTCAATGTCGGCGTGTGGCCGATTGTGATGGGCGTCACCCAGTGGATGCAGACCAAGCTGAATCCGGCGCCGACCGATCCGATCCAGGCCAAGATGTTCGCCTGGATGCCGTTCATCTTCACCTTCATGTTCGCCACCTTCCCGTCCGGGCTGGTGATTTATTACGCCTGGAACAATCTTTTGACGGTGCTCCAGCAGGCCTACATCATGAAGCGCGAGGGCGTGGAGGTGAATTTCTTCGACAATATCAAGCCGAAGAAACCCGCGCCAAAAGCAGCAAATGACTGAGGTTGCCGCCGGCGAAATCGAGGCCGCGCGCAAATTGTTCGCCGGACCTTGCGATTTCGTCTGGGGCGCGACCTCGGCGGAAAACCTGCCGCCGCAGCATCTCAACGAGGTCGCCTTTGTCGGGCGCTCCAATGCCGGCAAGTCCAGCCTGGTCAATGCCCTGACGGGACGCAAAAGCCTGGCGCGGGTATCCCAAACCCCGGGCGCCACCCGCCAGATCAACTTCTTCAACTTGGCCGGACGGCTGATGCTGGTGGATCTTCCCGGCTATGGCTTCGCCAAGCGTTCCCGTTCCGAGGCCGAGGGCTGGCAGGAGATGATCTTCTCCTATCTGCGCGGCCGCTCGAGGCTGCGCCAGGTGGCGCTGCTCATCGATGCGCGGCGCGGCGTCCAGGACAGCGACGGCCAGGTGATGGCGCTGCTGGACCGGGCGGCGGTATCCTATGGCCTGGTGCTGACCAAGGCCGACGAACTCAAAGCGGCAGACCATCCCCGGGCGCTGGAAGCCGCGGCGCTGGAAGCCGCAAAACACACCGCCGCGCTGGCCGAAGTCCAGTTAACGTCGGCCCTGAAGGGCGAAGGCATTGCGGAATTGCGCGCCCACTTGGCGGCTTTAATTTGACCCCCCTCTGTCGCAGCTCAGGTCGGCTCCGCCGACACTTCGCTGCGACATCTCCCCCCGCAAAGCGCATACGCGCTGCGGGGGAAGAAAACCTGTGCTTGGACGAACCGTTCCGCCACGCTATAAGGCCCCACTTTTGTAACGGGCGCTGACATGGCCACCGACGAGCTTGAAGACCGGACTCTGCGCACCCTGGCGCGTTGGCGCCAGACCGGCCGGGTGTTGGTCGAGGCACTGCCCTATATTCTCAAATACGACCAGAAAACCATTGTGGTGAAGTATGGCGGCAACGCCATGACCGGTACCGGCACCGACGACTTCGCCCAGGACATCGTGTTGATGAAGCAGACCGGCATCGATCCGGTGGTGGTGCATGGCGGCGGCCCGCAGATCGGGGCGATGCTCAAAAGACTCAACATCCATTCCACCTTCATCGACGGGCTGCGGGTCACCGATCAGGCGGCGGTGGAAGTGGTGGAGATGGTTCTGACCGGCTCGATCAACAAGCAGATCGTGACCGGCATCAACGCGGCCGGCGGCCGCGCCGTCGGTCTTTCCGGCAAGGACGGCAATCTGGTGATCGCGCGCAAGGTGGCGATGACCCAGACCGATCCCAAAAGCGGCGAGAAGGTGCCGGTGGATCTGGGCTTTGTCGGCGAGCCCGACACGGTCAATCCGGAAGTGCTGCACTCCATCATGAAGTCGGAAACCATTCCGGTGATCGCCCCGATCGGGGTGGGCCGCAAGGGCGAGACCTTCAATATCAATGCCGACACGGTGGCGGGGGCGGTTTCCTGCGCGCTCAAGGCCGAGCGCCTGATCCTGCTGACCGATGTGGAAGGCGTGCTGGATCAGGACAAAAAGCTGATCCCGCGCCTGACGGTGCGCGAGGCGCGCGCCCTGATCGCGAACGGTACGATCTCCGGCGGCATGATTCCCAAAATTCAGACCGCGATCGAGGCGGTGGAGGGCGGGGTCCGTGCCGCCGTCATTCTGGATGGGCGCATTCCCCATGTGCTGTTGCTCGAACTTTTCACCGAGCATGGCGCGGGCACTTTGATCACCGCCGAATGAGACGGCTGCTGCTGCCGGCATTGTTGGCGCTGGGCCTTATACCGGTGCCAGCGCATGCGGCGCTCACTTTGTGCAACCGCACCAGTTACATCCTTTATGCCGCGACGTCAGCGATCCAGTCGCCCGGCAGCGACACCAAGGGCTGGACCCGCATCGCGCCCGGCGAGTGCGAAGTCGCGCGCAAAGAGCCGCTGACGGCGGAGAGCTATCTGGTCCATGCCCGCTCAGGGGTCGCCCATTCCGGTCCGTCGCGCGCCTGGGGCGGCGCCTATCCGGTCTGCGTCAAGGATGCCAATTTCGCCATCCGGCAGCCGGTAACCCCACTCTATTGCAGCGCTGAAGACACGTTCGCCTTGCCCTTCGCCGCGCTGAACAATCGCGGCAAGAGCGCCTGGACAATGAATTTCGACGAACAGCCAGCCATGAGCCTCAGCGAGGCGCAGCTGGCCGGCGTGAAGCGCCTGCTGGTCGATAATGGTTATAAAATCGCCCGCATTGACGGCAAGCCGGACAAGGCGACCGGCGCGGCGCTGGCGGATTTTCGCAAGCGCATGCGCTTTGACGCCAATGCCGGCAATGCCGCGCTGTTCCATGTCCTGGAGCAGCAAGCCCGCACCAGGATCGCCCCTGCCGGCTATACGGTCTGCAACGAGTCCCGCGATTCCCTGCTGGTGGCGTTGGGCCGCAAGGATGCCGGTCCGAAATCGCCGTCCGCGAACGCATCGTCCGGGAAATTATCGTCCGTTTCGGTTTCGCACGGCTGGTGGACGGTGGAGCCGGCGTCTTGCGCCAAGGCGATCACCGCACAACTGAAAACCGACACTGTGTATCTGCTGGCGCGTAAGAAGAATGGCGGCACGGTGGTCGGCGGATCTGAAAAATTCTGCGTCACCTCGGTCGCGTTTGAAATTCGAGGGAGCCAGAATTGCGCCGGACGCGCCCTGGCCGAAGCCGGGTTTGCCGCCACGCCGGTCAAGGGTTTGGCCGGCTATGTCGCGCGCATAGGCCCCACGGGCCTTAAGCCGTGATGCCGAAATAATTGAGATGCCAGCGCATCTCTTCCTTGCTGAGGGGAAAGCCCACGCCGCCGCGCGCCGGCAGGACGTCGCGCGTGGGCAGCTTCATGATGAACGTCTGGATCTTGAAGGCGACGCGCATCGACAGATGCGCGTGCCAGACCAGCGCCACCAACGGCTTGGCGCCGCCCGCGGTGAGGACTTTCTTCACGGTCTGCTCATGGACATCCGCCAGTTGCGCCAGCGCCAGAACCACGACCTCGCGCTGACCGGCCTGCGCCGCTTTTTCCAAATACTCTCCATCGAGCCGTCCGTCCTTCTGCGCCTCGGCGACCATGTCCGCGGCGGAAATACCGCCTTGCTCCACGGTGGCTTCCGCCAACCGCGCCCTGAGTTCGCGGTTCAGATAGATGCGCGTGGTGTCGGACAGGTCGTTGCGCGCCGCCAGCCGTTCCAGGATCGAAGCGCCCACCAGAGAGCCGACACGGCGGATTGCCCGCGCCGAAAGATCGGCTCTGAGCGCCAGCGGCAACTGCCAGGCGCTGACCTCCTCGATCCGGTCGATGATCTGATCCATCGTCGCCTTGCGGATTTTGGCGTCGGGATTGACCAGCAACGCGGCCACCGCCGGGACGTTCAGCGACTGCACCAGGCGCGCGCTGACCTGTTCGGTGACCGGCTTGCGGCTGGCGATAGCCACCAGCACTTCTTGCACCTGGCCGCAGGCGATGATCTCGATCAGGTCAGCATCGGACAGCAAGGGCGAATATTCCAGGATCGGCGCCGAGACCACCGTCTCCAGATCCTGCGCCAGCCGCAGCACGATGTCGCGCGGAATGCAGTCCAGATACTTGATCTCTTCGGCCAGGATGGCGCGAACCCGCACCGTGGCGTCGCGCGCAAGGCATTCCAATGTTTCGATGGTGAGCGCGACGATATGAGAGCTTTCACGCTCGGACAGGCCGGGCATCAGGCGGGCGATTTTGTGCGCCAGTTCGGCGCGCACATCTTCCTCTTCGTCATCGGCCAGAAGACGATTGGTGGCGGCCGGCGCCGCCATATTGGCCGCGACCGCCGCGCGGGTGGCAGGCGCGCCATTGACAGCGAGATAATGCAGCACATCGGCGCCAGCATCGGTGCGGGCCGCCAGTTCGGACGCGCCGCCGGGTTTTCCGGTCCGGACATCCAGAATATCGAGCGCATCGCGCGGGTTCAGCCCAGACGCGATCGTCTGCCCATTCGGGGGTGATCTGTCGTCCATACGGTCCCTGCTGTATACCCTCGCCTGGCGCCTATTGTGGGCCGGAGCGCTTTAACAGCCCTTAAATAGGCATGGTGGACATCCGTTAACGGTGCTTGCGCCGCTGTCCGGCCCAAGCCATGTTCTGCGCCCATGGAAAGCACCGACATCGCTGAACATTCCCCATCCAGAGAGGGGGCCGGAGCGGATTCCGGGCCCGGTTTCCAGCCGGATTTCCGCCATGTGAAAAGCTGGATTTTCGACCTGGACAATACCCTGTACTGCGCCGAAAACGGGATTTTCGCCCAGATCGAAGCCCGCATGACCGATTATGTCATGGCGTTCCTGAAGCTGCCGCGCGAGGCGGCCTATGCAAGGCAGAAGGATCTCTATCGCCAGTACGGCACAACCTTGAACGGGCTGATGCGCGAGCACGCCGCCTCACCCGACGACTATCTGCATTATGTGCATGACATTAATCTATCGAGCCTGGTGCCGGATGCGGCCCTGGCGGGGGCGATCGAAAAACTTCCGGGGCGGCGCTTTGTCTTCACCAATGGCTGCCGCGATCATGCCGCGCGCATTCTGGACCGGCTGGGCATGACCGCCTTGTTCGACGCAGTGTGGGATATTCGCACGATTGCGTTTCAGCCCAAGCCGCACGTGCAAGCCTATGAGAGCGTCGTCGCCGCCGCGGGCCTGAACCCGGCGCAAAGCGCCATGTTCGACGATATCGCCCGCAACCTGGTGCCGGCCCGTGCCATGGGCATGACGACGGTATGGTTGAAGACCGGCGCGCCATGGGGCAAGCAAGGCCCGCAGATGGATGTGGTAGAAGCCGATATCGATCACCAGACCGACAACCTCACCCAGTTTTTGCATACGATCAGGATTTGACCATGAGCGATTTGAGCGCCGCCATCAATGCCGCCTGGGAGAAGCGCGATCAGCTTGGCACAACTTCCAGGGGCGCCGAACGCGATGCCGTGGAAGCGGCCTTGGAACAGCTCGACAATGGGACCCTGCGGGTCGCCGAAAAGATCGGCGGCCAATGGAAAGTGCATGAATGGCTGAAGAAAGCCGTGCTGCTGTCCTTCCGTCTCAACGACATGAAGCTGATTTCCGGCGCGCCGGGCGAGGCGGTGTGGTGGGACAAGGTGGATTCCAAATTCCTGGGCTGGGACGAGGCGAAATTCCGCGCCGCCGGCTTCCGCGCCGTGCCGGGCGCCATCGTGCGCCGCTCGGCCTTTATCGCCAAGGGCGCGGTGTTGCTGCCGTCCTTTGTCAATGTCGGCGCGCGGGTGGGCGAAGGCACCATGATCGATACCTGGGCCACGGTGGGAAGCTGCGCCCAGGTCGGCGCGCACTGCCATATCTCGGGCGGCGCGGGTTTGGGCGGGGTGCTGGAACCGCTACAGGCCGCGCCCACCATCATCGAGGACAATTGCTTCATCGGCGCCCGCGCCGAGGTGGCCGAAGGCGTGATCGTGGGCGAAGGCAGCGTGCTCAGCATGGGCGTATATCTGTCGGCCTCGACCAAGATCGTGGACCGCGCCAGCGGCGAGGTGCATCTGGGCAAGGTGCCGCCCTATTCGGTGGTGGTGTCGGGTTCGCTGCCATCCGGCAACGGTCCGAATCTCTACTGCGCCGTGATCGTCAAGCGGGTGGACGAAAAGACCCGCGCCAAGACTTCGATCAACGAATTGCTGCGCGATTGATGGCCACGAATATACAGATCGACGCGCTTGCCCTGGCTCAAGCCCTGATCCGGCGTCCCTCGGTGACGCCGCAGGATGCCGGCGCCTTGGACATTCTGGAAACCGTGCTGAAGGAGCTGGGCTTTGCCACCCATCGCCTGCCGTTCGGCGATGTCGACAATCTCTATGCCCGGCTGGGGACCGAAGCGCCGCATTTCTGCTTTGCCGGCCATACCGATGTGGTACCGGTGGGCGAAGGCTGGAACGCCGATCCCTTTGCCGCCGAGGTCAAGGACGGCATGCTATACGGACGCGGCGCCGCCGACATGAAGTCGGCCATCGCGGCCTTTGTCGCGGCGGTGGCGCAGACCGGAAAACCACCGGAAAAATTCAAAGGCTCGATCAGCCTGTTAATCACTGGCGATGAAGAAGGCGCCGCCGTCAACGGCACCGTCAAGCTGCTGGAATGGCTGAAGGAGCGCGGCGAAAAAATCGACCATTGCGTGGTGGGCGAACCCACTTCGGTGGGCCGGGCCGGCGATACCTTGAAGATCGGGCGGCGCGGTTCGATCAATTTCAAGCTGATGGTCAAGGGCGTGCAGGGCCATGTCGGCTATCCGCAAAAGGCGAAAAATCCGATTCCTGCTTTGGCGGAACTGATTACCCAGTTGGCGACTCACAAACTGGACAAGGGCAACGATCATTTCGATCCTTCCACCCTGGCTTTCACCAGCGTGGATGTGGGCAATGACGCCACCAATGTGATTCCGGGTGAGGCGCGGGCGGCCTTCAATATCCGCTTCAACGACAAGCACACCCCCGACAGCCTGACCAATTGGGTCAAGGACAAAGCGCAAATCATTGCGGAGGAAGCCGGCTGCGAGATCGCCGTCACCTCCCTGACCAGCGGCGTCGCCTTCCTCACCGCACCGGGCAAGTTCACCCAACTCATCAGCGACACGGTGGCGGGCATCACCGGCCAGGTGCCGTTCTTTTCCACCAGCGGCGGCACATCGGACGCCCGCTTCATCAAGGATGTCTGCCCGGTGGTGGAATTGGGATTGGCCGGCGCCACCATGCACAAGGCCGACGAATGCGTGCCGGTGGCGGAGATCGCCGCTTTGACCGAAATTTATGCCGCGCTGCTGGCGGCCTATTTTGCGAAACCGCCGCTTTGAAGCCTATCGGCATTTTCGATTCCGGCATGGGCGGCTTGACGGTGATGCGGGCGCTGAAAGCGCGTCTGCCCATGGAATGTTTTGTCTATCTGGGCGACACGGCGCGGCTGCCCTATGGCACCAAAAGCGCCGACACGGTGACGCGCTATGCGGTTCAGGCCAGTGCCGCGCTGATGAAATACGACATCAAGCTGTTGGTGGTGGCTTGCAACACCGCCAGTGCCGCCGCCTTGCCGGCGCTGTCGCAGACTCTGGCGCCATTGCCCGTTATCGGCGTGATCGAGCCGGGTGCCGAGGCCGCTATCGCGGCCGCGCCGGAAGGCCCCATCGCGGTGATCGCCACCGAAGGCACGGTCAAAGGCGGCGCCTATGTCCGCGCCATTCAGACGTTGGCACCGCAAATGCCGGTGGTACAGCAGGCATGTCCGCTGTTCGTGGCCCTGGCGGAAGAAGGCTTGCGCGACGGCCCGATCACCGAACTGGTGGCGCATCGCTATCTGGATCCCGTGCTTGCCACCATGCCCCGGCCGCGCGGGTTGGTTCTGGGCTGCACCCATTTTCCGGTTCTGAAACAGACCATCGCCAAGGTCGCGGGCGCGGATGTGAGCTTGATTGACAGCGCCGAGACCACCGCCATGGCGGTGGAGGAAACCTTGCGGGAGAAAGCGCTGCTGCATGACGGCCCCGCGCAAGCACCGCGTTTTCTGGCCACCGATGCGCCGGGCCGCTTTGCCCATCTGGGCGAGATATTCTTAGGCGAACCTATCGATCCGGGCGCGGTGACCCTGGTCGATCTTTGAACTCACCCTTTATTGTCACGCCCGCACCCCGGTCCGCGCAAAGCGCGGCCGGAGTATAAACTACAGCGGGAATCCAACTTCGAGCTTTCCGGTGACAGGGGCGTTGTTTCCTTCGCTGCACACGCGAGTGCTATTCCATTTCACTTTTTAGAATATTTACCGAGCAAGAACTTTTGCGAAGGACTTAATGGCTTATCCTTTCGGTGAACACACCCCATCCAGCAACAAGGGCGGCGCACTCCTTCTTTAAGTTCTGTAACCGTTCGCTTGATATGTTGATTTCTTGTCTCTGGTGTCTTGACCGACTCAATCCAGCAAATCCACTCGTTGCGAGCAAGTGCCGTAATATCTTCCCATTTTCCGAGTGCTGCTTTGTCGGCCGTAAGGGCTTTCCTTAAATCCGCCGGCACTTTGTGCACCATGCCTTCTGAAATTCCTCTTTTGCCCACGCACCTATTCCATCTCGGTCTAACGCTACTATAAGGACTGGCCGCGAGTAGAGTATAGAAAATTTCTCACCCCAAGCGGTAAACCCAACCTCAGTAATCCACCCGCACCAAATACAGCCCATCCGGCGGCGAGACCGGGCCGCAACGGGCGCGGTCCCTGGCTGCTAGGGCGTCGGCGACATCGCGCACTGTCCACTTGCCTTCGCCCACCAGTTTCAGCGTTCCCGCAAAGGAGCGGATCTGGTGATGCAGGAAAGAACGCGCCGACGCCTCGATATGGATTTCATCGGCGCGGCGGCTGACATCCAGTCTGTCGAGAGTCTTGACCGGAGACTGGGCCTGGCATTCGGCGGCCCGGAAGGTGGTGAAGTCGTGTTGGCCGACCAGAAACTGCGCCGCCGCATGCATCGCCTCGGCATCCAGCTTCGGGCTGACATGCCAGACGCGGCCCTCTTCCAAGGCCGGCGGGCTGCGGCGGTTCAAGATACGGAACAGATAATGCCGCGCCGTGGCAGAGAAGCGGGCATGGAATTCGTCATCCACGGCCTCGGCCTCCAGCACCGCGACCGGATCAGGCCGCAGATAATGATTCAATGCATCGCGCACCTTGCCGGGCTCAAATTCCTTGACCAGATCGAAATGCGCCACCTGTCCCAGGGCGTGCACCCCGGCATCGGTGCGGCCCGCGCCCGTCACTGTCACGCGCTCGCCGGAGAGCTTTTCAATCGCATCTTCCAACGCGCCCTGGATCGAAGGACCATTGTCCTGGCGCTGCCAGCCGACAAAAGGCCCGCCGTCATATTCCAGGGTCAGGCGATAGCGGGGCATCAGGCCAGTTGCGTGCCGCGCGGC
>DATFEF010000016.1:0-27834 GCA_035251465.1 Rhizomicrobium sp. | reverse complement strand
ATCGGACGGTGCTCGAGCGCCGCAGTTCCCGCGCTTGGTTCGCCGGTTGCAAGCGCATCCATTGTGCCTATAGTCCCGCGCGACCATTTGTCCTCGCGACGGACGTTCCATGCCCAAATCCGATGTGAAGAAGGTGGTGCTCGCCTATTCGGGCGGGCTCGACACCTCCATCATCCTGAAGTGGCTGCAGGAGACCTATGGCTGCGAGGTGGTCACCTTCACGGCCGACCTCGGCCAGGGCGAGGAGCTCGAGCCGGCGCGTAAGAAGGCGCTCCTCCTCGGCATCAAGCCGCAGAACATCTTCATCGAGGACCTGCGCGAGGAGTTCGTGCGCGATTTCGTGTTCCCGATGTTCCGCGCCAACACCCTCTATGAGGGCCAGTATCTGCTCGGCACCTCGATCGCGCGGCCGCTGATCGCGAAGAAGCAGATCGAGATCGCGGAGCAGGTCGGCGCCGACGCGGTGTGTCATGGCGCGACCGGCAAGGGCAACGACCAGGTGCGGTTCGAGCTGGGCTATTATGCGCTGAAGCCAGACATCAAGGTGATCGCGCCCTGGCGGGAATGGAACCTCACCAGCCGCACCAAGCTGCTGGAGTTCGCCGAACAGAACCAGATCCCGATCGCCAAGGACAAGCGCGGCGAAGCGCCCTTCTCGGTGGACGCCAATCTGTTGCACTCCTCATCCGAAGGCAAAGTACTGGAAGACCCGTCGCAAGAGGCTGATGCAATCGTCTATCAGCGCACCATCGCGCCCGAGGACGCGCCCGACAAAGCGACATATGTTGAAATTGGTTTCGAAAAGGGCGATGCGGTCAGCATCGACGGCGAAAAGCTGTCACCCGCCAGCCTGCTGGCCAAGCTGAACGCGTTGGGCAAGGCCAATGGCATCGGCCGGCTGGATCTGGTGGAAAACCGCTTTGTCGGCATGAAGTCGCGCGGCGTTTATGAGACCCCCGGCGGCACCATTCTGCTGGCGGCCCATCGTGGCATCGAAAGCATCACGCTTGATCGCGGCGCGGCGCATTTGAAGGATGACATCATGCCCCGCTATGCGGCGCTGATTTACAACGGCTTCTGGTTTTCGCCCGAGCGCGAGATGCTGCAGGCCCTGATCGACAAGAGCCAGGAATTCGTCAGCGGCACGGTGCGGCTCAAGCTTTATAAGGGCAATGCCGATGTGGTGGGGCGGTCTTCGCCTTATTCGCTCTACAGTGAGAAATTGGTGACCTTCGAGGACGACCAGGGCGCTTATGACCAGAAGGACGCGGCGGGCTTCATCAAGCTCAATGCCTTGCGGCTGCGCACCCTGGCGATGCGCAAGCGCAAGGCCAAGAGATGAGTTATGCGTAACTGGCTGTTCGCAGGCCTGGCATTGTTGTCATTGCCCGCATGGGCAGCGACGAATATTAATGTTGATGACATTGCGGGCGTCTACAAAGATCGTTTCACCAATGGCCTGGTAGACGGCACGAAGTTTACGTCTGAGAACATATTGGAAGTGGTGAAATTCTCGTCGAACGAAGCCTATGTCCGTTCGCATCTGGAGTTTTACAACGGCCATTTTTGCTCTTTTCGTGTCATCGCAAAGGTTGAAGGCGATGCGCTGGTGTGGCGGCACCCTGCCGGCGACGGTCGTCAGTGTGAATTGCGTATGCGATTTGGCGATGGAAAAGTCACTTTTTTGGATAGGGATGGTGTTTGCCGCGAGGAAAGTTGTGGCGCACGAGGAGGGTATGATCGCGTGACATTCAGCGCCAAGAGCCGCCGCACTATTCGCTATATGCCGCGTCTGCTGGCGTCTCCCCAATACAAAGCGGCTGTCGCGGAGCGCGGCAAGTAATCAAAACGTCCTTGAGGTGCCGAAATGGATTTCCAGATTTGAGATTGAATCGAATGACCGCCAATGAAGACCAGATCAAATTCTGGAACGAAAAGGTGGGACAGAATTGGACGATCCTGCAGGCCCGGATGGACGCCAATATGGCCGCCATGGGCGATGCGAGCGTGGCCTTCGCCCAGGCGGGGCCGGACATGGCTGTGTTGGATGTGGGCTGCGGTACCGGCGCCACCAGCCTGGCGATTGCCGGGATCGGCGCTGAAGTAACCGGAGGCGACATCTCCAAGCCGATGCTGGCTCTGGCGCGGGAACGCGCCGCCAAAGCATGAGCGAATTCGCCACTTGGCCATCCCGTGATGCGCCGGTCTCGGCGGTGTCTCTGGCGCGCGAAATGGCGGCGCTGGCCCAGGCCACCTTGTCGCCGCCACCCTTTCCCGAAGACGCGGCACGCGGTGACGGTCAGCCGGTCATCGTCATTCCCGGCTTTCTGGCGCCCGACATGTCGACCGCACGGCTGCGCGAATTCCTGAGCGGTCAGAATTTCCTGCCCTATTCCTGGACCGGTGGCGTCAATCTGGGGCCGATGCGCCATGTCATGCGCGAGGTCGAACGCCAGGTGCGCGATCTCGTCGATAAGACCGGCAGGCCGGTTTCGCTTGTGGGTGTCAGTCTGGGCGGCACCATCGCGCGCCAGGCCGCCAAATGCTGCCCCGGCCAGATCGCGCGGGTGATCACCCTGGTCAGCCCCATTCACCCGCCGATCACCACCCCGCTGGCGCCATTGGCCCAAGCGGTGGCCCTGCTTTGGGACGCCGAGGAGTTGAAAAACCTGGCCGCCATTTCCGAGCCGCCGCCGGTTCCCCTGACGGCGATTGTCAGCCGGGACGACGGCATCATCGATTGGCGGGCGTCCGTTCCGGTCGTCTCGGACAGGGTCGAAGTGGTCGAAATATCGGGAGCGCATATGGCGATCTGCTCGAATCCGCAAGTCCAGGGCATCGTCGCCGACCGGTTGGCCCGCGGCTGACATTCGAAAAATTTACGCGCCGCGAAGGTCTGCTCCGGACCCATGCGAAGCTTCTTTGGGGAATTGCCGCAGCCCATAGACCGGAAGCGCAATCAGTTCGCGGGGAATGGCGTAGAAGTCCCTCAAGCTGAAAAAACGGGCATGGGCGCTATGAACGAAGGGCACACCGGCCTTCTTGAACGCCAAGCGGGTGCGGGGGACGTGGTAATACTGCGTGACGATCAGGGCGCTTTGCAACTTGTGATCGCGCATGATTTGCGCGGTGTTCAACGCCGTGGCTTCGGTTGTGTCGCCATGTTCGTCCAGCAGGATGGCTTGGCGGGGAATTTTGCCTTGTGTGGCGAGGTAGCGGGCCATGACCTGTGCCTCGCTGAAGCCTTCCTTGCCGGTGCCGCCGCTGACCAGAATGCGGGCGCACGCCCCCTGGCGGTACAAGACCACGGCTTCATCCAGCCGTGCCCGGAGCCGCGCGGATGGCTGGCCATCCGGCAACACTTGAGAACCCAGAACAACTCCCAGATCGCTGGGCTCAATATCGTCGTGGAGACCGGCCAGCGTGATCCCCAACGACCCAAGCACGACGAGACCAGCGAGCAGGAGGACCAGGAAGCGGACACGCTTCAGCATGGGCGGGGCAGGTCCTCGGGGTCCGGTCGGTCGAGGCAGATCGGCTCGCCTTTGGCCAAAATTGATGGGTCTGTTGGCACTGTCAGCAGGGCCATCGTGGTTCGCGTAACCCTTGAAGACATGTCAATAACCATCTGAAAAATCCGCAGACTTTTAGATATCCACAGCCGCATAAAGCGCATTGTCCTGGATGAATTCCCGGCGGGGCTCAACCACATCGCCCATCAGCTTGGCGAACAATTCGCCCGCCTCATCGGCATGCTGGACCTTCACCACCAGCAGGGAGCGGGCGTTTTCGTCCAGGGTGGTCTCCCACAGCTGCTCGGGGTTCATCTCCCCCAGACCCTTGTAACGCTGCAGGGCAAGGCCCTTGCGGCCCCATTCGAAGATCGCCTCCAGCAGCTCGGACGGGGAGCGGATTTCCCGCGTTTCCTCCTTGCGCCTCAGGGTACCGGCCTTGAGGTAGGTGGTCTGGAGCTCTCCCGCCATTTTGTCCAGCCGGCGGGCGTCGGCGCTAGCGATTACCGCGCCGTCGATCGCCACGGCCTCGCGCACCCCGCGCACGTCGCGCCAGAATTTCAGGCCGCCATCGCTGGTCGGTTCGCCATGCCAGCCGCGTTCATATTCCTCGGACAAGGTATCCAGGCGCTGGGCGATATATTTGGCGGCGTCGGCTGCCTTGACCGCATCGGACAGGATTTCCGGGTTCATCGCGCCGGAGATCGCCGCCTGTTCCAGGACAAAGCGGGGATAATGGCGGGGGAAGTTGTTCAAGGCCGCCACCGCCTGGCGGGCATGGGCGATCAACTCGTCCAGATGCGCAGCCGTTATGGTCTCGCCGCTGTGCAGGTTGAGGGTCGCACCCGCGGCGCCCTCGGCGATCAGGTGATCCTGAAGCTCGGGCTCGTCTTTGAGATAGCGCTCCGACTTGCCCCTGGTGGCTTTGTAAAGCGGCGGCTGGGCGATGAAGATATGGCCGCGTTCGATCAGCTCCGGCATCTGGCGATAGAAGAAGGTCAGCAGCAAGGTGCGGATATGGGCGCCGTCGACATCGGCGTCGGTCATGATGATGATCTTGTGATAGCGCAGCTTGTCGGCGTTGAATTCCTCGCGCCCGATGCCGGTGCCCAGCGCGGTGATCAGGTTCACGATGGCCTCGCTGGACAGCATTTTGTCGAAGCGGGCGCGCTCGATATTCAGGATCTTGCCGCGCAACGGCAGTACCGCCTGATTGGCGCGGTTGCGGCCCTGCTTGGCGCTGCCACCCGCCGAGTCGCCCTCGACGATGAAGATTTCGCATTTGGCGGGATCGCGTTCCTGGCAATCGGCCAGTTTGCCGGGCAGGGAGGCGCCGTCCAGCGCGCCTTTGCGGCGGGTGAGTTCGCGGGCCTTGCGGGCGGCTTCGCGGGCGGCGGCGGCCTCCACCACCTTGCCGACCACGGTCTTGGCTTCGGCGGGATGCTGTTCGAACCAGGCGCCCAATTGATCGATCAAGGCACCTTCCACAATGGGGCGCACTTCCGACGAGACCAGCTTGTCCTTGGTCTGGGACGAGAATTTGGGATCGGGCACCTTGACCGACAGGACGCAGGTCAGGCCTTCGCGGCAATCGTCGCCGGTCAGCGCCACCTTGTCCTTTTTGGCCTGGGGCATATCTTCGGCATATTTGGTCACCACCCGCGTCAGCCCGGCGCGGAAGCCGGCGACATGGGTGCCGCCGTCGCGCTGGGGGATGTTGTTGGTGAAGGCCAGCGTGCTTTCGTGATAGCTGTCGTTCCAGGTCAGGGCGATCTCCACCGTGACGCCGTCTTTTTCCGCCACGATCATCACCGGGGCCGGGATCAAGGGCTGCTTGGCGCGGTCGAGATAGTCCACGAATGCCTTCAAGCCGCCTTCATAATGCAGGACGGTTTCCTTGACCTCGACCCCGCGCTTGTCGGTCAGCGCGACATAGACGCCGGAATTCAGGAAGGCCAGTTCGCGCAGCCGGTGTTCCAGGGTGGCATAGTCGAACTCGGTCTTGGTGAAGGTGGCGGGGGAGGGCAGGAAGGTGACTTCGGTGCCCTTCTTGGCCCTGCCATTTTCTAGGGGGCCGTCACCGACGACCTTAAGCGGCGCCACGGGATCGCCATGGCGGAACTGCATGTAATGTTCTTTGCCGCCCCGCCAGATGCGCAGATCGAGGAATTCGGAAAGCGCATTGACCACCGACACGCCGACGCCGTGCAATCCGCCCGAGACCTTATAGGCGTTCTCGTCGAACTTACCGCCGGCATGCAGCTGGGTCATGATGACTTCCGCCGCCGAGACGCCTTCATCCTTGTGGATATCGGTGGGAATGCCGCGGCCATTGTCGCGCACGGTGCAGGAGCCGTCGGGGTTCAACACCACATCGATGCGGTTGGCATGACCGGCCAGCGCCTCGTCCACGGCATTGTCGACAACCTCGTACACCATGTGATGCAGGCCCGAGCCGTCATCGGTGTCGCCGATATACATGCCGGGCCGCTTGCGCACCGCATCCAAACCCTTCAGCACCTTGATGCTGTCGGCGTCGTAAGCGTTCATATTGGGTTCTGACATTTAACTCACCGCTACGCCGACACCGGCGCCTATCATGACTGCCGCGGCGCCTTTGTTCAGACGCCTGCGGGCTGTTACCCCTGCAAGAAATGTACGGACCTGCGACGCAAGAGCCGCATAGGCAAGTTCAATGGAAGGAATGAGGATCAGTGTGACGGTGCACAATTGCGCGTATCCCACGGCGTTCAGCCGGTTCAGATCGATCACGCTGGGCATGAGGGCAAGGAAGAAAACCAGGCCCTTGGGATTGCCCAAGGTCAACATCAGTTGCGCGATGAAGCCTTGATGGGCTCTGGACGGAGCAACCTTCAAATCCTCGACCGGCGTCGTCCAGTATTTGTATCCAAGCCAGACGAGATAGGCGGCGCCCGCCAGTTTCACAACCAGGAACAGGCTGCCCATTTCGTGCGCCACCACCGCAAGCCCAAAAGCCGAAAGCGACATTAGGATCAGATCGCCCAGCGTGTTTCCCAGCACGGCGGGAATGGTGGTGCGGAACCCGCTGCCCAGCGCGCGAGCCACGATGGCCAGAATGCCGGGACCGGGGATCGCCACCGCTATCGCGTAGAGCGTGAAGTAGATCAGGTAGCTGTGCCAGGTGATCATGTGCGCTCACCTTGCGGATGGAAGATGCCCTCACGCACCTCAAAGATTTCGCACTTAGCGCCGTCGAACAAAGACAGGTCGGTGCCGGTCATCCAGGCTTGGGCGGACAGGCTGTGAATTTCCTCGAACAGAGCTGCGCGGCGCAGGCTGTCGAGATGGGCGGCGATTTCATCCAACAGCAGAATGGGGGCCAGGCCGTCGCGCGCCCGCGACAATTCGCGTGCGTCCGCCAGCATGATGGAGATCAGCAGCGCCTTTTGCTCGCCGGTCGAACAGTCGCGGGCGTCGGCGCGCTTCTTGGTGTGGCGGACATGAAGATCGGTGGTGTGTGGCCCTGACAAAGTGCGCCCGGCCTCGGCATCGCGCAGGCGGCTGGCGGCAAACACCGCGCGCAGCGCGTCGGCGCCGGAAAGATGAAGTTCGTCGCTCAAACCCAGCGCGGCGGCGGGGAAGACCCCACCTTCACGTTCCGCTAGGGCGCCGGACAATTTTTCCACCGTGGCGGCGCGGGCTTGGGCCATCTGGATTCCGGCCTCCGCCATTTCATGTTCCAGCCCGTCCAGCCAGGCGGGATCGCGCGGGCCGTATTTGAGCAGCCGGGCGCGTTCGCGCATCGCGGTCTCGTAGCGGGTGGCCGCGCGGGCATGGCCTGCGTCAAAGCCCAGCACCAGCCGGTCGAGAAAGCGGCGCCGTCCACCGGCGCTTTCGATGAACAGCCGGTCCATGGCCGGGGTCAGCCAGATCAGCTGCACAATATCGCCCAGATCGGCGGAGCTTTGCGCTGCCGCGCCGTTCAAGCGGACTTGTCGCGAAGCCGAAGCTTGGGTCAGCCCGGTGCCGATTTCATATTCGGTCTCGCCCCGTGTCACCGTGGCCGCCACCGCCCACAGCGTTTCCTCCGCCGCAACAGGTCCTTTGCGGGTGTGTTCCGCCAGCTTGGCGCCGCGCAGGCCGCGCCCCGGCGACAGCAGCGAAATCGCGTCCAGCACATTGGTTTTGCCCGCGCCATTGGGGCCCGCCAGCACCACCGAAGTGCCGCTGACGGCGATCTCGCCAAAGCCATAGGAGCGGAAATTGGTCAGCTTCAGGCGCGTCACCGCCAGGCGGGAACGCTCCGCCCTGCCGGCATGCATGTCCAACGCAACGGTCAAATCAGACCCTTAAAGGCATGAGGACATACAGCGTGCGCGCGTCCTCCGCATCTTCAATGATCGCCGGCGAACCGGCATCCGACAGCAGGAAGCGCACTTCCTTGCCCTCGATCTGGCTGGTGATGTCCAGCAGGTAGCGGGCGTTAAACCCGATCTCCAGCGCGCCCGCGCTATAGGTCGCCCCCACATCCTCGGTGGCGGTGCCGCTTTCGGGATTGACCACCGACAAGGTCACTTTGTCCTTGCTGAGATTGAGCTTCACGGCGCGGGTCTTGTCGGCGCTGATGGTGGAAACGCGGTCCACGCTTTGCGCGAATTCCTTGGCTTCCAGCGCCAGCGACTTGTCGTTGCCCGAAGGGATGACCCGCTCATAGGGCGGGAAATTGCCGTCGATCAGCTTGGAGGTCAGTTCCACGCCATTGAAGCCGAACTGGATCTTGGTGTCGGACAGCGACACATCGATGGCGCCGTCGGCATCGTCCAGCAGCTTCATCAACTCGTTCACCGTCTTGCGCGGGATGATCACGCCGGGCATGTCGCCGGCCCCGTCGGGCAACTCCAACTCATAGCGGGCCAGGCGATGGCCGTCGGTGGCCACGGCGCGCATGACCTTGGGCTTGGCGTCCTTGGCGGCATGGACATAGATGCCGTTGAGATAATAGCGGGTCTCTTCCGTCGAAATGGCAAAGCGCGTCTTGGCGATGATGCGCTTGAGATCATCGGCCGCCAGGCGGAACTTGTGGGGCAGAGCCCCCGCCGCCATCTGGGGAAAATCCTCGCGCGGTAGACAGGAGAGTTCAAAGCGCGAGGTCCCGGCGGATACCGCCAGCCGCCCGCCTTCGCTGGAGAGAAGCTCGGCCTGGACCTGGGCGCCTTCCGGCAGCTTGCGGACGATGTCGTAGAGCATATGGGCCGGAGCGGTGGCCGAACCGTTGCGCAGCACATCGGCGGGCAGGGCTTCCACGATCTCGATATCCAGGTCGGTGGCGGTGAGCTTGAGCTCGCCCTTGGCGGCCTCGATCAGCACATTGGACAGGATCGGGATGGTGTTGCGGCGCTCCACCACGCTTTGCACATGGTTCAGCGCCTTCAAGAATGCGCCGCGCTCGACGTTGATCTTCATTGTTCCACCGCCCGGTTGGCTGATCCGCTTTCCGGCGCCGGAGGCGGCCCGAAAATGCCCATTTTTCTTGTGTTTGGGAGAGCCCCATAGGACCCCAAGACTCAAGGCTCGAACCCTAGCAGAAAACTAGGGTTCAGGCCAAAAAAAACACGCGAAAAACCGCAGGTTTTCGCGTGTTTTGGCCCCTGAAAAGGCTGGCTTTTTTGCTGCCCAAAGACCGGTCAGATTTCCGGCCTGCGCTGAAGCATCTGAGAGAGGAAATCCACCTCCTGGCGGAACATGGCATCCTCCACGATCAAGGCTTCGATGCGGCGGCAGGCATGCAGCACCGTGGTATGATCGCGGCCCCCGAAGCGCCGCCCGATTTCGGGCAGGGAACGAGTGGTCAGCTTGCGCGACAGATACATCGCCACCTGACGCGGCCGGGCGACCCGGCGGGCCCGCTGGGGCGAATGGAAGTCCTTGACATCCAGCTTGTAGAATTCCGCCGTCTTCTTCTGGATGTCCTCGATCGAGGTCTTGGCGCCGGGTCCGGCGCGCAGGCCCACCGCTTCCTCCGCCACTTCCAGGGTCACCGGCTTCTTGGTGAGGTCGGCATAGGTGGCGAGCTTGGTGAAGACCCCGATCAGTTCGCGGGGAGAAGCGTCCTCGATGTCGGCGATGCGGTCCAGCACGCTTTCCGGCAACACCACATCGGGCTTGTGGCGGGAAAATTCGGCGGCGCGCGACTTCAGGATCGCAAACCTTGTGTCGCGGTCGGGCTTGTCCAGCCCCACGCACAGCCCGCCGGCCAGGCGCGATTTCACATCGGCGCCCAAGCCTTCCAGGGCCTGTGGCGGGCGGTCGGCGGCGATCACCACCCGGCGGCGCAGGTCCGCGAAGGCGTTGACGGTGTAGAGAAACTCCGACGCCGTGGCGGCGGAACGGCAGATATGCTGCAGATCGTCGATGATCAGCACCTCGGCGGTGCGCAGCTCTTCCTTGAAGGCCAGTGTGTCCTTGCGATAGAGCGCGCCCAGGAAATGACGCATGAAATCCTCGGCGCGCAGGAACAAGGTGCGCTTGCCGCGCTTGCGGAATTCCAGCGCGGCGGCATTCAGCAAATGGGTTTTGCCATAGCCGAAACCGCCATGGATATAGAGCAGCGGAATATCGGACTGCTGGCCGTCGGCAAAGCTCTTGGCCGCGCCATGGCCGAATTGGTTGGCCGCGCCGGGAATGAAGCTGTCGAAGGTCTGCTGGGGATGTAGCATCCGGGTCCACAAGCCCTTGTCATCCTCATTGGTGCGGCTTTCGCTGCGCGGCGAGATGTAGGAGATGCTGGCCGGCGTCTCGGCCAGGCCCTGATGCTGGGCCTCCCGCGGAATGGCGCCGCCGATGGCGGGAGCGCTGATCACGATGGCCAGCGAGGCGGGCGCGAAGCCCTCGGCTAGGAACGCTTTCTCGATGCGGCCGACATAATGATTGGCCACCCAATTGCGCACAAAGGGTTTGGTGGCGCCGATCTTCAGCTCGTCGGCGTCGAAGGATTCCAGATTCAACGGCCCGATCCAGGCGTCGAACACCGGATCCCCCAATTCGCGGCGCATGCGCTCGCGCACCGCAGCCCAAGCCGCACGCCAGTCCGGTATTGATTTTCCTACTTGCACCATCGTCAAACCCATCCCGCTTATTGGTTCTTTGGCCCGTCTTCGGCCGCCCGTCAGGTTTTCCTGTCCGTAGCCGTCCCTCACGCAACTCTTCCGTTCAGCCCATTGTTCAAACCTTTGTTCAACCTTGGCGCCAGGGCAGATCCGCCTGCTTCCATCCATTGCGATTACCGCGATGGCCGTCTTCGTCCATGTCGCCTTCAAAGCCGTCGGCGATATTGATCGCTTGGCGATAGCCGGCCTGGGTGAGGGCGATGGCCGCCGCGCGGCTGCGCGCGCCGGAGCGGCACATCACCAACACGGGCGCGTCCATGTCGCTCAAGGCCTTCATGGCTTCGGCGACAAAAGCGGGATTGCGCGCCCCGGTGGGAAACCCCTGCCATTCGATGCAATGGACCTGGCGGCCCAGGGAGGAGAGGTCGGCAAGCCCAACAAAGTTCCATTCCGCCATGGTGCGCACGTCCAGCAGCTGGGCCTTGGGGTCAGCCTTGAGCTGTTGCCAGGCCAGTGCCGCGCTGACTTCACCGGCGTATTCGAGAGAAGAAGAAGGGCTCATTGCTACGCCTTGGAGACAATTAAAGGTCTGCCGGGATACTCGCCCAGCAAAGCACATCAAAATTTGAAGATTTTAGAGACTTATAGGCTTTCGGATGCGCCCAAAGTCCAGCCGATACTTGCTGAATGTTTTATATTTACTTGATCTATTCTTCAGCATGCTCGGCGCTCGCCCCATCCGTTGGTTAAGATACGTCTAAGCCGCGCAGGCCCACAAGGGAATAAACTGCGAACAAAGCCACTGATTCGAAAAATTTTTCGCTTTTGTGAAACGGGCTAAATGGTTGTGACGTATACGGAAAATGCCAGTTTTCCGCCAAGCTTTTTTGAATCAGTCACTTAGCCGGCAATTGATCCGTGTTGCAGGTGCGAAATATGGCTTTCTTGCGAACATCAGCACACGGACAAATAAAAAGGCCCGGATTTTACCCCCGAGCCTTAATCTGGACTTGAAATCCGAAGGATTCCAGCCTTTTCGCTATTTCGACAGTTTTGCGACCCGCTTGGTCAGGCGCGACACTTTCCGCGAGCCGGTGTTCTTGTGCAGCACGCCTTTGGAGACGCCGCGCATGATTTCCGGCTCGGCGGCCTTCAAAGCGGCCAAAGCGGCCTTTTTGTCGCCGGAGGCGATAGCTTCCTCGACCTTGCGGATAAAGCCGCGTACCCGGGTTTTACGCGCCGTATTGATGGCGGTGCGCTTGGTGGTGGTACGGACGCGCTTCTTGGCGGAGGCGATATTGGGCATGGGAAGTCCTTGGATTCTGCCGAAAAGAGGGGCGCGTATAGCCCCGGATGGGGCCCGGGTCAACAATAGGCTGCTATCGCGGGTCGGCGATTGCTATTTCCGGCTCACTCGTCCTTGAAGCCCGGTTTGCGCTTCTCGGCAAAGGCCGCCATGCCCTCTTTCTGGTCGTGGAGCGCGAACATGGCGTGGAACAGGCGGCGCTCGAAATGCAGGCCCTCGGCCAGGCTGGTTTCCAGCGCCCGGTTGACCGCTTCCTTAACCATCTGGGCGGCGGGCGAGGATTGGGCGGCGATCTTCTGGGCGGCCTTCAGGGCTTCCGACATCAGCATGTCCGCCGGCACCACGCGCGCCGCCAGGCCGCTGGCCTCCGCTTCGGCAGCATCCATGATGCGCCCGGTAAGGCAGAGATCCATGGCCTTGGACTTGCCGATAAGGCGGGTCAGGCGCTGGCTTCCGCCCAGCCCCGGCATGATCCCTAAGGTGATTTCCGGTTGCCCGAACTTTGCGGTGTCGGCGGCAATGATGAAATCGCAGGCCAAGGCCAGTTCGCATCCTCCGCCCAAGGCATGGCCGGCGACCGCCGCGATGATGGGCTTTTTGATGCGGGCGATGCGGTCGAACTGCTCGCCGAACAGATTTTCCCGGTACATCTGGGAATAGGTCTTGGGCTGCATTTCCTTGATGTCGGCGCCTGCGGCGAAGGCGCGCTCGGAGCCGGTGACGATCATGCAGCGCACGTTTTGATGGCCGCGATCCCAGGCTTCCAACGCATCCGCCAACTCGTTGAGCAGGGCGGTGTTCAACGCGTTGAGCGCATCGGGACGGTTCAGAGTGGCAATGCCGACCGATCCGTTCACTTCTGTCTTGATATTCATAAGCGTCTCACGTTTGGCATTTGGGACAATAGAAAGTGGAACGGCCCGCTTGGACAATGCGTTTGACGGTGCCCTTACAGGCTTTTTTATGGCCTATCGCTTCGCTACTTGAAGCCGGAAGCTTACAGGGCTTGCCCTCGCGGCCATAGACCAGGAAATGGTGCTGGAAATTGCCAGGATCGCCGGTGGCCTGGGCGTGATCGCGCAGGGTCGAGCCGCCGGCGGCGATGGCGTCCTTGAGCACGCGTCTGATCGCCGCCGTCAGCGGCGGCAAGCGGTCCTTCTTGATGGCGCCCGCCAGCCGTTTGGGCGAAATACCGGCGCGGAACAGGGCCTCGCAGACATAGATATTGCCCAGGCCGGCAATCAGCCGCTGGTCCAGCAGCGCCGATTTTATCGGGGTTTTCTTTCCGTCCAGCGCCTTGGCCAGATAGGCAGTGTTGAAAGCCGGCGACAAAGGCTCAATGCCGATATCTTTGAACAGCTTGTCTTCTTCCAGCCTTTCGGTATTCACCAGGGTAATCAGCCCAAAGCGGCGATGATCGTTGAAGACGATGCGGGCGGGCGCGTCGGTCTCAAACACCACATGATCATGCTTGCCGCTGCCGGCGCCTTCGGGCGCCTTGTCATAGACATAGCGGCCGATGCGGCGCTGTTTGCCTTGGGTATAGACGCTCATGCGGCCGGACATCCCTAGATGGATCACCAGACTCTCGCCGCTATCGAGATCGGCCAGGATATATTTGGCCCGTCGCCGCAGCGCCGTGACCTTGCGGCCTTTGGTGCGGCCCACAAAGTCCGCCGGGAAGGGCAGGCGCAGATCGCCGCGCCGCGTCACCACTTCGGTCAGGCAAAAGCCTTCCAGGACAGGCTGAAGCCCCAGGCGCACGGTTTCGACTTCGGGAAGTTCGGGCATGGCGCCTTGCAAAGAGTCGCGGGAGGGCGGTTGTAGCCTATGCCCGGCAGGACGGCTATGTTCCGGCCATGACGGAGAAAACCGCCAGTTTCGGATTTCGCGAGGTGCCGGAGGAGGAGAAAGAGGGCCTGGTCAAACAGGTCTTCTCCTCGGTGGCGGCGCGCTACGACCTGATGAACGACCTGATGAGCGCCGGCGTGCATCGCATCTGGAAGGACGCAATGGTGGAATGGCTGAACCCGCAGCCTGGCTGGAAGAGCCTGGACGTGGCGGGCGGCACCGGCGACATCGCTTTCCGTATTGCCCTAATGGCGCGCAGCCGTGGAGGAGATGCCGCGGTTACCGTCTGCGATATCAATGCCCAGATGCTGGGCGAGGGCGTGCGCCGCGCCGAAGAGAAAAAAGAGACGGCCATCGCATGGGTCTGCGGCAACGCGCAAAGCCTGCCTTTTCCCGATGCGAGTTTCGATGCCTATACCATCGCTTTCGGCATCCGCAACGTCACCCATATCGATCAAGCCTTGGCCGAGGCGCGCCGTGTCTTAAAGCCGGGCGGACGTTTTCTCTGCCTGGAATTTTCCAAGCTCGAAGTGCCGGGGCTGGATACTTTATACGATGCTTATTCTTTCAAGCTGTTGCCCAAGATCGGCGGCGTGGTGGCGCAGGATGAAGAATCTTATCGCTATCTCGCCGAAAGCATCCGCCGTTTCCCGCCCCAGGCCAAATTCGCCCAGATGATCGCCGAGGCCGGCCTGGAGCAGGTCAAAGTGAGAAATCTGTCGGGTGGTATCGCCGCCATGCATTCGGCCTGGCGCCTGTAGATGAGCGCCGCCTCCAGTTTCTTGCGTCTCTTGAATGCCGCCTGGCTGCTGGCCGGGCCGGCGCACGCTCTGCGGGCCAAAAAGCCCGATGCCGGTGCGCGGCTGAGCCGGGCGCTGGAGCGGTTGGGCCCGGCCTACATCAAGCTGGGCCAGATGCTGGCGACAAGGCCCGACATTGTCGGGGCCGAGATCGCCGGGGCGCTGGAACATCTTCAGGACCGGCTGCCGCCTTTTTCGGACATCGAGGCGCGTGCCGAGATCACCCGCGCCTTCGGCAAGCCGGTGGAGGCGCTTTTTTCCAGCTTCGGCGGCGCCTTGGCGGCGGCCTCCATCGCCCAGGTGCATCGCGCCCAGACCAGCGATAGCCCGCCGGTCCGGGTCGCGGTGAAGGTTTTGCGCCCCAAGGTGCGCGAGCAATTCGCCCGCGACCTGGAAGCGCTGGCCTTTTTTGCCGGCCTCGCCGAACGCTTTTCCGCCGAGGCGCGCAGGCTGCGCTTTAGCGCGGTGGTGGCAACCCTGGCGGAGTCGGTGGCGCTGGAGCTGGATCTGCGCATGGAAGCCGCTGCCGCCGGCGAACTTTATGAGCGTACGCGCGGGGAAGCGGAATTCCGCGTGCCGCATATCGATTGGACCCGCACCGCCGCCAGCGTGCTGACCAGCGAATGGATCGACGGCGTGTCGGTGCGCGACACCGCGGCGATCGCGGCTGCCGGCCGCGATCCCAAGCAGGTGGCGGTGCTGGTGATGCGCAGTTTCCTCACCCAGGCGCTGCGCGACGGTTTCTTCCATGCCGACATGCATCCCGGAAACCTGTTCATCGATGCGCAAGGGCGGCTGGCGGCGGTGGATTTCGGTATCATGGGGCGGCTGGATGCGAGCATGCGCCGCTTCATGGCCGGGACCCTTGCGGGATTTCTGCAGCGCGATTATCGCAAAGTGGCGGAACTGCATTTCGAACTTGCCTTCGTGCCGCCGCAGCATTCGCTGGAGACTTTTGCGCAAGCCTTGCGCGCCATTGGCGAGCCGATTTTCGGGCGCAGTGCGCGGGATGTCTCCATCGCCCGCCTGCTGGGGCAATTGTTCGAAACCACCCGGCGTTTCGACATGCAGGCCCAGCCGCAACTGGTCTTGCTGCAAAAAACCATGGTGGTGGTGGAAGGGGTGTGCCGGGGGCTGGATCCGGATTTCGACATCTGGCAGGCGGCGCGGCCGGTGGCGGAAAAATGGGTGAGCGAGAATATCGGCCCGGAAGCCGCCTTCACCCGCGCCAGCGAAACCCTGGGTGCCTTGGGCAAATTGGCCCAGGATCTGCCGCAACTGGTCAAGAATGCGGAAGAACTGTCCCAGATGGTGGCGGAAGGCGGGGTGCGGCTGCATCCCGATACCGCGATCCAGATCGCGGCGGAACAGGAACGGCGTTCGCGTCCGACACGGGTCGCCTTGATAGCGGTGCTGGCGGTGATCGCCTTGGCTTTGGTTTTCGCGCTACAGCGGTTTTTTTGAAAGCAACGCGAAACGCGCCGTGAGCGATACCGCCGCCACCAACAGGCCAAACGCCAATCCCAGCCAGATGCCGAAGCCCCGCATGTGGAACCAGTAAGCCAGCACCAGCCCCATCGGCGCGCCGGCCAGCCAATAGGACGCGCCTGCCAGCCACATCGGGCCATGCGCGTCTTTCAAGCCGCGCAAGCTCATGGAGGCGGTGACCTGGATGCCATCGACCAACTGGAACGCGGCGGCGACATGCAGAAAACTCACCGCCAGCAGCAACACATCGGCATTGGAAGGGATATCGGGCAGCCACAGCGTGGCGATCGGCCGGGGCCAAAGTAGCAACACCAGCGCGGTGAGGCACATGAAGGCCGCACCCATGCCGATGGCGGTGAAGCCGGCCCGCCGCGCCGCCCGTTGATCGCCCGCACCCGCCGCAAGTCCCACCCGCACCGTCGCCGCCAGGCCGATGCCCAGCGGAATCATGAAGGTGAGGGAGGGAATGGTGATGGCGATCTGATGCGCCGCCAGCGATGCCAGTCCGAATGTGCCCATCACCAGCGCGGCGCCATTGAACAGCGCCACCTCGAACACCATGGTAATGCCGATGGGCAGCCCCAGGCGGAACAGTTCGGCGAAACTTTTCCATTTGGGATGCGCGAAGCGATGCAGGATGCGATAGCGCTTCAGCGCGGGCAGGGCCAAGCAGATCGCCAGCATCGCGGCAAAGCTGAAAATGTTGGAGCTGGCGCTGGCCAGTCCTGCCCCAAATAGGCCCAGGCGCGGAAGGCCGAAATGGCCGAAGATCAGGGCATAGTCGAAAGCCGCATTCCACAGAATGGCCAGCGCCATCACCGCCAGCGGCGGAGTGGCGCGCGACAAAGCCGTGGAAAAGCTGCGCAGCACCTGGAAGGCCAGGGCGAAGGGCAGGCCCCAGGCCAGGCCGGCCATGAATTGCGCGGCGCCTGCCGCCAGGTCCGGCTGTTGACCGAAGGCCAGCAGGATGGGACGGGTGAAGATCAACACCGCCAGCAGCGGCAACGACACCAACCCCACCGACCATAGCCCCATGCGCACGGCGATCCGGACCTCATGCCGGTCGCGCGCTTTCACGCTGTCGCTGTGGCGGCCCTGGACATGGGCGATCACCGGCGACACCGCCATGGGCATGCCGCTGCCCAGCAGCCAGATCAGAAAATAGACGGTGTTGCCCAGCGCGCCGGCGGCCAAGGCTTCCTTGCTGTAATGGCCCAGCATCACCGTGTCGGTGGCCAGGATGATCATCTGCGCCAGTTGGGTGGCCGCCAGCGGGATGCCCAAGCGCAGCAGCTCGCGCCCCTCAAGCAACCAGGCATGATGGCGGCCTGCGGGGATCAGCGGTCCGGGATTTGACGTCGCGTCCGTCATGGTGCGGGTGCTTAGCATGGGAGCGCGACGGGCGCGCCTGCCCGCGCTATAAATAGCCATGCAGCCCTGGAACATCGCCCATCGCGGCGGCGCGGCCCTGAGCCCCGAGAATACGCTTACCGCCTTCGAGGACGCGATGGCGCGCGGCTGTGACGGCGCGGAACTGGATGTGCAACTGACAAGCGACGGCATCGTGGTGGTGCATCATGATTTCCGGCTGAAGGCGGGATTGGCGCGCAAGAATGGCGTTTGGCTGACGGAACCCGGACCAAGGATCAAGGATCTGCCGCTGGAAGCGTTGCGGCAGTTCGATGTCGGTACGGCACAGCCGGGGAGCAGCTATGCGCGAGCCCATCCTTTGTTGCAGCCGGCGAACGCCCCCGTGCCGACCTTGGAAGATGTGGCCGCGCTGGCGGCTTCACGGCGCTTTATGTTGTTCGTCGAATTGAAATGCGACATGAGCGAGGACAGCGCCGATCCGGTGGCGCTGGCGGATGCTGCGTTCAAGGTGACCGGTGACCAGGCAATCTATATCGGCTTTGACTGGCGGGCCCTGGCGCGGATTCACCGGCTTGGCGGGCAATGTTGGTTCACCACTGACAGGCTGTCTGGCGATGCGCGGTCTGTGATCGATGCCGTGGCACAGGCCGGCGGGCAGGGCTGGTTTCCCAATTTCCCCGATGCCACACCGGAGAATATCGCCTATGCGCGTCAGCGCGGCCTGAAGGTCGGCGCTTGGACGGTCAACAGCCAGGCCGACATGCGCTGGTTGATGGACCTGGATGCTATCTGCACCGACCGGCCGGATTTGTTAGCCGCGCTGGACTGAACTCACCCTTCGACACGCTCAGGGTGAGGATCTTTAAACCTCCTCATGCTGAGCTTGTCGAAGCATGAGAGCTCAGAGTCCTTCAAACAGCGCCGGCCAGATGGCGTTCACTCATATGCGGCGAAGTCGTACCGCAGGTTCACGCCAAGGCGTTTTTCCGCAGCCGCAACAAGGAATCTGTCACGGGCGCTCCGTGCTCCAACGATGTTCAGGATTTCGAACCTAGGAACGGTCAGTGGTGTTTCTAGGGCAGCGGCGCAGGCATTTGTAACGTCTTCCAGGGCGACCCACCCGCCACGGCAATATTTTTCATCCCTTAGGGACATAGAGCGTTGTAGATTCGATTCTTCTTCACCCAGGACAATGTGGCCAAACCGAAGGCAGAGGGTCGGCAGGCCGTGCGCGTGGAAGTCACGGGCAATCACCTCCTGAAGCGCCTTGGTCAGGTCGTAGACATGGTCATCGCCTCCAGATGTTCTGAGTAACTGGTCGTTGTCCAACGCGCTGGGGGCGAGATGGACAGGTGCCGAACTGGCGACGACCGTATTTCTGAAGCAAGCCCTGCGCGCAGCCAACAAGAAGCCGAACGCGCCCAGCACGTTTACGGACACCATCTCCTCTGGAGCGGATGCGCCAGCCAAGGCGGCCAAATGGATGCCGCCGTCGCAACCTTCGGCTGCTGCGGCTATTCGCTGGAAGTCTCTTATATCGCCTTCAACAAACTGGACACCGGCCGGGAGTCTTTCTTTTTTGAGATCATAGACAACGACACCGTGACCCGACGAAACCAGCCGCTTCGAGAGCGCGATTCCAACTTCGCCAGCGCCGCCGGTGATGAGAATTTTCATTCCGTTACTCTAGAGAAAATTGTTTTCTGCCTGAATCAAACTCAGCTTGTCATCCCGGCCAAGCGATGCGCCAGCATCGCGCCGGTCCGTAGCGCCAGCGTGCGGACGGATCCATCTTGCAGACGGCATGATGGATCCCGGATAGCCGCTATGCGGCTTCCGGGATGACAAGTTCGGGTAAATTTGATCACAACAGGCTCCAGGCATATTTGGAAGACGTGGAGTCAGATTAGATTTCTGAACTTCATCTTCAACACCCGCCGCTCGCCCAAGCTCGCGGCGTTATTCGCTCGAGCCCTCGCTTACACTCGGGCGTTCGGCACTCAAATCGGTCCACCGGACCGATTTGACCGGCAAGCCGGTCGTGCCTCACTCCACTGGACCATTTCGTCTGTCATTTTGCGGAGCAAAATGACAGACCGCTCATAACCCCTCAAACAGCGCCGTCGAAAGATAGCGCTCCGCGAAAGACGGGATGACGGCGACGATGGTCTTGCCGGCATTGTCCGGCCGCGCCCCCACTTCCAACGCGGCGGCGATGGCCGCGCCGGATGAGATTCCCACCGGAATGCCTTCCTCCCGCGCCGTGCGGCGGGCGGTTTCCAGCGCGGTTTCGTTGGAAATTGTGATCACTTCATCGATCACCTTACGGTCCAGGATGGCGGGCACGAAGCCCGCGCCGATGCCCTGAATTTTGTGCGGGCCCGGCGCGCCACCCGACAGGACGGGAGAATCTTCCGGCTCCAGCGCGATCATCTGGACCGACGGTTTTTTGGCCTTCAGCACCTGGCCCACGCCGGTGATGGTGCCGCCGGTGCCCACGCCCGAAATCACGATATCGACCTTGCCATTGGTGTCGTTCCAGATTTCCTCCGCCGTGGTCTGGCGATGGATTTCCGGATTGGCGGGATTCTCGAACTGCTGCGGGATCACCGCGCCGGGATGGGTGGCCACCAGTTCATGGGCGCGGGCAATGGCGCCCTTCATGCCCTTAGCGGCTTCGGTCAGCTCGATCTGCGCCCCTAGGATCATCAGCATCTTGCGCCGTTCCAAGGACATGGATTCCGGCATCACCAGGATCAGTTTGTAACCCTTGGCGGCGGCGACAAAGGCCAGCGCGATTCCGGTGTTGCCGCTGGTCGGCTCGATCAACACGGTCTTGCCGGGGGAGATGATGCCCTGCTGTTCCATCGCCTCGATCATATGGACGCCGATGCGGTCTTTCACCGACGAAAGCGGATTGAAGAATTCCAGCTTGAGCAGGATGTCGGCCTTGGCCCCGGCCGCCTTGGGCATGCGGTGCAGGCGGACCAGGGGCGTGTCGCCGATGGTCTGGGTGATGGAGTCATAAATGCGCCCGCGTCCGGCTTTGCCCTGTTCCATGAGTCTCAAGCTCCACTAAATGGTGAAATCGGCGCTATTCTCCGCCCCGGCTTCGACACCGGCATGACGGGCGCGCTGGCAGAGATCCTCGATCGAAACGGAGTCCAGTCTGGCCATCAATTCGTCCTGCAGGGTGACGACGAAAGGCGCGACAAGGCGCTGGCCCAGATCGGAGCGGGGGGTAAGCTTTTCCTCGTCATCCTCGATCGATTCGGCCACCCGCACCACATCGCCCACCGAAATGCGCCGCCGCTCCCGCGCCAGCCGGTAGCCGCCGCGCGGGCCCCGCACACCCTTGAGGATGCCGGCCCGCACCAGCTGCTGCATCACCTGTTCCAGATAGCGCTGCGGTACCCCTTGGCGGGCGGTGATCTCCTTGGCCTGGACCGGCTCGGGCCGCGCATTGAAGGCGATGTCGATCACCGCTTCCAGGGCCAAGAGAGTCTTGCGCGACAGTTTTAGCATCAGGCTTTTACCTTCATGCCCGTCGAGCCGAACCCACCGGCGCCGCGCGCGCTGTCGCTGAGGCTTTGCACTTCCACCAGCTCGGCTTGTTCGTGGCGGGCGATCACCATCTGGGCGATCTTCATGCCGCGCGTGATCTTGAAGACGGTGTCGCCGTGATTGATCAGGATCGCCTTGATCTCGCCGCGATAGTCGCTGTCGATGGTGCCGGGCGAATTCAGGCAGGTGATGCCGTGATTGAGCGCCAGGCCGGAACGCGGCCGCACCTGGGCTTCGGCGCCCAGCGGCAATTCGATGGCAATGCCGGTGGGCACCGCCAGCCGCGCGCCGGGCGCAAGTTCGATGTCGCGGTCGGTCGCCGCCAGCAGGTCAAGACCCGCCGAACCCGGGGTGGCATAATGGGGCAGGGGGAGGTCTTCCCCATGGGGCAGTTTCACAATAGCGACTTTCATGCTGCCCCTTTGAGCTTTTCCGCGATGCGGGCCGCCAGCCGCGTCCCCACTTCGCTCTTGGTCATTTCGGGCCAGTCTTCGCTGCCCGTTTCACTGATCAGATGAACACGGTTCCTGTCGCCGCCCATCACGTCGCCAGACACGTCGTTGGCGACGATCCAGTCCGCGCCTTTGCGGCTGCGCTTGGCTATGGCGTTCGCCACCACATCGTCGGTCTCGGCGGCGAAACCGATCAAAAGGCGCGGGCGCTGCGGCCCTTGGGCGATGCTGGCCAAGATGTCGGGATTCTCCACCAGTTTGATCAAGGGCACCACACGATCCGTGGATTTCTTGATCTTGCTGTTGGCGGCGATGTCGGGCCGCCAGTCGGCCACCGCCGCCGCCATCACCAGCACATCGGCGGGAAGCGCGGCTTCACAGGCCGCCAGCATTTCGCGCGCCGTGGTGACGCGTTGCAATTTGACGCCGTCCGGCGGCGCCAGGTTGACCGGACCGGAGATCAGCATGGTCTGGGCGCCCGCGCGCGCCAGGGCCTTGGCGATGGCATAGCCTTGCTTGCCGCTGGAATGGTTGGCCAGGAACCGCACCGGATCCACCGGCTCGCGGGTGGGGCCGGCCGTGACCAGTGCTTTCACACCTGCCAAGGGGCCGCGAACCGAGAGCGCCTGTTCGATCGCCGCCACGATCTCCAGCGGCTCGGCCATGCGGCCCGGACCGAATTCGCCGCAAGCCATCTCGCCGTCATTGGGGCCGACAAACAGCACGCCGTCTTTTTCCAGAACCGCGCGGTTGCGCTTCACCGGCGCGCTTTCCCACATTCGCACATTCATGGCGGGCGCCATCAGCACCGGCTTGTCGGTGGCGAGCAAAGTGGTGGAAGCCAGATCGTTGGCCAAGCCATTCGCCATCTTGGCCATCAGGTCGGCGGTGGCGGGCGCGACCACCACCAGATCGGCGCTGCGCGACAATTGAATGTGCCCCATCTCGGCTTCGTCGGTCAGGCTGAAAATATCGCCATGGATTTTTTCGCCGGTCAGCGCCGACACCGAGAGCGGCGTGACGAACTCGGCTCCCGCTTTGGTGAGAATCGCGCGGCTCTTCACGCCACGGTCCGCCAGACGGCGCACCAGTTCGAGGCTCTTGTAAGCCGCGATGCCGCCGCCGATGATCAGAAGGATGCTTTTACCGCGCACGAGAAATCCACGCTTGTTGGATGGGGTATATAGCAAATCACGCATCCCACGCGTAGTTCATCCATAATTACTTGAAATTACACAATAAATATTAAGTTAAGTTCCCGTTCACCGGGGTCTGCCATGATTTCGCCATGCGTATGACCACCGGCGACCTTTACCGACTGGCAGGCGATCTGGCCGCCGAACATGGTGCTGCCGCCTCCGATTACGCCAGCCGCGCGGTGATGACCCTGGAAGCGGAAGGCGCGCATGAGCGGGCGCAATTCTGGTTCCTGATGCTGGTGCTGTTGGCCGACATCCATTCCGGCCGCATCGATCCCGAAGGCCGCATCACCATCCACTGAAGGCTTTTCCCGGATTCAGGATTGCTTCTGGATCCAACACGCGCTTGATGCCGTGGGCGATATCGCGCTCCAATTTCTTGCTCTCCTGTATCGACGCCGCGGCCAGTGCGGCTTGCCGGATGGCCTGCGCCTGGGTGACGGCATCTTCCAGGATGCGGGGAAACAGCCAGGAAAATGTCAGGACGGCCCCGTCGGGCCGGGCCGCGCCGACATGGCACAAGACCAGTCCGTGGGCGCCGGGGCGCGGAGCATGGTTTCGCATCGCTTGTTTCAAGGCGGCGCGTACCGCGACATAGAGGCCCGGCAGTTTCGCCCAACTGGCCGCGAGATCCAGACTGTCCATGCTGACGCCGCGATCCAGCAACGTGTCGCGCCGGTAGAAGGACGTGAAACGCTGTCCTGGCCATTTGGCATCCACTCCCAGCGCCACCGCGCCCAGCCGTTTGGCAAGCGTGTCGAAGTATTTGCGTTCCAGACCCACTTCGTCCGCATCGCCGGCGAAACCGGCGATCAGCCGCGCCGCGCCGCTGCCGAAACGGCGGACGCTGAGATAGACGTCGAACAAATGGCCGGCCAAATTCCACTCCCGGCCTTCCCGCTCAAGGGCTTGGTCAAAGCGCGTTTCGCCGTCATCCGACAATCGCAGGAAGATATGCGGCAGGCCAAGGCGCTGGGCCTGGTGCATCGCCGCCAGACCGCTGGCGAAATCGGGAAACAGATAGGCGCGATGCTGTTCTTTTGCCGGCAAGGCGCGGGTGGCGATGGAGGCGCCGGTGATGACCCCCAATGTGCCCTGCGACCCCGTCATCAGCGCATTGAGCATGCCGCCGGACGCCATCATCCCTTGCGGTGTCGCCACCCGCAGAGCATGCAGCCAATCGGGAGCGGGGCGCGTGGCGCCCGGCCCAGCGATCCAGCCGCCCAAGGTGGAAAATTCGAACGCGTCGGGGCGGTGGCCCAGCGTCATGCCATGCGCCTTCAATTGCCGTTCCAGGTCGGGGCCGGTGATGCCGGCTTCCACCTCCGCCAAGCCGGACATCCTGTCCGGCGGCTCGAAGCGATTGATATCCGACAGGTTGAGCGCCACGACGGCGTGATGACGGCCGCGTGCCGGCGTCACAGTGCCGGTACCGCCGCCCCGCGGTACCACCGCGATCCCCATTTCGGCGCACAGTTTCAGCACCGCCAACACATCGGATTCGCGGCGGGGATACAAAACCGCATCGGGAGCGGTGGAAAGGTCGCCGGCGCGCAGCCGCAGCAAATCCGTCAGCGTTCTTCCGGCGGCATGGCGGGCGCGCTCGAAATTGCTCTGCCCGACATGCCCCAACAAAGCGGATAGCCGCTGCCATGCCGGTTGGCTCAGGCGCGAAGGCGGCAGCGCAATGGCGGACAGATCGCGCGGCGGCGTCGCCAGCAGCGCCGGCATGGCGAACGCCTGGGCCAGCCAGCGCCAAGCCGGTTCGTTGACCGCGAGCGGATCGTCATGGCCGGGCATGCCCCAGCCATTCCAGCGTGTCTGGATCTGTTCCATGGCGGCAGAGTAACCAAAACTGTGTGTCAGACACGTAGATTGATGGCGACAGGGTAAATTTCAAAGCTGGCGGGCAAGACCCCGGCGCTTTCGCCATCGGTTTCCACATCCACCAAGCCTTTGGTGTCCAGGGTTGGAGCCGCGGTTAACCGCGCGGAGCGCAGGGTGCGGGCGTTTTCGGCCCGGTTGGTGCCGTCCAGAATGCTGATGTCGAACAGTCCGCTGGCCGGAGGAAAACCGACATTCAGGCTGACGCTGGCGATGCCGGCGATCTCGTCGGTACTCCCGGTCATCAGCCGCACGCGGGTCTCGCGCCAGCGCAGGTGGGCCGACAGCCGGTGCAGGCGGACGGCAAAGCCAGGCCCGAATAGACGCGCAATGCGGTCTTCGCCCAAGGCGCGCGCGGCGGTGGCGCTCAGTCCGAAACTGGATTCGCCCAGGAAAAAACGCGTCACCGGTTCGCCATTCTGGCTGAGACAGGCAACCCGGCCAACATCCTGCTTATGGATTTTTGCTTTGGCCAGATGCGCCACGCCAGCCAGCCAGCCGGGTGGGATGCCAAAACGGCGGCACAATCGGCTTTCATGCCCGCTATGGACAAAGCTGAACACCGCATCGGGCGAGACCGGCGCGCCGCGATCGAAAAAACCGTTCAGGGCCTCGTTGATGGTGCCGTCGCCGCCGACCGCGACGATCTCCAGATGACCGTCGCGCAGCGCATCGCGCACCACATGCGCGGCCTGGGCGGGCGCGGTGGTGACGAAGAAGGACATCAGCGGAAAAATCTTTTCCAGGGCGTCTTCGATTTCGCGCCGGTTGCGTCCGGTACGTCCGCCCCAGGAATTTGGGTTAAAAACGACGAATGCTGTCATGGCGCCGTTCGGTAGATGGGATCGAGACCGGAAATTTCGCGCATTTTCCGGTCTTCGCTCCAGCCCAATTCCGCCGCCATCTCTTCGGCGATGCTTTCCACGACATCCGACGCCGGTCTGCCGAATTGGCCGATGGCCGTGCGCCGCATCACCATGTCTTCAAGCGTGACCGCCATCTCGTGACGCATGGCAAAGACGATCTGCGCCTTGGTGTCGCCGCTGGGTCCCAAGGGCGCAAGCTCGGCAAGGCGCGCGCCTTTCAGCGCCAGTGGCAGCCTTGCCCCCAGCATGTGCGCCATGTTGCGCAGGGTGGAAATGCCCGGCCAAGTTTTTTCATACCCTTGCACCATCTCCTCGAAACGGTCGAAGCGCCCACCGGGCAATTGCGTGCCGGCGGTGGCGCATGGCCTGGCCTTCTTTTCCAACCGCGCGACCAGCGCATCGGTGATCTTTTCCGCTAGGCCGCGCGAGGTGGTCCATTTGCCGCCTAGCGCCGAAAACAGGCCGTCCAAAGCGCCTTCCTTGCCATGATCCACCAGTTCGAACCGGCGGCTGACTTTGTAGCTGTTCTTTTCATTGTTCTTGGGTGATCCGTCGCCAACCAGCGGGCGCAATCCGGCATAGAAGAATTCGACCCTATCGCGCGTCAGGCCGGCTTGAGGCAGATATTTCCGGAAAGTGCCGAGAAAGCCTTCGATATCGCTTTCCTGGACCGCGAGGGTTGCGGGATCGCCTTGGAATGGCGTGTCGGTGGTCGCCAGCAAAGTGCGGCCGCGCCAGGGCAGGGCGAAAAGATGGCCGCTGCCCGCCTCGATGGTCAGCGCGGCGCGGCTGATTTGAGGTACCAGCAGATGGATGCCCTTGGACCGGATCAGCCGGTGCGCCGCGCGGCTGCCGGTCGCCTGTTCCAGAAACAGGTCGGCCCATGGACCGGCGGCCACCAACACGGTGCGGGCGCGGATGTCGAAATTCGCGCCGGCCATCTTATCCTGCACCGTACAGCCTTCGACCTTGCCGTCCCGCAACAGCAGCTTTTGGGCCGCGACATAATTGGCGATGGCCGCGCCATGGGCATCGGCATCCACCAGATTTTCCAGCGCGATGCGCTCAGGGCTAAACATCTGGGCGTCGTGATATTCGAAGGCGCCTTCGATGCCGTTGCCCGCCAGGACCGGTTCTTGCGCGGCCGCAGCGCGGGCATTCAGCCAGCGATGGCCCGGCAGCCGTTGCGCCGGATCGTCCAGCCGGTTGCGGTCATAGGAGAGCAGGTCATAGAGCGTAAGTCCCGCTGCCAGCTTGGCGCGTTCCCCAAACCCCGCGTTATAGAGCGGCAAAAGAAACGGCAGCGGCCGCACCAGATGCGGCGCCATCCGCATCAGGCCCAAGCGTTCCCGCAGGGACTCGCGCACCAGCGTGATTTCCAGATTGCGCAAATAGCGCAAACCGCCATGGGCCAGCTTGGAATTGTGGGCGCTGGTGGCGCAGGCGAAATCGCGGGCCTCGACCAGCGCCACCGAAAGTCCGCGCATCGCCGCGTCGCGCGCGGTGAAGCATCCGGTGGCGCCGCCGCCGACGATCAGCAGGTCAAATGTTTCGCTGGAAAGACGGGAAAGGGCGCGCTGCATGCACGCCGGAGGCTACATCTCCAAAAGCGGGATGCCTACTTGATCTTGCCTTCCTTGAACTCGACATGCTTGCGCAGCACCGGGTCGTACTTCTTGATCGAGAATTTCTCGGTCATGGTCCGGGTGTTCTTCTTGGTGACATAGAAAAAGCCGGTTTCGCTGTTGAGGCGGATTTTCGCGGTGGTCGGCTTCGCCATGGGATGCTCCAAGAAAGTCAGGTCGAGGTTATTTATGCCCTACCGCTTCGCTGCTTGAGGGCGGTGCGGGTAATGGCCGATAGGGCCCTTCTCTGTCAAGGACTTACGCCAAAAACCCCGGTTTTCAGCGCTTTTTGCCCCGGAAACGGTCCTTACCAGGCCGCTTTCCGGGCTTGCCTGTGCGGGGTTTCCCAGCCGCAGGTGCCTCACTCGTGCCGTCGGCCAGCGCAAATCTTAGACCCCCGGTAAGCGGCGCGGCTTCCAGCAGCTTCACCGCCAGCGCCTGGCCCATGCCGTAACTGACGCGGGTGCGCTGGCCAGTCAGCGCCTGGCGCTTTTCGTCGTGATGGAAAAAATCCGCGCCCAGAGAGCGGATCGGGATCAATCCTTCCGCCCCGGAGTCCGCCAGCCGCACGAACAGGCCGAAGCGGGTGACGCCGGTGACCCGGGCATCGAACGTCTGGCCGATCCGGTCTTCCATGAAAGCGGCGACATAGCGATCGTTGGAGTCGCGTTCCGCCGCCATGGCGCGGCGCTCGGTCATGGTGATGTGCTCGGCGGTTGCGCCCAGCCCCGCCATTTCGCGGTCGGTCAATCCGCCTTCGCCGAGGTCGAAAGCGCGGATCAAGGCGCGGTGCACGATCAAATCGGCATAGCGGCGGATGGGCGAGGT
>DATFEF010000046.1:0-15903 GCA_035251465.1 Rhizomicrobium sp. | reverse complement strand
TGGCGAAAATGCCGGGGGTCTGGCTTTCAAAGCGGGCGGTGTCCACCGGGATCAGGTTTTCATGCAGGTTGATGCCGAATTCGGCGATGGGGCCCAGCTTGATGGTCAGGCCGAAGAAGGGAAGGAAGACATCGGCCTCGTGATGCCATTCGCTCTTGTCGTGACCGGCCAATGTGACGCCTGTCAGCTTGCCGGGCTCGCCGTGAATGGCTTTCACGCTGGCGACATGGAACTTGACCTTTCCGGCCGCTTCCAGCTCGCGCATCTGATTGACGCTGTGGGCCGCGGCGCGGAAACCGTCGCGGTGATGCACCAGGGTCATGCTCTTGGCCAAGGGCGCCAGGTTGATCACCCAATCCAGGGCGGAGTCTCCCCCACCGGCGATCAGGATGTTCTTGCCGCGGAAGGTTTCCATCTTGCGCACGGCATAATGCACGCCCACGCCGTCGCCGGCATTTTCGAATTTCTCGATACCCGGAACTGGGGGACGCTTGGGCTGGAACGAACCCGCGCCCGCCGCCACCACGATAACCGGCGCGATGATCTCGGTGCCGGCGTCGGTCTTGAGCTTCCAGCGGCCGTCGGGGAGTTTTTCGAGGGCCGTCGCCATCTCGCCGAAATGGAATTGCGGATCGAAGGGCTTGATCTGCTCCAGCAACCGGTTGACCAATTCCTGGCCGGTGACGATAGGCAGGCCGGGAATATCGTAAATGGGTTTTTCCGGATAAAGCTCGGTGCATTGGCCGCCGGGGCGGTCCAAAATATCGATCAGGTGGCATTTGAGATCCAGCAGGCCCAGCTCGAAGACGGCGAACAGGCCGATGGGGCCTGCGCCGATAATGGCGACGTCGGTTTCGATCGGGGCAACGGTCATTCTCGGTATTCCACACCTAACTTAATGTAAGTAAAAGAAAAACATCGTCCTTATAGTGTAAAAATAGCCAGGCCAACAACCCCCGCCTATAACAGTGCTGCGATGCAAAATGACGCTCCCCTGAAGCAGGCCGAGTCTTGCGGTTCCATGGAGGAATTGCGGGCCGCGATCGACACGCTGGATGTGCGCCTGGTGGCGCTTCTGGCAGTGCGTCAGGCCTATATCGAACGGGCGGCCCAGCTCAAGACCGGCCGCGATCAGGTGCGCGATCCCGAACGGATAGAGGATGTGGTGGCCAAGGTGATCGCCGCAGGGCGGCGCTTGGGGTTAAGCGCGGAAATTGCCGAGCCGGTATGGCGGACGTTGATCGAGGCGTCGATCCGGCATGAGTTCGAGGCGTTTGACAGGCGGTAGAGAAAATTGGCCTCACCCTTCGACAAGCTCAGGGTGAGGAATTCACTGAAACTCCTCATGCTGAGCTTGTCGAAGCATGAGGGGCGCCAAGCGCGAATGCGGTCCTACGCGGCTAAATATTCCTCAATAAACGCCTGCACAGCTTCCCCTTCGACCCGCAGAGCTTCGATCATCTGAATGGCGCGGTCCTTGGAAAGGGCGGGATCGATCGGTTCCGCGGCGGCCGCCGCCTCGCCCACCGCAAAAGCGCCGACGCCGCGTGCCGCGCCCTTAATGGTGTGGGTGACCTGACGCCATTTGCGGGCGTCGCGCTGTTCCAGAACCGTCAGCAATTCGCCCACCATGCTGCCCAACTGGCCGTTGAACAGTCGCAGGATCTCGGTGTTCAGCGCCTTGTCGCCCCCGGTGTAGCGGGCAAGATGGGCAAGGTCGATCGGCGCTGCGGTCATGGCGGAAAACCCAGGAAAAGCCCGGTTATCCTGACCGATCCCCGGCTAAGGCCGCGTTAATGCCGTCCTGCCACAATCGCCCCAGACCCTCGCCCAACCCTCGTCAGTGCCCGAATTTAATGCTTAAAATGCAAGGGAGAAGGGCGTTAAACAGGCTGATACCATGGCCAGGACATTTGGGCAGGCGCAAGACAAGCCTCGGGAAAATCCCGAAGCCAAAAGCCTGCCGGCCGAGCCGCAGACAGCGTCCGCCGCGCCTGCCGTTCTGCGTCTGCGCTCCGGCCGGTTCGGCACCATCACCCTGCTGGCCGCCACCCTCATGGGCCTGTTCTGGATCGGCGTCGGTGCCGCCTTCCTTTGGGGCTATCTGGGTCCGGGCGGACTGGTCGCGCTCGATCCGGCGCGCAAGGCGCTGGCCGCCGCCGCCGTCCTGATGCCGCCTTTCCTGTTCCTGGCTTTGGCCGCCGCCTTGGCGCGCAGCGCCGCGATGAGCGATGCCACCCGCGTCTTGCTGGTGGCCAGCGACCGGCTGTTCGCGGCGGATGAGACCGCCGCTGCCAATGCGGCGCGCTTGGCGCGGCTGGTGCGCCGCGAACTGGATGGCTTGAACACCGGCCTGGATGTCGCCTTCCAGCGCATGCGCACCTTGGAAGCGGTGCTGGAAAAACAGATTTCGACCTTGGACGATGCGGGCGCGCGCGCCCAAGTGCGCAGCGAAACCATCGCCGCCCGGCTCAATCAGGAAAATGTCCGGATCGAAGCCTTGGGCGACAGCCTCAGCGAGGCGGCGGGCCGGGCCGGCGAAAATGTGGCGGGCCGCGCCGCCCAGCTCAAGGCGACGATGGAATCGGCGGAAAGCACGTTGAAGATGGCGACCCAGTCGCTGGACGTACAGGCCGCGGGCTTCCGCGCCGCCGTGACGCAAGCCGCCGAAGCGCCGTTCCAAGCCGCCAAGACGCTGGAATCCCAGGCGGCGCGGATTGCCGAGGTGTCCGATGCCGCGATGGGCCGCGCCGAATTCGTGCTGGCGCGCCATGAAAAACATCGCAACCAGATGGGCGAGCTGGTGCTGAAGCTGCGCGACGAAAGCGAAAGTTTCGAGACCGCGCTCAATCAGCAGCGCGCCGGCATGGAATTGGCGATTCAGGCCCTGGGCGCTGAGACCGGCAAGTTTGAAAATATCGCCGGCGAGGCGGAGCAACGCCTGGACGCCATCATGAAGGCAACCATAAATCAGGCGTCGCAATTGACTGGCGCCTTTGCGCGCGAGGCCGACCGGCTGAAGGAAGCCGGCGAGAATGCCAACACCATACTGACCAGCCTTTCAACGGCTTTGAAGGATGCCTCCGTCGGCGCCCAGACCCTGATCGGGGAAAGCGCCTCCCAGGCCAAGCATGATGCCCGCCTGCTGGTGGGCGAGGCGATGGCGGAATGCGAGCGGCTGCTGCGCGCCTCAGGCGAGATGAGCGCCGAAGCCAGCAAGATTCGCAATCTGCTCAGCGAAACCACCAAGGATATGGAAAGGCATCTGATCCGCCTGCCGGGCTTGGCCGAGGAAGAGGCCCGCCGGGTGCGTCAGATGATGGTGACCGAGACCGAGCTCATTTTGGATCTGTCGGCGCGCACCATGTCCACCCTGCATGCCCGTTCCACCGGCAAGCTCACCCCGCCCGATTTCGGCGGGCCGATGAAGCCGGCCGTGGCCGAACCGGAAGCCGAAGGATTGAAGGGCCTGGCGCGCAAGCTGACCATGCGCAAACCACCCGATCCGCGCGCGGGTGAAGCCAAAAGCTGGGAAATGAAAACCCTGCTGGCGGCGGCGGAACAGGATAGTGGCGTCCGCTATCCCAAGTCCGACAAATTGGGACTGGATACCGCCGCCACGCTTGGCGCGCTGGAACTGGCGCTGGCCGACATGGCGATCGATTTGTCGGCGCTGGATACCGCCGATCCGGCCGATGAAGACTGGAAGCGCTATCTGGCGGGCGACCGTGCGGTGTTCGCGCGGCGGCTGGCTGACACCATCGACGAATCCGCGGTGGACCGCATCACCACTCTGTATCGCGACGACAAACGCTTTCACGATGCCGCCGACGCCTATTTGGCGGAATTCGAAAAGCTGCTGACAAGGGCGCGCGACGGCGATGGCGGCGGGCTGCTGACATCCACCTTGCTGTCGGCGGACACCGGCAAAGTGTATCTGGCGATCGCTTATGCGCTGGGGCGGCTGTAACAGCGCCACCATCTGTCATTCCCGGCGAGCCACGCGAGTCGCGCGGCTCGCCGGGAATGACAGTTAGGGAATACGTCTCAACCGCGCCGCATAGAATCCATCCATGCCGCCCTTGTCGCTGAAGTGGCAAGGCAAGGTGAGCAGATCGCCGTCCGGCGTGATCCATTCGCCGTGACCGAATAGTTCTTCGGCGGTAACGGGCGCGCGGGTGAATTCGGGATGGGTGGCCAGGAAAGACGCGATCTGCTCCTCGCCTTCCTCGCGCTCCAGCGAACAGACGGCAAAGACCAATGTTCCGCCGGGTTCCAGCATCGCCGCGCCGCTTTCCAGAATGTCATAGGCCAGCCCGGCCGACACCGTGACGTCCGCCGCGCCCTTGATCCAGGGCAAGTCGGGATGGCGGCGGATGGTGCCGGTGGCGGTGCAGGGCGCGTCGATCAGCACCAGCGGCGCTTTGCCGTCAAAATCGCGGGCATCGCTCTGCACGATTTGCGCCGTCAATTTGGTGCGCGCCAGATTTTCCGCGATACGCGCCGCGCGCGCCGCGTCGATCTCTACCGCGATCACCTTTGCCCCGGCTGCCGCCAATTGCAGGGTCTTACCGCCCGGCGCGGCACACAGATCGATCACCGTTTTGCCGGTCACATCGCCCAACAGAAGCGCGGGCAGGCTCGCGCCAGCGTCCTGCACCCACCAATGCCCTTGCGCAAATCCAGGAAGGTCTTCGATACGGCCGGGATCGCTCAGCCGCCGCACCGCGCCGAACAGGTTTTCGCCGGGCGGTGCCGCCGCATCCGGCGATTTGAGCACGATATCAATCGGGGCTTCGCGCTGATGGGCGCGGGCGATCTGGCGGGTGGCCGCCGCGCCATACTGCGCGGTCCATCGCGTCCACAGCCAATCCGGCGTGGAGAGCCGTTCGCGGTCCAATCCGGACAGCACGGCTTCGCCTTCCTGAGCGAGTTTGCGCAGCACCGCATTGATCAGCGGCTTGAAATGCACCGCCTTCTTGTCCTTGGCGGCCAGCTGATTGGCGGCATCCACCGCGGCATGGGCGGCGACTCTCAGGATCACAAGCTCACAAGCGCCCAGCAGCAGAATCTCGCTCGCGGCGCCCGCCTTGTGCGGCGCCAACGGCTTGGCCATGAACTTGCGCAGCACCGCATCCAGCGCCCCCATATGGCGCAATGTCTGGCTGACCAAGGCGCGGGCGAAGCCGGCGTCACGGGTGGAAAGGCCCGCAAGCTGGTCAAGCCCCGCATCCAGCGGCCGGCGCTTTTGCAGAACGCCAGACAGAATGGAAAGCGCGGCGCGGCGCGCGGGTAAGCCGGTATCGGTCATCGCGACTGTTTAGAGCAAGGCCGCCTCCGGCCAAAGGCCAATGCTCTTGCGGCGGGTCGCCCGGGGCCCTTATCTGCAGTTTCCATATGGAGATGGGTCATGACGGCGTTTGATCTGACGGGAAAAGTCGCTCTGGTGACGGGCGGCAATGGCGGCATAGGCTTGGGCATGGCGAAAGGTTTGGCCGCTGCAGGAGCTGCCGTGATGGTTGCCGGCCGCAACGGCGAAAAGAACCGGCGCGCGGTCGAAAGCCTGGGTGCGAACGCCGATGCGATAGAGGCCGATGTGGCGCAGGACGGCGGTGCAAAGGCCGTAATGGCCGCGGCGGTCGAAAAATTCGGCCGCCTGGATATCCTGGTGAACAATGCGGGCACCAACATCCGCAAGCAGCCGCAGGACTATTCCTTAGAGGAATGGCATAGCGTGCTGAACATCAACCTGACCGGCATGTTCGTCTGCTGCCAGGCCGCCTATCCGCACTTGCGCGCCCAGAATGGCAAGAAGGGCGGCAAGATCATCAATATCGGCTCCATGATGTCGATTTTCGGCGCGTCCTTTGCCGCGCCCTATGGCGCCAGCAAGGGCGCGGTGGTGCAGCTGACCAAGTCGCTGGCGGTCGCCTGGGCCCCCGACAATATTCAAGTCAATGCCGTATTGCCCGGCTGGATTGACACCGACCTGACCAAGAGCGCACGCGAACAGGTGACAGGACTGCATGAAAAAGTTTTGGCCCGCACCCCAGCCGGGCGCTGGGGCCAGCCCGATGACATGGCCGGGATCGCCGTCTTTCTGGCCAGCCACGCCTCGGACTTCATCACCGGCACGGCGATTGCGGTGGATGGCGGATATTCGGCGCAGGGCTGATAATGGCCCGGCCTCGCGTCGCGCTTGGGCGCGCGCCGCTGCGGCGTTCGCCGGGGCGAAAGGTCCACTGGACCTTTCGCTGTTCCCGGCTCACCCCCAGGGACCACGATTTACCGGCGCCGCATCCGCTCCCGCCATGGCGCGCAGCCGCGCGATGCGTTCCTCGGTGGCGGGATGGGTGGCAAACAGCCCCGAGATGCCGCCATGCAGCGGATTGATGATGAACATATGCGCCGTGGCGGGATTGGCGTCGGCGGGATAGTTCGGGGTCCGCTCCGCCGCGCGCTCGATCTGGCCCAGCGCCGAGGCCAGCCACATCGGCCGTCCGGTGATTTCCGCACCGGCGCGATCGGCTTCGAATTCGCGCGAACGCGAGATCGCCGCCTGCACCAGCATGGCGGCAATCGGCGCCAGCAACGTCACCAGCAAGACGCCCACCATGCCAAGCGGATGGTCGCGGTCGCGGTTGCCGCCCATGAAGAAAGCCATATTGGCCAGCATGGAAATCGCGCCCGCCATCACCGCGGTGATGGTCATGGTCAAGGTATCGCGATGCTTCACATGGCCCAGCTCATGCGCCAGCACGCCCGCCAGTTCTTCCTGACTGACCTGTGCCAGCAGACCCGATGTGACGCAGACCGCGGCATGGCCCGGATCGCGGCCGGTGGCAAAGGCATTGGGCTGCGGATTTTCGGTGATATAGACCTTGGGCATGGGGATCTGGGCGCTGGCCGCCAGTTTCTCGACCAGGCGGTACAGGTCGGGCGCGCTCTGTGCATCCACCGGCTTGGCGCCGTACATGGAGAGCAGCACCTTGTCGGAATTCCAATAGGCGAACAGGTTCATCGCCAGCGCCAGGCCGAAGGCGATCAGCATCCCGGTGCTTCCGCCGACCAGCGCCCCGACCGCCAGAAACAGCCCGGTCATGGCGGCCATCAGAATGCCGGTACGCAAGGTGTTCATGGTTTTTCTCCTTGAACCATAGATGTAAGATCGGTCCATGGCCGATCAAGCAACTCCAGACCAAATCGCCGCCCGTATTGCCGAGGCCGCCCAGCGCGCCAAGGCGGAAGCCCAGGCCCGCCGCGACAAGGAGCAGGGTAAAGCGCAATTGCCGCCGGAATTGGGCGGTCCCAAGCAGCCCGAACCCACGCGCTATGGCGATTGGGAGAGAAAAGGAATTGTCTCCGATTTTTGAGCTCCTCATGCTTCGACAGGCTCAGCATGAGGATTTAGGTATTCCTCACCCTGAGCTTGTCGAAGGGTGATAGCTAAAAAGCCTCTTGCGTCATGTCTTCCAGCACCCGGCGCACATCCGGCGGCCAAGCCTCGATATGGGCGGCGAAATCCTCCCGCTGCCCGGCATACAGCGCCCGCATCGCCTCCTCGTAACCGGGTGCATTGCCGACCAGCGCGGTCGCCAGGCGATAGGTGGCGTCGCGCCGGGCGCGTTGCTGGGCCTTGGGGTTTCGGCTGGCCTCCTCCACCAGTTTGCGCAGCGCCACCGAGGCGCCGCCGGGCTGAGTGGAAAGCCAGTCCCAGTGCCGGGGCAGAAGCGTGATCTCCCGGGGGATGACGCCCAGCTTGGGCCGGCCCGGGCGGGGGCCCTCATCGCTGGGCGGAAAGCGGGGGTCGATGTCCACCACCCGCCCGCTTTCCCGGTCGAAGATCAAAGAATCGGGGCCGCAGGCGGAATAGACCTGCGGCAAGGATCCGGTAGCGACATGGTCGAAACCAGCAAAGGCAGAGTAGCGCATATCTATTATCTATCCGGGTGAAATATATCAGTCAATATCTTCCGGGTAAAAGTAAATTACAGGATTGGCTTGATGCTGCGGCCTCTAAGGTTCATCTAGAAGAGACGCTTGCGGACACCTCGCCATGTTCATTCAGACCGAATCCACCCCCAATCCCGCCACCCTCAAATTCCTGCCTGGCCGCGAGGTCATGGGCGAGGGCGCGGTGGCCGATTTCCCCAGCGCCGAACAAGCCGCCCGCTCACCCCTGGCCAAGGCGCTTTTCACCATCCCCGAAGTCAGCCGGGTCTTTTTCGGTTCGGACTTCATTTCGGTGACCAAGCGGGACGGCGACTGGAAACATCTCAAGCCCGCCATCCTGGGGGCGGTGATGGAGCATTTCACCCAAGGGCTGCCCTTGCTGGAAGGCGGCGCGGACGAGACCGAGGAAACCTATAGCGACGAAGACAGCGAAATCGTCGAACAGATCAAGGAACTGATCGAGACCCGCGTGCGCCCCGCCGTGGCGCAAGACGGCGGCGACATCATTTTCAAGGGGTTCGACGGCTCTAGCGGTGTCGTTTCCCTGCATCTGCAAGGTTCCTGTGCCGGCTGCCCGTCTTCCACCATGACTTTGAAGAACGGCATCGAGAATATGTTGCGCCATTATGTGCCGGAAGTGACCGCGGTCGAATCCGTGTGATAGACTGGCGCGCATGAATCTCGCCGAGCCCTATCTCGCCGAACCAGATCACGCGGTTTCCGATGCGGCGCTGGATACGATTTTCCGCGACGCCCGCACTCTTCGCCAATGGCAGAACAAGCCGGTCTCCCCCGCGCTGCTGATGGCGATTTACGACTTGATGCGCTGGGGGCCGACCGAGACCAACATCACCCCGGCGCGCTTTTATTTTGTGGTGTCCAAACCGGCCAAGGCGCGTCTCGAACCTTTGCTGGACGAAAGCAATCGCGTGCAAACCATGGCGGCGCCAGCCACCGCCATCATCGGCTACGATCTGGACTTTGCCCGAACCCTGCACAAGCTGGCGCCGCGCGCCGCAAAAAGCCTGGGCGAAAACCTGGCCGACGATCCGGAGCGCGCGCGCTTCATGGCGATGCGCAGCGCCGGGCTTCAGGGCGGTTATTTCATTGTCGCGGCGCGGGCGCTGGGTCTGGATTGCGGCCCTATGTCCGGTTTTGATCGGGATGGTATGGACAGGGAATTTTTCGCCGGCACCGCGATCAAGTCCTATTTTCTTTGCAATCTCGGCTATGGCGATCACGGCAGCGTGAGGCCGCGCGCCGCGCGCCTCAGCTTCGACGAAGCTTGCAAGATACTCTAGTGAAACTGCTCGCCGTGGACACCGCGCTCGGCGCTTGCTCGGTGGCGCTGCTGGACGGCGAGCAGACGTGCGCGCATATTTTCGAACCCATGGATCGCGGCCATGCCGAACGCTTGGCGCCGATGGTCGATGCGGCGATGCGCGCGGCGGATGTGGACTTTTCCGCGCTCACGCGCCTGGCGGTCACTATCGGCCCCGGCACCTTTACCGGCCAACGCGTGGGCCTGGCCTTTATGCGCGGCTTGCGGCTGGCGCTGAAGATTCCACTGGCCGGAACCACCACCCTGGACGTCATGGCAATGGCCGCCGCCGCCGAGACTGGCCTGAGCAAAGCCGCCGCGATTCACGATGCCCGCCGCAACGAGGCTTATCTATTGCTGAGGGACGGACCGGATGTGTTGCAGCAACCGGTTGTATTGCCTTTCGGCCAAGCGGTGGACCGCATCCGCGCCTTTGGCGCCTGTGCCTTGGCGGGCACGGGCGCGGCGGCGGCGTTTGAAAGTCTTGGCGCGGATTATCGCCTTTCTTCGGTGCGCCAGCCCGATGCGCTATGGGTGGCGCGTCAGGCGCGAGCGATGCCGGAGCCCAAAACGGTTCCGGGCCCGCTCTATCTGCGCGCGCCCGATGCCAAGCTGCCTGGAGGCAAAGCGCTTGTCTGACGTCGCGCTTTTCGATGCAACATCCGATACCGCGCCGCTGGCGGCGCTGCATGCCGCCTGTTTTGCGCAAGCCTGGGACGCCGCAGCGATTACCCAACTGCTTCGTACGCCCGGCACATTCGTTTTCCACGATAAGTCCGGCTTTGTGTTGGCGCGCGCCGCGGGCGGGGAAGCGGAAATCCTGACTTTGGCGGTGGCCCCGGCGGCGCGGGGGCGGGGGCTGGGGCGCGCATTGTTGCGAGCCGCTATCATCCGGGCGCAGGCGCTGGGTGCGCAAACCATGTTTCTGGAAGTGGGCGCCGACAATCCGCAAGCCCTGGCGCTCTATGCCGGGCTGGGCTTTGCCAAGGTCGGGACGCGAAAGGGTTATTATTCCGCGGCGGGCGCGGACGCGCTGGTTCTCAGGCTTCCGCTGCCCGTCAAATTCGCCTAACCTGCCGGGACCATGGAATATCTCAGGAGCATGCGGTGACGCGGATCGAGAAAGCCTGCGTCGATAAGGGTCTGAGGATGACCGACCAGCGTCGCGTCATCGCCCGGGTTTTGTCGGATGCCGCCGATCATCCCGATGCGGAGGAATTGTACCGCCGCGCCTCCTCCATCGACCCTCATATTTCCATCGCCACCGTCTATCGCACCGTCAAGCTGTTCGAGGATGCCGGCATTCTGGAGCGGCATGACTTCCGCGACGGCCGTTCGCGTTACGAGGAGGTGCCGGAATCCCATCACGACCATCTGATCGATGTGGCGACCGGCAGCGTGATCGAGTTCCGCAATGAGGATATCGAAAAGCTGCAGCGCCGGGTGGCCGAGGAACTGGGCTTTGAACTGATCGATCACCGCCTGGAATTGTACGGCGTGCCCAAAGGGCGCGGCAAACCCCAATCCTGATGTCCCGGCTGCGCGCCGCCCTTATTATCGCGGCATTTCTGGCCGTCACGCTGGTGGGCATGCCGGTGCAGTGGCTGCTGCTCAAGCTGCGCAGCCCGGCGGCGCGCAGCTTTCCCCATCACTATCACCGCCTGGTCGCCGCTTTGTTCGGCATGCATATCAAGGTGGCCGGCACGCCGGTGACGGGCGAGGGTGTGTTGATGGTGGCCAATCACACCAGTTGGGCCGACATTATCATCTTCTCGGCGGTGGCGCCGATTTCCTTTGTCGCCAAGTCGGAGGTCGCCAACTGGCCGTTCTTCGGCACTCTGGCGCGGCTGCAACGCACCGTCTTTGTCGAACGCCAGCGGCGCAGCACCACCGGCGAAACCCGCGATGCCATCCGTGACCGCTTGCTGGCCGGCGATGCGCTGGTGCTGTTTCCCGAAGGCACCAGCCATACCGGCAATGCGGTATTGCCTTTCAAGAGCGCGCTGCTGGGTGCGGTCGAAGCAGTGTTGGCCGATGGCCGGCATGTGAAGGTGCAGCCGGTTTCCACCGCTTTCACCGGCCTGCATGGCTTGCCGATGGGCCGGGAAAACCGCCCGCTTTTTGCCTGGTATGGCGACATGGAACTGATGCCGCATCTGTGGGAGGCGTTGCTGGCCGGGCCGCTGGATGTGGTGGTCCAGTTCCACGAACCCTTCAGCCTGGACATGATGGACCGCAAGGCCCTGGCCGCCCGCGCCCAGGAAATCGTGCAAAGTGGCCAAGCACAGGCCCTTGCGGGCCGCGTCTCGGCTTGAAATCCAGCGCCCCCACCCTGATAACCCTGCCAGCATGAAGAAGCTGTTCGTCAAAACCTATGGCTGCCAGATGAACGCCTATGATTCCGCCAAGATGGCGGATCTGTTGGCGCCGCTGGGCTATGCCGCGTCGGACACGCCGCAAGGCGCCGACATGGTGATCTTGAACACCTGTCACATCCGCGAAAAGGCCGCCGAGAAAGTCTATTCCGAACTGGGGCGGCTCAAAACGCTCAAGGCCGAAAAGGCGCGCCAGGGCGGGCGCATGGTGCTGGCCGTCGCGGGTTGCGTCGCCCAGGCCGAAGGCGAGGAGATTGTCGCGCGCCAGCCGGCGGTGGATCTGGTGGTGGGGCCGCAATCCTATCACCGCCTGCCGGAGATGATCGCCCGTACCGCGCGGCAAGCGGGCCATGCGCTTCAAACCGATTTTCCGGCGCTGGAGAAATTCGATTCCCTGATGCCGCCATCGTCCAGCACCGTGAGCGCCTTTCTCACGGTGCAGGAAGGCTGCGACAAGTTCTGTACCTTCTGCGTGGTGCCTTACACGCGCGGCTCCGAACAGTCGCGGCCCCCCGCCGATATTTTGCGCGAGGCGCGGCAGCTGGCCGGCAAGGGCGCGCGCGAGATCGTGCTTTTGGGCCAGAATGTCAATGCCTATCAAGCGGACGGTTGGAGTCTGGCGAAGCTGTGCGGCGCCATTGCCGAGATCGAAGACATTGTGCGCATCCGCTATACCACCAGCCATCCCCGCGACATGGCCGATGACCTGATCGCGGCGCATGGCGCAAATCCCAAGCTGATGCCTTATCTGCATCTGCCGGTGCAATCGGGGTCCGATGCGGTGCTGGAGGCGATGAACCGCCAGCACCGTGCCGATGACTATCGCCGCCTGATCGCGCGCATCCGCGAAATGCGGCCCGACATCGCCCTGACCTCCGATTTCATTGTCGGCTTTCCCGGCGAAAGCGATGCCGATTTCGAATCCACAATGCAATTGGTGCGCGACATCGGCTATGCCACGGCCTTTTCGTTCAAATATTCCAAGCGTCCCGGCACGCCCGCTTCCACCATGCGCAAGCAGATTCCGGAAGACGTAAAGACCGCGCGGCTGGAGGTTCTGCAAAAGCTTTTGCGCAAACAGCAATATGATTTCGACGATTGCCAGATCGGTCGGACCGTGCCGGTTCTGTTCGAGAAGCGTGCCCGCGACAAAGGTCAGATCATGGGCCGCACTCCCTATCTGCAGCCGGTCCATGTCCATGCCGATGTTTCGCTGATCGGCCGGGTGGCCGAGGTGAAGATCGCCAGGCGCACCGCCAACAGCCTGCATGGCAGGCTGGCCAAAGAGGACGTCCTGGCGTGAGCGCCAAGAAGACTCCGGTCACCACCCTGGAATTTTCCGACAACAAATTGCTGCGCGCCCTGGGCGGGCCGCACGCCAAGCATTTCACGCGCATCGAGCAAAGACTGCATGTCGCAATCGACATGCGTGGCAATCTGGTGGCGATCGAGGGGGCGGACCGCGAACGCGCCGGGGCCATCCTGCGGGCGCTGTATCTTCGGCTAGTGGCGGGCGAAAGCGTCACCCTGGCCGAAGTCGATGCCGAGATCCGTTTCACCGGCGAAGCCCGCGTCCAGGCGCCGGGCGCGATCAAAACCTCATCCTCGCGCGCGGTGCGCCCCAGATCGCCCGCCCAGGCGGGATATCTGGAGATGATGCGCCAATGCCCGCTGGTGTTCGGCATCGGCCCGGCGGGTACCGGCAAGACCTATCTGGCGGCGGCGTTTGGCGCCCACATGCTGCATGAAAAGCGGGTCGACCGGCTGATCCTGTCGCGCCCGGCCCTGGAAGCGGGCGAGCGGCTGGGCTTTTTGCCGGGCGACCTGAAAGAGAAGATCGATCCCTATCTGCGCCCGCTTTATGACGCGCTGTTCGATGTGTTGGGCGATGGGGCGGGGCGTTTGATGGAGCAGGGCATCATCGAAGTAGCGCCTTTGGCCTTCATGCGCGGGCGCACTCTGAACCGGTCCTTTGTGATCCTGGACGAGGCGCAGAACACCACCCAGGCGCAGATCAAGATGGCGCTGACCCGGCTGGGCGAGGACAGTTATATGGTTGTCACCGGCGATCCGTCGCAAAGCGATCTGCCCGGCGGCGCCGCCCAGGGCCTGAATGAGGCGCTGGCCGTCCTGGAAGGGGTGGAAGGCGTGGGTGTGACGCGCTTTTCCGATCACGATGTGGTGCGCCATCCCCTCGTCGCGCGCATTGTTGCCGCCTATAATCGTCAGGGCAAATCATGAGCGGGATCACCCTGCTGATCGAAGACCCCAACTGGCGCGCCTATCGCGGTCTCCAAGCGCGGCTGAAACAGGCGGCACAGGCGGCGCGGCGCGCCTCGCGGCTGAAAGGCGGCATTTGCATCCTGCTCTCCGACGACAAGACTCTGCGCCGTCTCAATCGCGATTTTCGCGGCAAGAACAAGCCGACCAATGTGCTGTCCTTTCCAGGGTCGGACAGGCCAGGGTCGGACGGGTATGCCGGCGATATCGCCATCGCCCATGGCGTGACCAAGGCCGAAGCCAAGGCGGCCGGAAAGACATTCGCCGACCATGCCACCCATCTGGTGGTACATGGCGTGCTGCACCTGGCAGGCCATGACCATGAGCGGCCCAAGGACGCGCAGGTGATGGAGCCTCTGGAAGTGAAGATTCTCAAGCGGCTGGGCATCGCCGATCCCTATGGGGCCGCCGCATGAGTGACCATCCCTTAAGGCGGCTGATCCAGAAGATCACCGGCCAGGACACCGAAACCGCCGCCATCCGCGAAAGCCTGGAAGAGGTGATCGAGGAAAGCGATCGCGAATCTCCCGCGCTGTCGGCGCAGGAACGAGTGATGCTGGGCAATCTGCTGAACTTCGGCGAGCTGAAGCTTCGCGATATTATGGTGCCGCGCGCCGAGATCGTGGCGGTGGATGAAACCATCGCCCTGGCCGATCTGCTCAAATTGTTCCATGAGGCGCAACATTCCCGCCTGCCGATGTATCGCGAGACTTTGGACGATCCCACCGGCCTGATTCATGTGAAGGATGTGCTGGGCTTGCTACAGCCGGAAGCCGGCGGCGCTTATTGTCTTTCGCCCCATGCGCGCATCACCGGCTTGCGCCGGCCCATCCTGTTTGCGCCGCCGTCCATGCGGGCCTTGGATCTGCTGCTGAAGATGCAGGCCACCCACACCCATCTGGCCTTGGTGATCGACGAATATGGCGGCACCGACGGCCTGGTTTCGATCGAGGATATTATCGAGGAAATCGTGGGCGATATCGCCGACGAGCATGACGAGGAGACCGCCAGCGTCAAGCCGGACGGCAATGCTTTTGTCGCCGACGCCCGCATCGACCTGGATGACTTCCGTGCCCAGACCGGCCACGATTTGCTGGTGGACGATGGCGACGAAGAAATTGGGCGCGACATCGACAGTCTGGGCGGGCTGGTGGTTTCGCTGTTGGGGCGGGTACCGCAGCGCGGCGAGATTGTGGCCCATCCTGATGGGACCGAGTTCCAGGTGGTGGAGGCCGACCCGCGCCGCGTCAAGAAGCTGCGGGTGACCCTGCCCAAATCCCGCGCCACGGAATGAGTCTGCTGACCCGGACGGGGATGCGAATTCGCAGCCTGACCGGCTGGCATGGATTGCTGCTCGCCTTTGCCGGCGGTGCGCTGTCGGCAGGCGGCTTTGCGCCACTGCACTGTTTTCCCGCACTGCTGGCGGGCTATGCCGTGCTGGTGCTGTTGCTGGATGGCGCTGGTGAATCGCCGCGGCCCGTGCGCCGCGCCGCGTCCCTGGGCTGGGCGTTTTATTTCGGCCAGTTCCTGATCGGTTGGCACTGGATCGTCTATCCTTTCCTGATCTATCCCGACGTCAATCTGTGGGAACTGCCATTCGCCAGCCTGCTGCCCGCCGGTGTGGCGCTGTTCGGCGCGCTGGCCTGTGGTTTGGCGATTCTGCTGTGGCGCGAAGGGCCAGGGCGCATCCTTGTCTTCGCCGTGATGATGGCACTGTCAGAATGGCTGCGCGGCCATCTCTTCACCGGGTTTCCCTGGAATTTGCCGGCCTATGGCTGGGGCGCATCGCTGGCGATCCTGCAATCGGCGAGCCTGATGGGGGCCTACGGGCTTTCTTTTCTCACGATTCTGCTGGGTGCTTCGCTGGCGGAGCTTTTTTCGCGGCGCTGGCGCCTGCCCGGGACAATGATTCTATTGTTCGCCGCGCTTTGGAGCTTTGGCGTGCAACGCCTCAACACCACACCCATGTCGGAT
>DATFEF010000045.1:0-39356 GCA_035251465.1 Rhizomicrobium sp. | reverse complement strand
CAAGCCCCGCACCCTTGGCGTTCGTGCCATTGTCCTCGATGAGAAGGATCGCGTGGCGCTGGTGCGGCACACCTATACCGATGGGTGGTACTTGCCGGGCGGAGGCGTGAAGAAGGGCGAAAGCTTCGAAACGGCGCTTCATCGTGAACTCAAGGAAGAAGTCGCCCTCAGCAATGCCAAGATCGAACGGGTGTTGGGCATCTATCACAGCCGCCGGGACCGGCAGGTGTGTCGCCCGCCACAAGACGGCGTTTGGCGGAATACCAAGCCGGAATAGTCGGATTGGGAGTTTGGTAAGCTTGGGCTGCGAAGATCGGTGTAAATCCAGGATAGGAACACCGGATCGATAGCTACCGCTCTTCTCGTGCTACCACTTCAACTGAAGTTTCAGCCCGCCTTCGCCGAGGCCGCCGCGCAGCAAGGGCTTGAAGTCACCGCTGCCCTCCGGCCGCAGGGAGAAAAAATCCAGCCGCCCGTTTTGGACACCGAACTTTTGTCCCAGCAGATCGAAGCTGGAATACCCGCTCGCCGGCAACAGGGAGTCTTGAAGCGACGGCGGAAGCACAGCCGGAAGGGTGATCGCGCCGCCATTGCCCGGCATCATGCCGCCAGCCAAGGTCGGCCCTGCGAGCCCGGCCAATGCCAGGCTGACAAGCGCTACTCCGGCTATCCGCGGTACAAAGTGCATGCCCGCCCCACCTGCCGCCTGATCGGCGGTCTGCTGGTGGTTGTAGCAGTTTGGCACAGTGCCAACAATGCCGCCGGGCCGCCGTCACGCGCCCAATTGGGGAAAATTTCTGTCCCGCCTGGACGCCCCTCCCGGGGGCCTAGCGCGGCTGGCCGCGGGCGCGCGACAGGCGCCCCAATTCACCGCCGGCCGGTATTTTTTTGTCGGCGTGGCCGGGGGTGATGGCGACAAACTGTTCCCCCAGAGCAGAGCCGGAAATCCCCGCCATGGAATCCACCGGCAGCGCAAGATCATCGCGGACAGCCACGTCCAGCACCGCGCTGTAATCGGCCGGGTCGAGCCGCAAACCCAGAACGGATCCGATCTTGGTGCCGCCGAGCCGCACATCGCTGCCGACTTTCACGCCGCCGGCATCCGCCAGCCGGACCCGCAAGCCATAGCTTCCCAGATGGCCCGTCCCGGTCCGCACCACGATAAAGCCGAAGAACAGGACCGCGACCACGATCACCAGGCCGCTGATGACGGTCTCGAAAACATTGCCCGGCCGCAAGCTGGCATTGGGCACTGGAAGCGCCATGATCGATACCTCTCTTGCGGTCACATATACTGTTCCAGCCGTGCCGCCGCAACGCTATAGGCCGTGCGGACCGGAACGGTCTTATACCGCAACCGCCAGCCGCCTGATGACCCGCATTTCCGGCAGGGTCAGCGTCATGCGCGTGCCTTTGCCCGGTCTGCTGCTGGCAACCAGGTCGCCGCCTTGCAGGCGCGCCAGCGCCTGGGAAATGGGAAGGCCAAGCCCGGTTCCTTGATGTGCCTGCGAAATCTTGGAATCGACCTGGCCGTAGGGCGAGAAGGCTTTTTCGAGCTGGGCTTCATCCATGCCGATACCGGTATCGGCAACATAAATCTCCAATCCCTGCCCCGCTTTCGTCTCGACTCCCACCGTGATTGCGCCGCCCTTGGGCGTGAATTTTATGGCATTGCTGAGCAGGTTGATCAAAATCTGCATGGTCAATCGCTTGTCGGCCCGCACTTCGGTTTGGCCATCCAGCCGTACCTCCAGACCGGCATGGTCCTTGGCCTTGTCGCGCACCAGCGCCACGGCATCGTTCACCAGATCCGAAACGGAAAAAACGCTTTCGCGCAATTCCATTTTGCCGGCGTCGATTTTGGACAGATCCAGCACATCGTTGATCAAGTCCAACAGATGCGCGCCGCTTTTGTGCACATCCTCGGCATACTCGACATATTTGGCGCTGCCCAGCGGACCATAAAGCTGCGCCTTGAGAATTTCGGAGAAGCCGAGAATGGCGTTCAGCGGCGTGCGCAATTCGTGGCTCATGCTGGCCAGGAATTCCGACTTCGCCTTGTTGGCGCTTTGCGCTTGCCCGGCCATTTCCAAGGCGCGCTGCTCGCTGATACGCAAGGCGCGATTGACCTTTTCTTCCCGCTGAAGCGCCGCCTGCATCCCCATGCGCAGGGTGATGCGCTCGGTAATCGCCGCGGCGACAGGCAGCATGACCACAATCAGAATGGCAATGAAGCCTTGCATGAAATAAAGCTGATGGCCCAAGGTGAATTCGCTCACTGGGTGGGGAGCATGACCGGCGACGGTGGCGGCCGTCAGCACAAGCTGGATCGCGACCAGCCCAAGCGCGGTACCTTCAATCTCGCAGGTCATGGTCACCAAAAGGAGCGCCAGCGGCACCATAAACATCAAGGGCACTCCCACCGGCGCGATATTGAGCGCCAGCGTTACGATCAGGAGTGACTGGGCGGCGAGATGACGCCACCAGTTGCGGCGGAAAATGCCCTTCTCGGCCGTGGCGAGCAGCACCATGACCGGCGTGAAAATGACATAGGACAAGGTGGTAGGCACGAACCAGCTCTGCAGATTGACCAAAAGATGGTGCCCGTTCCACGGTCTGGCCACCAGTCCATAAGGCAAGGCGGAGAGAATGCTGATGGCGGCGGCAATGGCGATAAAGAGCACCAACTGCTTCCAGGCCCGAAAATCGATCCGCTCGCCGATCCAGCGCCGGCAAAGATGGTAGACCACAAACAGCGCGCCAGACGATATCAGCGGGATTGCAATCATCGCTGGATCGATTCTGAAGGTCGCCTTGGCGATTATGGCGCCGAGGGTGCCCGAAATCAGCACCGGCCAAAGCCAGCGGCGGCCGTTGATCAACAGCAGCGCCAGGCCAACGCCGCTAAAAGGCTTTACCGTGGTAATGCCATCGACGGTAAAGTACAGCGCCATGGCGATATAGTGCAGCGGGATGAACAGAAGCGTCAGCGCCACAAGGCGCACGACCTGATACGCGACACCTTCCCTGCCCGTCTGCATTACTTGCCGCCTGTTGCGAGGCCCCAGACTGACAAGAATTCGAAAAAAATATGTTACTATGGTGGACACCGGGAGCGCATGCATGCCTCCAGGCACATCCATCCGCCCCGGCATTTCTTCTGGACCCAATTCCCGGCTTCGTCATTTGCGTAAAATGATGGGGCAGAATCGAGAATTTCTAAGATAAACAATAACTTATACGGCTATCCTGGGCGGGTATGAATGGCGCTCTGTTGCCTGTTTCACCTTGCATCCGCAAAGCGGATTTCCCGGCCCCCTCCGGTTTCCCCCACGCCATGCCGTCCTGGGCTATAAAGAAAGCGATGTCGCTGAAATTCCGCGTCCTCGGCGCTATCGCCGCCCTTCTCCTCCTGTCCTTGCTGGCGGGCGCGGCCTTGCTTTCCGCGCATGCCCATGCGCTGGTCGACCTGGAAGTCCGCACCGCCTTCAACGGCGCGGCACAATCCGTCCGCGACACGATGCGGTCGGATGTCCACCACACCGTCACCATGCGCGAAGTCGTGTCCAGCTTTCATGGGCAGCGGCATGTGCGGGCCGCGCTGGTCAATGAGAATGGAAAGGTGATCGTGCAATCCCAGATCGGACCCTTGTCCGATCCGGCGCCCCGCTGGTTCGTGCGCCTGATGACGCCCGTGCCGCTGGCGACCCGCATTCCCATTGCCCTGCCCGGCTATCCCTGTGTGGTGGTGCTCACCAGCGATCCCACCAGCGAGATCTCGGAAGTGTGGGGACATATACGCGACGCCTTCGTCATCATGCTGCTGTTTTGCGTCTCCACCATGGCGGTGGTGTCGCTGGCGGTTGGTGCGGCCTCGCGGTTTCTGGATAGACTCCATACCGGACTAGAGTCGATCTCGGACAGCCGGTATGAAACCCGTCTCGACATCAAGGGGCCGCCGGAATTTTCCCGCCTCGCCCAGGGCTTCAATCACATGGCTTCGCAACTGTCGGCTTTCTCACGCGCCAACCGCCAGCTTTATGTCCAATTGCAAAATGCCCAGGAAGAAGAGCGCGCCGAAATCGCCCGCGACCTGCATGATGAAGTCGGCCCCTATCTGTTTGCGCTGCAGGTCGACGCCAAGGCCATCGGCAAGATCGGCACGCCGGAGGCGTCCCGCCTCAGCGCCTCGATGCGCGAAGCGGTGATGCATATCCAGCGCCATGTCAGGAATATCCTGCGGCAGTTGCGCCCGGTAACCCAGCTGGAATTCGGCCTGGAGGCGGCGGTTGGCGACCTTGCCGCCTTCTGGAGGCGCCGCAATCCGGATGTCCGGTTTGAACTGGATATCCGCCTGCAGACCGCGCCCGGCCGCCGCCATGAAGAGGCCGCTTACCGCATTGTCCAGGAAGCGGTCAGCAACGCCATGCGCCACGGCAATCCGAAAGTCGTTGGCATCGGCATCCGGTCCGAGGCCGGACAGCTCGCCGTGACCGTGCAAGACGATGGCGGCGGCGTCAAAAGCAGCAGCAAGGATGGCGTCAGCGTTGATCCCAATAGTCTTGACCCAAATAGTATTGGCCCAAATAGCCTTGGAGGATCCGGCATTGCCGGCATGCGCGAGCGTGCCCTTGCCCTGAAAGGCCGGCTTGATATCGACACTGTTGCGGGATGCGGCGTGCGGCTGTGCGCGGTCCTGCCGCTGGCCGGGGAGCATGAACCGGCATGACGCGCCTTCTGGTCATCGACGATCACGCCATCGTCCGTTCCGGTATCCGCCGGCTGTTAAGCGAGCGGCCGGATATCGAGGTGTTCGAGGCGGCAAGCGGCGAAGAGGCGATGAGCGCGGTTCTGGACTTAGCTGCCGATCTGATCGTGCTGGACCTCAATCTTCCCGGCCTGGCAGGGCTTGAATTGCTGCGGCGGCTGGTGCGCACGGTTCCGAAAGTCCCCGTTCTGATTTTCTCGCAGCATGCCGAGGCAATTTATGCCACCAAGGCCCTGGAAGCGGGGGCACAAGGCTTTATCAGCAAAAACGCCTTGCCGGAGGAATTTCTGGAGGCGGTGGATGCGGTGCTTGGCGGCGGTATCGCCGTCGAAAAAAGCATCCAGCGCGAAATGGCGATACGCGACCTTGCAGAGGATGCCTATCTCAGACCGCTTACCGAGCGCGACATTGAAATCCTGCGCCTGCTGGCGGCGGGAAACAGCCTGTCCGAGATCGCCGCGAAGCTGGGCATCGCTTACAAAACCGTGGCAAACACTTTGGGCCGCATCAAGGAAAAACTTGGAGCCGGACAAACTTCGGACCTGGTCCGCATCGCGATCGGCCGCGGGCTTACCGATCTTTCTTAATTCATGCCCGCACGGTTCGTGCACTAGCCGCCGGTGACGGACATGTGCCGTTTGACGGCAGGGGTCGCGCCGCGTACCGGCAACAGGAAATCATGCGCCTTGGGCTTGGCGGCCAAGGCGCGATCGATCGCTTCATTGAGCAACCCGTCCTGCGCGGAGCTGCGCAGCGGTTCACGCAAGTCCACCGAACCTTCCTGACCCAGGCACATGAACAAGGTGCCGGTGCAGGTCACGCGAACCCGCCGGCAGCTTTCGCAGAAATTGTGGGTCAGCGGCGTGATAAAACCAAGCTTGCCGCCGGTTTCTGCAATGCGCACATAGCGCGCCGGTCCGCCGGTCCGCTCCTCCAACTCGGTCAAGGTCCAATAAGACTCCAGCGCGCGGCGCACCGAGGCAAGAGAAAGAAACTGGTCGGTGCGATCCTCGTCCACCGCGCCCAGCGGCATGGTCTCGATCAGGGTGATGTCCATGCCGCCCTGATGCGCCCAGCGGATGATGTCCGGCAGGTCGCGTTCATTGTCGCGCTTGAGCGCCACGGTATTGATCTTGACCTTCAGCCCCGCATCCCGCGCGGCGGCGATGCCGTCCAGCACCTGCGCCAGGCAATCGGCGCGGGCGATGCGGGCAAAGAGGGCGCGGTCCAAACTGTCGAGCGAGACATTGATGCGCCGGACCCCGGCCCGATACAGGCCAGCTGCGAACTCCCTGAGCCGTACCCCATTGGTGGTCAAGGTCAGCTCATCCAGGGCGCCGCTGTCCAGATGCCGCGAGAGGCCGCGCACCAGATCCAGGAAGCCGCGCCGCATCAGCGGCTCGCCGCCGGTCAATCGCAAATGCCGCACGCCACGGCGCACAAAGGCGGTACAGAGCCGGTCCAACTCCTCCAGGCTCAGCAACTGCGCCTTGGGCAGGAATTGCATCTCCTCGCTCATGCAGTAGGTGCAGCGGAAATTGCAGCGATCGGTGACGGAGACGCGCACATAATCCACCGTCCGGCCGAACGGATCTACCAAGGCGCGCGCTTGCAGTTCTTCCACCGGCATGGTCCTAGTATACGGTAAAAGACCGCGACTAAAAACCTTCGTATTTCAACTTCTTACAAGAGATTCCTGGCGGATCGGATCGGGATTGCCGGCACGCCGGATTTAGGACCGGCGCGAACGCCGGCGCAACCGGGCTGCGCCCGCCAATCCCACCGCGAACAGCGACACGGTCAGCGGTTCCGGCACGTCGATCACGGTCAACGCCGTGGCCGGATTGTCGCCCGCCGGGCCGTCTCCGGACTTGGGATCACCGGTCGCAGGATCGCCGGCCGGATCGTCGCCAAAAGACGGATCGACGAAATCGGAAGGCGGATCGCCAGGGGAGGTCAAAGTCAGAAGCGTGGAATCGGGATCGGCGTCGCAAGAATTGGTCTTATCGTCGCCCTGCACGGAATCGGATTCCCCGGATTGGTCCGTGCAAGTCTTGTCGCCGCTCTGATCACTGCCTTGGCCACCACCTTGGCCGGCGCCGCCGCCCGCACCACCACCGGCGCCACCGCCATTGCTCCAGAAGCTGGGCGTATAGCCACCGTTCCCGTTGGGCCAGCCATCGCCGCCCTGCGGATTGCCGCCGCCGCCATTCTCAAAGCCGTCCGGATTGCCGCCACCGAACGCATCATTGCCATCGCCGGAATCCGGGCAGGGATAAGCACCACCATCCACACAGAAGGGCGTGTCGAACGCATGCGCGTAATTGTGATCCGTTTCGTTCCACGCCAAGATCGAACCACCGGAAGCGCCGCCCGGCCCGCCATGCGGCAGTGCCGTATCCGGCGCTTCGTCATGAAGCGGCGAGGTTCCCATATCCTTGTTGGCGGAAGCCAAAGTGGGCGCGAGCAAAAGCGCGATCAGCACCATGAAAAAGGCCGCCAAAAGGCCCAGTGCCGCCATGCTCAATTTGAAACGCTTCTTCGTCATACCTTTAGGTGCAGCAAATTTGATGCCGCCGTCCCAAAAACCTGTTTTGTCGGTTAAAGAACGCGGCCGGCCCGCTTTTTCCGCCAAGCGCAGCGTTAACAGCGCGCCTAGCGCGATAAATTTTCGCAGCCTATCGTCCGGCTATCCGTGACAGGATCGCCGGTTCGAAATGCGGCCTCTGCCCCATTTTGGGATCGCGCAGAAATCCCATAGGTAAAAACACCGGCCCCCGCCGCCGCATTAAGCTTTTTGGGCCGGACAGTATCGGCGCGGAACCGGGTTTGCGGCCCGCCACCGCCAGGTGACACGGTTAACCGGAGCGGCAGATTTTTAGCCGTTCAAAAAACCGGCTTCTAATGGCTTTGGAACATTCTGGACCCGACCGACCTGGAGCAACAGCCATGGCATCGACACCGGCGCCAGTTCACGACAACCGCAAATACGAGCGGGTCAAGCTTTTCTTGCCTGGCCAATTGTTCAACCCCCTCAACGAGCAATCGGTGGAATGCAAGGTGTTGAACCTGTCGGCGGGCGGCGCGGCCGTGCAATGCGACGCGAAATTTCCCGCAGGCCTCACCCTGGTCCTGTACATCGAGAATTTTGGCCGCTTTGAAGGCAAGACTATCCTGCACGCCAGCGGACAGCTGGCGCTGGAATTCGCCATTGGAGAAAGCAAGCGCGGCCGGCTCAAGGACATGATCAAATCCTTCGCCGCCGATGGCGTCGCAGGCGTCACCCAGATGCGCAAACATTCCCGCATACCGGCCCTGATCAGCGGCAGTATCACTCGGGCCAATGGCGAGCATATTTCCTGCGATGTGCTGGATATCTCGCTCGACGGCGTATCCTTGAGAACGTCGATCCGCCCGAAAGTGGGAGAGATCATCAATCTGGGGCGTACCCGCGGACGCGTCATACGCCACCATCCCGACGGCATCGCGGTCCAGTATGTGCGCGAGGCCGGGCAGGCCGCCTAGGTCGGCGCTGCGAGACAGGAGCGACCCATAAAAAACGTCAGGCGACCTGCCTGAGGTCCGTCCCAAGCGGTGAACAGATCAATTCGCCGCCATTCGTCACCACATCCCAGAATTCAGGCTTGGCCTCGGCCAGCTCGCGCATCATGGTCGGAACATGGCAATAGCTCGGCTGGCGCAAGCCATGATGGGACACCAGCGGACCGATTGGCAGAAACTGCATCCCCAGCATCGCCATCCAGCGCAACAGTTGGGGCTCCATCACGGCGCCCCAATATTCGATTCCCAGTTCCACGCTTTGCCGCAGCAGAATTTGCATCAGTCCCAGACAGGGCAGATAGCCTCGCCGCTCGCGCTCGGCTTCGGTGCTTAACGGCCCCAGCTCTCGCCGCCGGAATTCCTTGGATATCGCGAAGCGAGAAATTTCGGCGGCGCTCTCGCTGGGAAAATAGTCGCTCGCGTTCAGGCCGTTCTTCTTGAGCAGCTGCTGGATGGGAAGGCTGTTGGGCCGCGCGTCGGGAAGAATCAGTCGCGCCGTGCCGATCGCCTCGTCAATGGCGCGATGGAATAGCAGGCTGTGCACCGCGTGGCGGTCGAACTGATCGGTCTCCAGCCCCCCCTGCTGTTGGGCCGGGTCTTCGAACCGCCGCTCGATACAATAGACTTGGTAGCGCAGCGCAAAGGCGGCTTCCATCAAAGTGCGCGTATTGGCTGAAACCAGCTGAAAATAAGCGTTAAAACGCTCTAGGGGGCCGCTTTGAGGAGACGGCGAAACTCCACCCGGAGATCTATCCAACGACAGACCTCCGCATCGCAATCATCGACAGCAATTGGTTGCTCCCTCTTCCCGGATTAATGTTCCCCCCATCAATCCCGACCGCTCCAGCAACACGTCAAAACCTGACTCATGGCAAAGAACGGGCAACAGAATCACCCTACCTGCTCTTCAGGAATGATCAATAGGGTAAAACCACCTATTCGGGTCATTCACCGCGGTTGAACACGACCGTCGCGAAAGCTTCATAGCGGAGGCGTTCAGACCGTTGCCGCGATGCAAAGGGCGTGGGGATATGGCCACACATAGCCGTTGGAAACGTGCCTCATCCGGAACTTGGTAAGAAGTTCTCGGCGCGCCTTGCAACACCTGTGTCCGAATTGGGGCGCCCACTGCCGATTTTCCAGCGCAAAACCCGGCTTGCCCGTTTCTTGCGAGGCACCAGGTAGCGCCAGATTATTGCTCCGATTTGGCACGTCGAAAACATGCTGGTCGAGGAAGATGCACGATTTCATCGTTTTTCTGTTTTCACTTGGCGCGGGCGTTACCGCCTCGGGCCTGCTCGCCAGCATTTACCGTCTTGTCGCCCGCGAGCCCAAGACCAAAATCGAGACAGTTCTGCACTATGCCGTGATGGTAATTGCCGGACCCGTCGTTCTGGTGAGCAACAGCACAAAATCCTACCGGGACAAGCAATGCTCCAAGGCCGCTTATGCGCTGGCCATCGCCCTCAGCGGCTATTGGTCCTTTGTGACCGGCGTTGTGATCCTGAGCGTTTGGGTCGCAATTCAGGGCGCCTAGTGTCGTGGTTTCGAAGTTCGCACTATCATCGATATCGAGCCCTTGGCGAACTTCGAAACCAAAACGACACTAGGAATCAATAAGTTGACTAGTGTCCTTACGATTCCGAAATTCGCCAGAACCCGATATCGTGATCATGCGAATTTCGGAATCGGGACACTAGCGCAATCTGGCCCCAACTTACGCCAACGGTTTTAACCACGCATCAGCGCATCGGCATAGGCCTTCAGGTTCGCGGCATCGAAAGCCGGGCCGAAGCGCAGCCCAATGGGATCGACGGCTTCCGGCAAGGCATTGTTTCCCGTCGCGGCGTCGAACACGTCGGGACGAAACACCGCGGCGGCGGCCTGGGCTTGAGCCTCGTCCAGATTCTGGCGCAAACCGGTCGCGATCTCGGCGTAAAGCCAGCGCGCCTTGCGTGGATCCGGCCAATTGATATCGCCGCCCTGGAAGGCCAGGAAATCGGCGGCGGAGCGGGACTCGGTGCGATTGACCGCCAGGGTGCCGCACAGGGCGTTCAGCACCGTCTTGGGCGCCACGTTCAGATATTCCGGCTGGGCCAGCATATGCGCCAGATTGGCGTGATTGCCCGGGTCCTGGCACCAGCGGGCCGCGGCTTGATAGGCGCGCAGCAAACGGTGAATCGCTTCAGAGTCCTTGGTCACGGTCTCATCGCGCAGCGCCAGGACCTTGTCCGGAGCACAACGTGAAATCTCCGAACCGAAGACCACGATGCTGCCGACGCCGCTTTCCACCGCCCGGCTGTTCCAAGGCTCTCCGACGCAGCAACCCTCGATTTCGCCCTCCGACAGGCGGGCCACCATGAAGGGCGGCGGCACGACCTGGAACTGCACGTCGTTGAACGGATCGATGCCGCCCAACCGCAGCCAGTGCCGGACGATAATCGCATGGACCGAAAAGGCAAAGACAACGCCGAAGGTGATCGGTGGATCGCCGGACACTTTGCGGCGCTCGATGATCCGCTTCAGCGCCTGCGCCGATTGCCGGGGATCCTGCGGCGGGTGCCCCAGAATCTCCTCCACCTCACGGTAGAGGCGGGCAGCCAGGGTGATGCAGTTGCCATTGGCGTTAAGGCCAAATGGCACCGCCAGCGGGACCTTGGTATTTCCCACCCCCAGGCTGGTGGCGACCGCCAATGGCGCCAGCATATGCGAGGCGTCGAACAGGCCGTGAACCAGCTTGTCGCGGATATTGGCCCAAGAGGTTTCGCGCACCAGATCGATCTGCAATCCCTCGCGCTCGGCAAAGCCGCATTCCCTTGCCGCGATGGGAATGGCGGCATCGATCAAGGGGATGAAGCCGATCCGGATGCTATGCGTCATGGCCGCCTCATTTGAGCATAGTCTCCGCCATCACGATGGCCCGGGCGATCTCGACCAGCCGCCGTTTCTGGTCCATGGCGGTCTTGCGCATCAGGACATAAGCCTCTTGCTCGCTGAGCGATTTCGCCGTCATCAGGATTCCCTTGGCCCGCTCGATCACCTTGCGGTCGGCAAGCGCGGTCTTGGCTTCCTGGAGTTCCTCGGTGAGGCGCGAAAAGACGTCGAAGCGTTGCACGCACATGTCCAATATGTGCTTGACCCGGTCCTTGCGCAGTCCGTCCACCACATAGGCCGATACGCCCGCCATCATGGCCTCCCGGATCGAGGCGCTGTCACTCTGATCGACGAACATGGCCACCGGCCGTTTGACCAACCGGCTAACCTGGAACATCTGTTCGAGCACGTCGCGGTTGGGGCTTTCCAAGTCGATGACAATGATATCGGGGTCGATCTCAGCGATCTGTTTGAGAAGATTGCCGGTCTCACTCAACCACCGGACATCGGCGTGACCGGCTTCGCGAAGTCCGTCTTGGATGATGGCGGCGCGCGCATGGTTTTCATCGATGATCAGTATGCTTGGCTGATCCATCATGAAATGCCGCTTCGCCCCCGGTCAACTCTAGCAAATTCACGCATCGCGACAATCGAGACATGATCACGCAGCCTTTATGCAGCCTTGGCATGCCGCTCATAGAGAAATTGCAGCACTTGCTTGCGGCAGCGGGCATATTCGACCGTGTCGGCCACCTCCAGCCGGCGCCGGGGACGGTCCAAGCGGACCTCGCAGATCTCTCCAATCGTTGCCGACGGCCCATTGGTCATCATCACGATGCGGTCTGACAAAAGCACCGCCTCGTCCACATCATGGGTGATCATGATGGCGGTGCTTTTGGTGTCGCGGTGAATTTCCATCACCGTGTCTTGAAGATGCGCGCGGGTCAGCGCGTCCAGGGCGCCAAAAGGTTCATCCAGCAGCAGGATCTTGGGCTGCATGGCGAGGGCGCGGGCGATGCCCACCCTTTGGCGCATGCCACCGGACAATTCCCCGGGTTTTTTGTTCAAGGCATGCTCCATATGAACCAGCGAGAGATTGTGCTTGGTCCATTCGTCGCGTTCGGCAGAGGATTTGGTTTTGCCAAACACCTTATCCACCGCCAAGCGAACATTGGCGTAAGCTGTAAGCCAGGGCAGCAGGCTGTGGTTCTGGAACACCACGGCGCGATCCGGTCCCGGCTCATCCACCACAGCACCATCCAGCAGCACCGCGCCGGTGGTCGGCCCCGACAGTCCCGCCACGATATTGAGCAAGGTGGATTTGCCGCAACCGGAATGGCCGATGATGGAGACGAATTCGCCCTTCTCGATCGCCAGCGTCACATCAGTGATGGCGATAAAGCGTCCACTGCCGGTGTCGAAGGTTTTTCCCACCTGCTCGATGGTCAGATAGCCTTTCATGACTCTGCCTCCTTTCAGATCGGGCGGCCGGCGATCAGCCGTCCGATAAAGCCGATCGTGCGATCCAGCAAAAATCCAATAATGCCGACATAGATCAGCGCCAGGATGATCTCGCTGATCAGCGAGCTGTTCCAGCCGTCCCAGATGAAGAAGCCGATGCCCACCCCGCCGACCAGCATTTCCGCCGCCACGATGGCGAGCCAGGACAAGCCCACGCCGATGCGCAAACCGGTGAACATATAGGGCACCGTCGCCGGCAGCATGATCTTGAAGAAATACTCAAACCCATTGAGCCGCAACACCCGCGAGATGTTGCGATAGTCTTCCGGAATCTGGTGTATGCCGACGGCGGTGTTCAAAATTACCGGCCAGATGGCGGTGATGAAGATCACAAAGATCGCCGACGGATTGGAGTCCTTGAAGGCGGCCAAGGAAATCGGCAGCCAGGCCAAGGGCGGCACAGTGCGCAGAATCTGAAAGATCGGGTCCAACCCGCGATAGGCGAAGGTGCTTTGCCCCACCAACACGCCCAAAGCCACGCCGCAGAACGCCGCCAGGCTGAAACCGACGGCGACGCGCTTCAGACTAGCCAGAATCTGCCAGAACAGCCCCACATCGGTACCGCCATTGTCGAAGAAAGGATCGACAATCAGCTCCCAAGTGTCTTTCAACACCTTGCTGGGGGGCGGCAGCGAGGCGCCATCCTGGCTGCACAGCACCTCCCACAAGAGCAACAGCAAGCCGATGGCGATCAGGGGCGGTAGCAGCTGTGCCGCCACATCGCGCGCGGTTTCCATCGGACGCAACCGCGCCAGCCACGGCTTAAGCCGTGACGGCTTGCGCACCTCGCCAAGCGTTCCGGTCATTGTCACGATATCCTCCAAACTCAGATGCGCTTGATCTTCAGGCTGGCCAGATAGGCCTTGGGATTGGCCGGATCGAAGGTCTTGCCGTCAAAGAATCGCTCCACGCCGCGCGAGGTGGATTTGGGGATCTCCGCATCCCGCACGCCCAGGGTCTTGGCGGCGTCGCGCCAGATATCCTCGCGGTTGACCGCCTTGACCATGGCATTGACGTCGGTGTCCGGCGGCAAAAAGCCCCAGCGCATATCCTCGGTGAGGAACCAGGCTTCGTGGCTCTGGAAAGGATAAGACGCGAAATTGTTCCAGAACTTCATCAGCAGGGGGAAGTTTTCGACTTTCTTGCCGGTGCCATAGTCGATCGTTCCCGAGGTGCGGCCGATAATATCCTCCACCGGCACCTTGAAATACTCGCGGCGCGCCACGATTTCGCACAATTCCTTGCGGTTTGCGGGATTGTCGCTCCAACGCTGCGCCTCGATCACCGCCATGGTGAGCGCCTTGGCCGCTTTGGGATGCTTCTCCACCCAGTCGGCGCGCATGGTGAACGTCTTTTCCGGATGATCGGCCCACAACTCGCCCGTGGTCAAAGCGGTAAAGCCGATGCCCTGATTGACCAACTGCGCGTTCCACGGCTCGCCCACGCAGAAGGCCTCCATGGTCTTGACCTTCATATTGGCGACCATCTGCGGCGGCGGCACCACGATGGTGGACACATCCCTATCGGGATCGATGCCACTGGCGGCAAGCCAGTAACGCATCCACAGATCGTGGGTGCCGCCAGGGAAGGTCACCGCCACCTTGGGATCGACACCGTTCTGACGTTGTTTCACAAAGGCGGCTTTCATCTTGGAACAATCCAGTCCCACGCCCATGTTCTGATAATACTTGGAAACCGAGATCGCCTGGCCGTTGGTGTTGAGACGCGCCAGGATACTCATCGGCAGCTTGCCGCCCTTGGTGATCTTGCCAGCCGACATCAGATAAGGCATCGGCGTCAGAATATGCGCACCATCGATGCCGCCGCGTCCGCCGCCCAATTCGAGATTGTCGCGGGTGGTGCCCCAGGAGGCTTGCTTGGCCAGCTTCACATCCGGCATGCCGTGCTTGGCGAAAAAGCCCTTTTCCTTGGCGATGATCAAGGGGGAAGAGTCCGTCAGGGCGATAAAGCCCAAGGTCGCTGTGGTGGTTTCCGGCGCCCCAGCGATTTGCGCCCAGGCGCCGCCTGGAACCACCGCCCTGGCGGCGGTGAGGAGCGCCGCGGTGCCCGCGCCTTTCAGGATGGTACGCCGCGTGCCGCCTTTGATGATGTTTGTCATGATATGTCTCCGTTTTCGGATGTTTCAGTATCTGTAGCCAAGCTGCAGCCAGAAGATGGACTTGTCGGGGAAACCGCCGAACGCCAGCCCCGCGCCGCTATAGCCCGCATACTTCAGCAGCACCGAGGCATTGGCATCGACCGCAAGCTCGGTGCTGAGATTCCATTCGCTGCCGATATTTTGCGCCAGATTGTCGGTGGTATACTCATGATAGGTCACCATGGTGGTCAGGCTGCGCATTTCCAGAAAATCGGCCGGCAGCACATAGCTGGCGCGGAAATACAGGTCCTTCAGGCCATTGACCGGCGTGGTGAGGAACATGTCGGCCCAGCCGTTAAAGATATGCAGCGTGGCCAGCGGCGTGGCAAAGCCGATGGTGCCGTTTCCTTCCAGTACCTCATAGCCGACCAACCCGGCCAGGCCCTTATAGGTCAGGCTTCCCTCGCCCAGCCAATAGTTGAGGCTGATGGACAAGGGATTGTTGGCATAGTTGGTCTGATGCGCGAATTCGCCGGTCAGCTTGGCAGTGACTCCTTCCGCCAGCGGGAAACTGTAATCGGCCCGCCCGCCATAGGTGGCAGTGGAAAGCCGTGAGGTGGCGGTTTGCTGCGCGGCGGCGGTGGCGAAGCCCGGCGCCGACAGATCGAGCAGGAAGGTATAGCCTTCCAGCCGCAGATTTTCGACGCCGATATAGACGGCGTCCATCACATGGCTGTCGCTCTTGAAATAATTGGCCTGGCCCGTCGCGGCTGCGGCCGTGGTGGACGGCACCGGAATAGCCGGACCGCCGACGCGGTTGACGCGATAGAGATAGGCATAGGTAAATGTCAGGTCTTCGATGGAGGTATTGACCGCCGACAGCGAGTCATAGGTCTGCTCATGCTGGCGCCAGCCGACATTGCCGACAAAGCGCTGGTTGCCGATCAAAATGCGCTGGCGGCCTATGGCGAACTTGGTGTCGAAGTCCGAGGCATAGGTCAGCACCAGGCGGTTCAGCGCCGTCATGGATGGGTCCACAATATTGGGATAGGCGGTCTTGCCGTTGCGGGTGCTGTTGTAGGTGACGCCGCCCACGGTCCATACCTGATCGAAATCGAAACCAAGCTGGAAATTGTTCCAGTAACCGGTGTCATAGCCCAGGCGCGCACGGATGGTGTTGGCATTGGCATCCAACGTCTTGCTGTTGTCGCTCACCGTCTCATAACGCGCGCGCAGATCGATCACCGCCCGCCCCTGGGCGATGATGCCCACCAGCGGCAGCTCCGCATGCGCACCGCTCGTACACAGAAAACTCAACACGCCGACAGCCAGTCCCGCGCCCTGCTTCGAAATAAAACCCATTACCGTCCCCCTTTTTTTCAGCCGGATGGCTGAGGCCAAAAATGAAAAAGCGCCTGGCCGGCGATGCCTCGCCGATCAGACGCCCTTGTCCGCATGGAGCCGTCAGGCTCCGCTTACTGAATTGGAATGGGTCGTCTTTGACCCGCCCGAAAATCGCTTCCGGTCTTCAATCCTTGCCGGATCGAATTTTGCGTTGCAACAACTTATTGAAAGAAAAGAGAAAGTTTTTGCCGTGCTGCACAATATGTATGCAGCACGGCTAGCAAACCGGCAGGCTTTGCACAGAAGTTGGCGCGTTAAGGATGAGACCTGTCAGCCCAACGCGGCCTTTTGCTTTGCCAGGCGCTGATCGCGATCCGCCGCGAAGCGTTCGATGCCCTTGAAGATCGACTCGGGATCGAGATGCGCTTCGGCAATCACATCGGCTTCCAGACCGCCGGTGAGCCACTGATTGTCCCAGTCCGATGTCAGCGAATAGGCATCGGTCAGCGGCCCCAGATTGCGCGCCGGCATCACCCGGCGCGTTCCGGTGCTGACCACCATGGCGTCAACCAGGGCCTGCGGCGGCAAAACCGCGTTGCGATAGGATTCCGGCTGAAGGTCGAACAGTTCCTCGCTGATGGCGGAAACGATCTTCACATTGATCCCCGCTTTTTCCAGGCGCGGCAAAATCTTCATCAGATTGACGGTCGAGCTGGCGCCCTGGGCAATAACAGTGCCGTGCCTGGGCTTGTCAGACGCAAAATCGCGGATCACATAAAAGCCCTTGGCCGCGGCCAACGGGTCCTTGTCGGCGAAAGTGCTGCGGTCCGCCACCGGATTGTCGGGGCGCGCCACTTCGATGATGATAATGCTCACCTTGGGATCGCGCGCCGCAACTTCGGCGGCGGCGAAATAGCCCGGCGCCACATCGTTATAGTCCCAGAAGTTCAAGTGAATGACTTGGCCGCGCGGAAACAGCCGCCACACCTGGGGCGCGAAGATGCCGAAATGGGTACGCCCGTCGGCCGCAGTTTCGGGCCCGGAATGCCCCACCAGAATATGCAGCACGCCCATGCGGAAGCGGCTGTCCTGACTCTGCTGGCTCCAAACCCGCGCCGGTGTGTACATCAAGGGCGTGAAGGCGCCATAGGTGCCGCTCAAGGCCCACACGCCTTTGAACTGGTGGGGATCGACGCTGGCGCTCTGGCTAACCAGGCCGATGGCGCTCGCCACATTGCCGGCCTCCTGAATCGCCGCCTTGACCCGTGTGCCCAGCGGATTGGTTTCGGGATCGTAGTGGCCCCAAAGGCTGCCATGTTCGACATTGATGGATTCCGACAGGTCCGCCGCCAGGGTGACGAAGCGGTTCTCGGTGACATAGTTCATCCATTTGATGATTTCGGAGATGGCACGCCGCCCGCCCGCCGCTTCGCCCGGCTTCTTGAACAGGGAAATCGAAACTTCCTTACTGGCGCCGGAAAGGCGGTTGGAGACGGTGACCTTCACCGGCTCCTTGGGAAGATTGGCGGGCTTGAGCCTGTCATCCAGGAAGGTATCCGGCTTGCCGCCGAAATAGACATCGCGGTCGTCTTTGACGCCGTCGCCGATTTGGACCAGACGGTCCGCCAGCCAATCGCCCAGACCATCGCGTTCGAACACCGACATCACTTTGTCGATATTGGTCTTGAACTGGATCAGCCGTTCGCGTTCATTGGTGACCGGTCCCTTGCGGATACCGTCGAATTCGATGCCGTAGCGCTCTTCGAAGGTGGCGGCGAGCGCCACAAAATAATCGGAGTTCATCTTGTAGCCATAGGGATGGCTTTGATAGCCGACGATCTGTTTGACGTTCGGCGTCAACTGTCCATTGGAAGCCGCCGGCCAATAGCCTTTGGTGGTCTTGGCGATGGCGATCACGGGACGCTTGTCGGCCGGATCGATCGCTTCCATCGCTTCCAGCATGCCGATCACCTGGCCGTAATCGCCGCCATTCTCGATGGTGAGCACGTTCCAGCCATACGACGTCCACTGATCGACCAAATTATAGCCGGTGAATTTTCTGTCGATCACCCCGCCCAAAAGCACATCGTCGATGCCGGCATTGTTGTCCGACAGGATGACGCGCAGCCGCTTGCCGACCTTGAGAGCCAAGGCTTGGGTCTTGAGTTCCTGGGCATGCCCCTCGGTCATGGCGAATTCGCCTTCCAGGGCGATGATCTTGGGCGTATCCACCGCGCCCGCCATGTCCCAGAAAGCCGCCTTGCCGGCCGCCGTGGCGATGCCGACGCCCGAGGGCCCGCCATTGACGTCATTGGTGACGTCGATGCTTTCAGCATGGCCCGACAGCGCCTTGATGCCGCGCGCCTTGGCCTGGGCGAACAGCGGGTCGCCAGCCAGCCCATTGTCCGCCAATAGAGTCTTGAGCGCGCCCGCGCCACGGCGGAAGCCCAGCGCGTCGATGGGCAGGATCGCGACCTCGGGATCGGCATAATAGCGCTTGTCGCCGGTCAGCTTGAACTTCCGTTCCAGCGCCTGGCCCAGGATCATATAAAGTGCATAGCAGGTAGGCACGCTGTGCCCCGCCGCCATCATGAACTTGTCGCCGAAGGGATGCTTGGGACGGCGATAGTCATAGCGCATGCCGCCATGCTCCGGCCCGGCAAGATGGGCGGCGACATTGAAGGGGGTATAGGCCAAGGGGCCGCCGAAATGACCCGTCTGGGCATAATTGCCCAGCAGCACCAAGGTCATGCAGGTCATAAAGCCGATATCTTCCAGCCTGCGGCGTTCTTCGATGTTCAAGCCGGTCACAGTACCCCCTGATTATTATGATGGCGTCATATTGGCAGAAAAATACGATACGTAAAATCCTTGCCTGCCAAAGTGTTACCTATGAATCTTCGCGTTAGCAAGGAGCGCTTTGATGCTAAAGCGCATGCGCCTTTACCAGAGCCCAGACCCGGCTGCCAACCGCCAGACCCAACTCTTCCACCGCCTCCATGGTTACACGCGCAACAAGGACACCGGCGGTGGTTTTCAGTTCCACCAGGCAGCCCCCTTCGGGCTCCCGTCCGATGGATAAGATGCTTGCCTCCAGGACATTGCGGGTCGAGATTGCGTGGGGGCGCTCCGCCGCCAGCACGATGTGATCGGCGCGCAGCCACAAATGCCTTCGTCCACCGTCGCGGCCGCTGCGCAGCAACTGGCTGGGCACCGCCGCCCCGCTATCGCGCGGATCGAGCAGGGCCGCGAAAGCCTGCTCATGGGCCGCCTGGTGAAACAGGCCTTTTGCCACCACCTGCCCGCAGTTGAGCGCGACCAGATTGGAGGCCAGCGCCGCCGCGTCATCGATATCGTGGGTGACCACCAGCATCGGCAGGCAAAAACTGCGATGCATCTTAAGCAGCACATCGATGAACGCGCGGCGGCGCACCCCATCCAGCGCCGCGAACGGTTCGTCCAGCAACAGGAAGTCCGGCGCCGCCGCCAGTGCGCGCGCCAACGCCACCCGGCTTTTCTCGCCGCCCGACAGATTGCCGACCGGCCGGTCCAGCGCGGAAGCGATGTCGAAAAAGCGCGCCGTGTCTTCGATCCGCGGCCGCCGGTCCGCGGGCGCGCGGCGCCAGGCATAGGCGATATTCTGCCGCGCCGTCAGATGCGGAAACAGCCGCGTATCCTGAAAAACCATTCCCAGGCCGCGTTGATGCGCGGGGACGCGCACTTTGCCGCCCGCGAGCAGCCGCGATCCCAAGCGGATGGTCCCTTCGCTTTTAATCAATCCCGCGATGGCCGCCAGCAGGCTGGACTTGCCGCTGCCTGACGGTCCGAACAAGACCGTGATGCCGTCAGCCGGCGCGGTGAATTGCGCCGCCAGCCGGAAGGCGCCGCGCGCGACTTGAACATCGACATCCAGTGCATTCATCCGGCCAGCCGCCTGCGCATCCAGCGCTGGAGCAGTTCGGCGCCGGTAAGTCCGCTCATCGCCAGGGTGAAGGAGATGGCGGCCAGCCGCAGGGCTTGCGCCTCGCCGCCCGGCTGCTGCAACACCGCATAGATCGCCAACGGCAGGGTCTGGGTTTCGCCGGGAATGTTGGCGGCAAAGGTGATCACCGCGCCGAATTCGCCCATGCCCGCCGCGAAAGCGGTGACCGCGCCAGCCAGAATGCCCGGACCCGCCAAAGGCAGCGCAAGGGTGAGAAACCGGTCCAGCGGTCCGGCGCGCAAGAGCGCGGCGGCTTCGAACAATTTCGGATCCATGGCTTCGAAAGAAATGCGAATAGCGCGCACCAGAAGCGGAAATGTCATTACCGCCGTGGCCAGCGCGGCGCCTTCCCGGGTGAAGACAAGATGAATGCCCGCCACCCGCTCCAGCCAGGCGCCGATGGGGCCATGACGGCCCAGCAGCAGCAGCAGCAGAAAACCGGTCAGGACCGGCGGCAGGATGACCGGCAGATGCACCAGCCCGTCCAGGGCGAATTTTCCGGGGAATTGCCGCGACAGAAGAAAAGCGCAAGCGATGGCGAAAGGAAGCGACCAGGCAAGCGCCAACAGCGCCACGTGAAAGCTGGTCGAAAGAATTTCCAACTCCGCCGCCGACAGCATCAGAAAATTTCCAGCGGCAGGACATCGGCCATGGCGCCCGCAGGCGAGGCCGGTGCATCGGGCGCCAAGCGGATCAGCGCATTGGCGGCGGCGAAGACCGAGATCAGGGACGAATCCTGATCCTCGAAGGCACGCACGCTTTGCATTCCGTCGCCATCGACGTCCAAACGCGCCCGCAAGTAATGCTCGCGCGGACCATTGGCGGGGAGCGCATGCGTCAGCTGCGCGCGGCGCGTGGCAATGGCATGCGACGGATCGCGGCCCAGCATGGCTTCGATCAGGGGACGCAAAAACAGCGCGGCGCAGGCCAGCGCCGAGGCGGGATTGCCGGGAAGTCCCAGCACCGGCCCTTGCCGGACCGTGCCGAACCAGGTGGGCTTGCCGGGCCGCACCGCGATTTTTTCGACCGCCAGCGTCAGCCCCAACCGCGCCAAGGCCGGCCTGGCATGGTCATGGTCGCCGACCGAGGCGCCGCCGATCACCACCAGCAGATCGCTGTCCTGCAAGCCTTGCTCGGCCGCGCGCACGATGGCGCCGGCATCGTCTTTTTCCACCGCCAGACGATTGGGGATTCCACCCCAGCTTTGGATCAGTCCCGCGATACCGAAGCTGCCGGAATCGAAGATTTGAAACGGATTGGGGTTTGAACCCGGCGGCGCCAGCTCGTCGCCGCTGCTAAGGATTGCCACCCGGGGAGCCCGCGCGACATGCAGCTGGGCCGCGCCGGATGCGGCCGCCAGCGACAGCGCCACGCCGTCAAGCCTGCGCCCCGCCTTCAGCAGACATGTTCCCGCCGAAAAATCGCAACCGCGCGGCCGGATATTCTTTCCCGTTGCGCTGGCCGGAACCAGAATGCTGCCCTCGTCGCGCCGGACATCTTCCTGAATGACGACCGTGTCGGCACCACCCGGCACCGCCGCGCCGGTGGAAATGCGGATAGCCATGCCGGATTCACAGACACCATCAAAGCCATGGCCCGCCGCGGATTCCCCCGCCACCCGCAACCGCCCCGGCGTATCGGCGCTGCGCAACGCATAACCATCCATCGCCGAGGACATAAACGGCGGCTGATCCCGGCTGGCGGCAATGTCCCGCGCCAGTACCCGTCCCAACGCATCTTGCAGCAGCACCGATTGTTCGGGCAGCGGCCGCACAAGCGCCAGCATCGCCGCGCGCGCTTCCGTGACGGACAGAAGGCGGCCAGAAACGGACTTCACGGGAGCATTAGCCGGATTGTGTGACACGTTATTCCCGATAGTATCTGACGCAAGTTTGGAACGCTAAGCCGCGAGGAAGGCCCTGTCTATCAATCCGTCCATCGGGCGCCGCGCCGCCCTTTTTGTTGCATTGGCGCTGCTGCTGCCGGCCCCCGTCCTGGCTCAGCCGGGCGCGCCGGTGACCGTATTCGCGGCGGCGTCCCTCACCGACAGCCTGAAATCGGTGGCCGAAGCCTATCAGGCCAAAACCGGGATCAAGCTGGCTTTGTCCTTCGGCGCCTCCTCGACCCTGGCGCGGCAGATCGAACAGGGCGCCCAGGCCGATCTGTTCCTGTCGGCCGATAGCGACTGGATGGATTATCTCCAGAAGAAAAACCTGATTGCCGATAACAGCCGCAAGGATCTGTTGGGCAACCGGCTGGTGCTGGTTGCCGCCGCCGATGCCAAGCCCGCGCCCAGGATCGCGCCCGGCTTTGATTTGGCCGGCGCGCTGGAGGGTGGCCGCCTCGCCTTGGCCGATCCCGCATCCGTGCCGGCCGGCAAGTATGCCAAGGCGGCACTTATGTCTTTGGGCGTGTGGGACAGCGTCGCCGCCAAAGTCGCACAGGCCGAGAATGTGCGGGTCGCGCTGGAATATGTCGCGCGCGGCGAAGCGCCTTACGGCATCGTCTATGCGACCGACGCCAAGGTCGTCCCCAAGCTGCGCATCGCGGGTGTGTTTCCCGAAAACAGCCACCCGCCCATCGTCTATCCGGCGGCACTGACCAAGACTGCCTCGCCTGGCGCAAAAGCCTTTCTGGATTTTCTGAGCAGCGCGCAAGCGCGCGGAATATTCGAAAAGGCTGGGTTCATCCCACGCTAGAGAAAAATAATTTCAGACGGAATCGTGCCTCCTCACCCTTCGACAAGCTCAGGGTGAGGAAATAAGTTAATCCTCATGCTGAGCTTGTCGAAGCATGAGGTCAGAGCGGTTAGGCTGGAACGCAACTTGCTCTAGGATGCGCGGCGATAATCGCCGGAAGCCCCGCCGCTTTTTTCCAGCAGGGTGATCCCCTCGATCACCATGGCGCGATCCGACGCCTTGAGCATGTCGTAAATGGTGAGACAGGCGACCGAGACGGCGGTCAGCGCCTCCATCTCCACGCCCGTCTGCCCGCTGGTCTTGGCGCGCGCGGTCACCACCAAGGCCTTTGCTTTTTTGTCGGGCGCTATCTCCACCCGCACGCTGCTGAGCCCAACCTGATGGCAGAGCGGAATGAGTTCGGCGGTACGCTTGGCCGCCATGATACCGGCAAATTCGGCAGCAGCCCGCACGCTGCCCTTTTTGGTATCGCCTGCCAGCGCTTTACGAAATGTCTTGGCATTCATCATCACCCGCCCCTCGGCCACCGCCTCGCGCGCGGTGACGGGTTTGCCGCCCACATCCACCATGCGGGCCCGGCCTTTTTTATCCAGATGGGTGAGATTGCCCATGTCATGCTTCCGTGAAACGCGAGATCAGTTCCGACAGATTGCAAGGCCTGTGGCGATTGTCGAGCTGCCAGCGGATCAGCCTATCCCAGCCGTCCTTGCAGGCGCCGTTGGAGCCGGGCAAGGCAAAGATCAAGGTGCCTTTGGCAAGCCCGGCGCAGGCGCGGCTCTGCATGGTGGAAAGGCCCACCGTTTGAAAACTGGTCATGTGCCAGACCGTCTCAAAGCCTTCGATGGTCTTGTCGAACAGCGGCTGCAACGCCTCGGGCGTGACATCGCGGCCGGTCAGTCCCGTGCCGCCGGTGGAAATCACCACATCGACCCCGGGATCGGCGATCCATTTTTTCACCTGGGCTTGAATCTCGGCAATGCTGTCCTTGACCATGGCGCGCGCGGCCAGGACATGGCCGTCGCGCGCCACCCGGTCGGATAGAAGCTTGCCCGAGGTGTCGTTTTCCGCGTCGCGGGTGTCCGAAACCGTCAACACCGCCACCCGCAAGGGGCGAAAGGCCATGTCCGGATCCAACCTTCCGCCGCCGGGAACTATAGGGGTCTCACTCATCTTGCGTCCTTCTTCGGCTTTGGCGCGCCGCGCCTGATCCTGTGGCCTAGGCTCGATCCAGCGCGCGCCCCCTGGCCCGCTTTCTTTCTTCCATAATGGCGCATCGGTCTTGAGATAGTCCATCAGGCTTTCGACCGCCTTAAAGGCATTGGCGCGATGGATGGACCGCGCCGCCACCAGCACGATCGCCTCGCCGGGGCGAATGACGCCGATCCGGTGCACCACCAGCAAGTCGGGACAGTCAAAATGTTGGGCGGTTTCCGCCGCCAGTCGGGCGATCTCTTTTTCGGTGAAGCCGGGATAATGATCGATGCGCAATTCCTCGACCGCGACATCGCCGGTCTTGGCCCGGCAGGTGCCGATAAAATTGACCAGGGCGCCGGCATCATCGCGCCCGGCGGTGAAAGCCGCGATCTCGGCCTGAGGATCGAACGCCTCCGCCGTGATCCGGATGTGCATCTCAGCCCCCGCTCATCGGCGGCAGGAAAGCGATCTCGTCGCCATCCGCAATGGCTTGCGACAAATCGTGCGCCACGCATTGATTGACGATCAGGCGGGTCGGCGTGGCCGCCATCGCCTGGCCGAGCAGCGGTTGATGTTGCGCCAGCCAGTGCTGCAGATCGCCCAGCGTGCGCACGCCGGCATTCCTCAGGGCGGGCAGCGCGATTTCGCCAAGACCGGCGGGCGCCACATCGCCAAACTTGCCCAGAAAAACCAGGTGGATCATCCAACCTCCGCTGCCTGCGTCCATCATCAACCACAATAGGCCATCGGGCTTGGCGAAAAAAGCGCGAGGTCCCATTATACTGCCCGCATGTCCCTGACCATCCTTCTGATCGATACCGAGGAAAACCGCGCCCGCGCGCTGGAAGAGAAGCTGTCGCAGTCCGGCTTTGCGCGGGTCGTCCGGGCCGAAGGTCCCGATCTGGCCGCCGCCGTGGAGCACACCAAGCCCGATCTGGTGATCATCGACATGGCGCTGCCGGACCGCGATGCCCTGGAAGACATCCGCGCCGTATCCGCCGCCAGTCCGGTGGTGATGTTCGCGGGCACCGACGATCCGGCCTTTGCCCAGGAGGCCATTGCCGCCGGCGTCTGTTCCTACAATCTTTCCGGCGTCGCCTTGCAGGATGTGCGGCCGATCATGGCCTCGGCTATCGCTTTGTTTAAGCGCTATCACCATGTCGAAACCGAACTGGCCGCCGCCAAGGCATTGCTGAACGAACGCCGGCTGATCGAACGCGCCAAGGCGATCCTGATGAAAAACCGCAAGATGACCGAACCGGAAGCGTATCGCTGGCTGCAAAAGAAAGCGATGAATGAAAGCCGCAAGCTGGCACAGGTGGTCGCGGATTTTGTCGCGGACGATGAAAATCAGCAGCGGGAGAGCAAGCCGTGAGCGAAGTCATCGCCTTGAAAAGCCCGCGCTCCGGAACCAGGCTTCGCATCGGTTTCCTGCGCCTGACGGATTCGGCGCCCGCCATCGTGGCGCAGGAATTCGGATATTTCGTCGAGGAAGGCGTCGATGCCGAGCTGGTGGAGGAACCGTCCTGGGCCAATATCGCCGACAAGCTGGCGTACGGTTTTCTGGACGCGGCGGTGATCGTTCCGCCCTTGGCCTTTGCGATCGAGCTTGGCTTGCGCGGCATCAGCCAGAAACTGGTGATCCCTTGCAACCTCAGCCTGGGCGGCAACACCATCACCCTGGCCCGCGATCTGGCGCTGCAAGTGCGCGAGACCGCGGCCAAGAAGAAAATTTCGACGCCGCATGCCCTGGCGGCCTGTCTTGCGGCGCGCGACCGGCCTCTGTCCCTGGGCATCGTCCATGCCTATTCCACCCACAATCTGCTGCTGCGCTACTGGCTGGCGACGGCGGGACTGGAGGCCGGCCGGGATGTGCGCCTCAGCGTGGTGCCGCCGGCGCGTGCCGTGGAAGCCCTGCAGTCCGGACAGATCGGCGGCTTCTGCGCCGGCGCGCCTTGGGGCGAGATCGCGGCCCGGGCGGGCGCCGGCATCAATATCGCATCCTCCGACGATGTCTGGCGCGCCGCGCCGGAAAAAGCCTTCGCCGTCCGCGGCTCTTGGGCGGAAGAAAATCCCGCCGCGCTCAAAGGCGCGGTGCGCGCCCTGGTGCGTGCCGCGCAATTCTGCGACGCACCGGAAAATGCCTCCTATACCGGCGCCCTGCTGTCGCGGCAGAAGTATCTGGGAGTCGATAGCCACGCGATCTTGTCCTCCCTGCCCGGCGGCGCGATCGCGCCGCACAACCAATCCCGTTTCTGGCGCGGCGCGGCGATGTTTCCTTGGAGAAGTCATGCGCTGTGGTTTCTGGACCAGATGGCGCGCTGGGATCTGATCGGTGCCGTCGACCGCGCGAGTTTGGCGGCGCGCGTCTATCGCTGCGATCTCTACCGCGCCTCGGTCATTTCGCTGGGGGTCAGCCTCCCCAAAACGGACTCCAAAAGCGAAGGCGCCCATGCGGCCAGATGGGAATTGGAGGCCAGCCCGAACCCCATCGCCATGGACCCCGACCGCTTCTGCGACGGCGCCGTTTTCGAGGTCACGCCTGCCCCGGTTATTTTTTAGGCAGGTCTAGTGCACTGCACAAATTTTGACCTTTCGGCACGCGCTTTGGGCATGAAAGCCCGCTGATTCGCTAGAAATTTCCCAGAAAACCGCCATTTTGCGATCGCAAAAAACTGGCCCACATCTTGCGATGTCGTTAAGGCCGGGCCGGATCGCCTGGCCGGGCGCGTCCAATGGCGGGAGCAACCGGGAGCAACATGTGATCACTCACGAGCCAATGGCGGTTCGTATGCGGCGCCAGCGCGCCCCAGCGAGCCATTGATGAAAAGTGCGTTCCTCAAAGCCGGGAATCTTCCCACTCTTATCGCCTGCTTTCTCTATTTCGATCTCAGCTTTATGGTGTGGGTCCTGCTGGGCCCCATGGCCGTGCTGGTCGCCCATGACCTGAACCTCAACCCCGGCCAGAAGGGCCTGATGGTGGCGGTGCCGGTGCTGGCGGGAGCGCTGCTGCGCATCGTCAACGGCGTCCTGGTCGGCCAGCTCCATCCGCGCCTGACCGGCCTGATCATGCAGGTGATCGTCATCGCCGGACTGATCGGGGCGTGGCTGATCGATATCAACAGTTTCCACCAAATGCTCGTGCTGGGCGTGGTGCTTGGCGTCGCGGGCGCGTCCTTCGCCATCGCGCTTCCCATGGTGTCCTACTGGTATCCGCCGGAACATCAAGGCATGGCTCTGGGCCTGGCCGGCGCGGGAAATTCCGGCACCGTGCTGGCGTCGCTGTTCGTGCCCGGCCTGGCAGTGGCGCTGGGCTGGCACAATGTGCTGGGCCTGGCCGCCCTACCCTTGATAGCGGTCTTCGTGCTGTTCTTCTTCACCGCCAAGAACAGCCCGCAATGCCCGCCGCCAAAATCCCTGGCGGACTATGGCCGCATCCTGAAATCCGGCGACGCCTGGCTCTTGATGTTCTTCTATGGCATCAGCTTCGGCGGCTTTGTCGGCCTGTCCTCCTTCCTGCCGATCTACTTCCACGATCAGTTCGGCCTGACGCCCATCAATGCGGGCTACTTCACGGCCGCCTGTGTTTTCGCGGGCTCGTTCGCACGGCCTTTCGGCGGCGCGCTGGCCGATCGCATCGGCGGCACGCGTTCGCTGGCCTTTGTCTATCTGCTGGTGGCTGGCATCCTGTTCACCATTGCCCGCGGCGCCTTGTCGGTTCAGACCACCCTGGTGCTGTTCATCATCGGCATGTCGGCCTTGGGCATGGGCAATGGCGCGGTATTCCAACTGGTGCCGCAGCGTTTCCGCCAAGACGTCGGACTGATGACCGGCCTGGTGGGCATGACCGGCGGCGTGGGCGGATTCTATCTCGCCGCCAGCCTGGGTTACGCCCAGCAATATACCGGCAGCTATGCCTTCGGCTTCTCGGTCTTTGCCGGCATGGCCGTGGTCGCCTTCCTGGGCATCATGCGGGTCCGGCCCCGCTGGCGCCGCGACAGCGCCACCTTGGCAACCGCCCGCATTTAAAGGTCCGCACAAATGAACATGATATCGGACCCGCGCGAACATCTGGTAGTGATCGGCAACGGCATGGCCGGTATGCGCACGGTCGAGGAATTGCTGAAACTGGCGGGCGGCAAGCGGTTCCGTATCACGGTCTTCGGCGCGGAGCCGCACGTCAACTACAACCGTATCATGCTCTCCAGCGTCTTGGCGGGCGACAAGAGCATCGATGAAATCGTCATCAATAGCCGCGAATGGTATGCCGAGAATGAAATCACCCTGATCACGGGCGATGCGGTCAAGAAAATCGACCGCGCAACCCGCACCGTCATATCGGCCTCGGGCCTGGAAGTCCGCTATGACAAGATCCTGATCGCCACCGGTTCGCGTCCGCTGGCGCCGCCCATTCCCGGCCTTGGCCTTCCCGGAACCTGCGCTTTCCGCGATATCGCCGATGTCGACAAGATGCTGGCGGCGGCAAAGATCCACAAGCGCGCCGTGGTGATCGGCGGCGGCTTGTTGGGCTTGGAAGCGGCCTGGGGCCTGAAGCAGCGCGGTATGTCGGTGGCGCTGGTCCATCTGATGCCCACCTTGATGGAGCGCCAGCTCGACGCCGCGGCCGGCCAGCTCCTGCAGCGGGACCTCGACCGGCGCGGCATCGCCTTTTTCACCGACGGCCAGACGGAAGAGATCACCGGCACCGACCACGCCGAAGGCGTGCAACTGGCCGATGGCCGCTTTATCCCCGCCGATCTGGTGGTGCTGGCGATCGGCATCCGTCCCAATATCGACCTGGCGAAAGCCGCCGACCTGGAAGTCAATCGCGGCATCGTGGTCACCGACGACATGCGCACCAGCGACCCGGATATCTTTTCGGTCGGCGAATGCGTCGAGCATCGTGGCGCCGTATTCGGCCTTGTCGCGCCGATCTGGGACCAGGCCAAGGTCTGCGCCGCGCGTCTGGCGGGCGACGAAACCGCCCTCTTCACCAGCCGCGCTCTGTCCACCAGCCTCAAGATCACCGGCGTCGATGTGTTCTCGGCCGGCGCCTTGATGGCGGAAGGCGACAGCGACGACGAAATCACCCTGCGCGACGACAATCGCGGCCTCTATAAGAAGATCGTGGTGCGCGACGGCAAGCTGGTCGGCGCGGTACTGTATGGCGATGTCGCGGACGGCCATTGGTATCTGGGCCTGATGCGGGACAAGACCGATATTTCCGAAATCCGCGACAAGCTGGTGTTCGGCCGTGCCTTTGCCGAAAGCCTGCCGGCGGGCAAGACCGGCCCGGATGTGGCTTCCATGCCCGACGACGCCCAGATTTGCGGCTGCAATGGCGTGTCCAAGGGCAGCATCGTCTGCGCCATCAAGGACAAAGGCCTGGTGTCGCTGTCGCAGGTCCGTTCCCACACCAAGGCTTCGGCGTCCTGCGGCCAGTGCACCAATCTGGTCGAAGCGATCTTGGCCGACACGCTGGGCGGCGCGGTGGAAAAGAAGGCGCCTTCGATCTGCGAATGCACCGATGCCGGCCATGACGACGTGCGCCAGGCGATTTTGGTGCAGAGTCTCAAGACCATGGGCGCGGTGCGTGCCGCTTTTGGCTGGAAGAAGCCGGAAGGCTGCCACAAGTGCCGCCCGGCACTGAACTATTATCTGATCTGCGCCTGGCCGGGCGAATATTCCGACGATTCCCGCTCGCGCTTCATCAACGAACGCGCCCATGCCAACATCCAGAAGGACGGAACCTATAGCGTGGTGCCGCGCATGTGGGGCGGCGTCACCACCCCGTCCGAATTGCATGCCATTGCCTCAGTGGCGGAGAAATTCAATATCCCCACCGTCAAGGTCACCGGCGGCCAGCGTATCGATTTGCTGGGCGTCAAAAAGGAAGACCTGCCCGCGGTGTGGGGCGATCTCAGCAAGGCGGGCCTGGTATCCGGCCACGCCTATGCCAAGGGACTGCGCACGGTGAAAACCTGCGTCGGCAGCGAATGGTGCCGCTTCGGCACCCAGGACTCCACCGGCCTGGGCATCAAGCTGGAGAAAATGTGCTGGGGTTCCTGGACGCCGCACAAGGTCAAGTTCGCGGTCTCGGGCTGCCCGCGCAATTGCGCCGAAGCCACCATCAAGGATCTTGGCGTGGTCTGTGTCGAGGCGGGCTATGACATTCTGGTGGGCGGCAATGGCGGCGTCGACGTTCGCGTCACCGATCCCTTGGTGCGCGTCGCCACCGAAGAAGAAGTTCTGGAATATGCCGGTGCCTTCATGCAGCTCTATCGCGAGGAAGCCCATTATCTGGACCGTACCGCGCCCTGGATCGCGCGGGTCGGTATCGCTTATGTTAAGAAACGGCTGGTCGAAGACGCAGCAGGCCGCCGCGCGCTGAACGCCCGTTTCCTTTATTCCCAGAAATTCAGTCAGGACGATCCCTGGGCGGCGCGCGCCGGCGGGCTGGACTCCCAGGAATTCACCAAGCTGCCGGAGCTGGCCGATGCATGACGTGATGATCTGGAAGAAGATCGGCCCGCTCTCCAATATTCCGGTGCGCGGCGCCCGGCGTTTGTGTTTCGGTCTGGGCGGAAAGCCCATCGCGGTGTTCCGCACCGGGGAAGACAAGTTTTTCGCCCTGGTGGATGAATGCCCGCACAAAAAGGGCCCCTTGTCGGAAGGAATCGTCTCCGGAAATACCATCACCTGCCCGTTGCACAATTGGGTGATCGGGCTGGACACCGGCATCGCGGCGGAGCCTGACGAAGGCCGCACCCAGACCGTTCCCATCAAGCTGGAGAATGGCGAACTTTACATCGGCTTGGAACTCGAGCGGGCACCTGCGTGACACGCACCACATGTCCCTATTGCGGCGTGGGCTGCGGGGTTGCGGTGATAGACGGTGTGCCCAAAGGCGATACCGCCCATCCCGCCAATTTCGGCCTTCTGTGTTCCAAGGGCGCGGCGCTCAAGGACACGCTGTCTTTGCCCGACCGTCTTATGGCGCCGACGATCCATGGCCGCGAAGCGTCCTGGGATGAAGCGCTGGGCACCATCGCGGCGGAATTTTCCCGCATTCGCGCCGAACACGGACCCGACGCCATCGCCTTTTATGTTTCCGGCCAGTTTCTCACCGAGGATTACTACGCCGCCAACAAGCTGATGAAGGGCTTTATCGGCTCGGGCAATATCGACACCAATTCCCGCCTCTGTATGTCCTCGTCCGTGGCGGGCCATGTCCGCGCCTTCGGCGAGGATGTGGTGCCGGGTTGCTATGACGATCTGGAGGAAGCCGATCTGGTGATCCAGGTGGGCAGCAACATGGCCTGGTGCCATCCCGTACTCTATCAGCGGATGATGGCGGCACGGGAAAAGCGCGGCACCAAGATCGTCACCATCGATCCGCGCCGCACCGCGACCGCGGAGACCGCCGACCTGCATCTGGCCCTGGCGCCGGGCGCCGATGTGGTGTTGTGGAGCGGCTTGCTTGTCTATCTCGCCAATCACGACATCCTCGACAAAGCGTGGATCGAAAAACACGTCTCGGGCTTTGAGGAAACGCTGGAAGCGGCCCGGACTGCCGCGCCTTCCATCGCCTTCACCGCCGCGGCCGCCAGCCTGCGGGTCGAGGATGTGCGCGGCTTTTATGAACTTTTCGCCGCCACCGAGCGGGTGGTGACGCTTTATTCCCAGGGCGTCAACCAGTCCTCCAGCGGCACCGACAAGGTCAACGCCATCCTCAATTGCCATCTGGCGACGGCGCGCATCGGACGCCCCGGCATGGGACCCTTCTCCCTCACCGGCCAGCCCAATGCCATGGGCGGGCGCGAAGTCGGCGGTTTGGCCAACCAGCTTGCCGCCCATATGGCGTTCACCCCTGCGGACATCGACCGGGTGGGCCGCTTCTGGCGCTCGCCGCAAATGGCGCACGCACCCGGCCTGAAGGCCGTCGATTTGTTCGAAGCGGTGGGCGACGGACGGGTGAAGGCGGTGTGGATCGCCGCCACCAATCCGGCGGATTCCATGCCGCGCGCCGGCAAGGTGCGCGAAGCACTGCAAAAATGTCCTTTGGTGATCGTCGCCGATGCCTGGCCCACCGATACCACGGCGCTGGCCCATATCGTGCTGCCCGCCGCGAGTTGGGCCGAAAAGGACGGCACCGTCACCAATTCCGAGCGTTGCATTTCCCGCCAGCGCGCCTTTCGCGCCGCACCTGGCCAGGCGCGCCCCGATTGGTGGATGTTCACCGAAGTCGGTCGCCGCATGGGATGGGAACAAGACTTTTCCTGGCAAGGACCGGCCGATGTGTTCCGCGAGCATGCCGCGCTGTCGGCCTTTGAGAATAATGGCGCCCGGGTGTTCAATCTGGGCGGCTTGGCCGAGATCGGCGACAGCGCGTATGACGATCTTGCGCCGGTGCAATGGCCGGTGCCCAAGCCCGGCCATGGCGTCACCGGTCCACGGCTATTCGCGCGCGGCGGTTTCTCCACGCCCGACCGGCGCGCCCGCATGGTGCCGCTGCAGCTGCGCCCAGAGGAAGAAGTGGCGGAAGCCTCACTCACCCTGAACACCGGACGGGTGCGCGACCAGTGGCACACCATGACCCGCACCGGACGGGTGCCGCATCTGATGACCCATGTCACCGGACCCAGCATCGCATTGCATCCCCGCGACGCGGCGGCGCGCGGCCTTGCCGACAAGGGCCTTGCTCGAATCGAAAGCGATCACGGCTGCGTGGTGATGCGCGCCTCGCTGGACGAAGGCGTGCGGCCGGGCGATGTCTTTGCGCCCATGCACTGGACCGACCAGTTCACCTCGTCGGGACCCATCGGCCGGCTGGTGCATGCGGTGACCGATCCGGTTTCCGGCCAGCCCGACCTCAAGGGCACCAAGGTACGTGTCAATGCGGTTGTGGAATCCTGGCGCGGCCATTTGTTCCGTCTCACCGGCGGCGAGCCCGAACTCAGCGACGCTTTATGGTGGTCCAAGGCGCAGATCGCCGGCGGCTTCGGTTTTGAACTGGCGGGCTGGAATCCCCTGCAGCGGGAAGTTCATTCCGAAGGCGTGTTGCGGCGCTTGCTGCGGATTTCCGCCGATACCGAACTGGTGTCCTATTCCGATCCCCGCAAGGCGATGTTCCGCTATGCCGGCATCCTGCATGGCCAACTGGTGGCTTGCGTTTTCTTCGGCCCGCCGGGCGCCGACTTCGCCGGCTTGGATCAGGCCAAGGCACTGCTAGGCAAAGACATTTCGGCGGTGGAGCGCATCGCGCTGTTGGCTGGAATCACCGGAAGCGGCCAACCCGCGTCCGGCGGCAAGATCGTCTGTTCCTGCTTCGCGGTCAGTGAAGAGAAAATCAAGGCCGCCATCCAGGCGGACGGCCTGATCACCGCGGCCCAGATCGGCGTGCGACTCAAAGCCGGCACCAATTGCGGCTCCTGCATTCCCGAATTGAAGAAACTGTTGCAGACTGCGCCATCCTTGAGCGCGGCGGAATAGTCATGGGTGCGCTGGACGGCCTGACGATCCTGGTGCCGGAAAGCCGCGAACTGGATTTGTTCGCGGGCATGCTGGAAGCACAAGGCGCACATGCGCTGCGCTGCCCCCTGGTGCGGATCGCCGGGCTGGACGATCCGGCGCAAGCCCAGGCATGGATCGCGGAGATGATCCGCGCGCCGTTCGACTTCACGGTGCTGTTGACCGGCGAAGGTTTGCGCAAACTGCTGGACCTTGCCGGAGAGCAACGCGATCTATTCATCGAGGCGTTGAAACAGACAAAAACCGTGACGCGCGGCCCCAAACCGGCGCGGGCGCTACGCGAGATCGGCCTGACACCCAGCCTGACAGCCAGCGAGCCCACCTCACAGAGCGTGCTGGCAAGCCTGGAACAGGAAAACATCCAGGGCGCGCGCATCGGCGTGCAACTTTATCCCGGCGACGGCGCGCAGCCGCTGGTGGATGCCCTGCGCCGCCATGGCGCGGAAGTCTTCCCCGTCACGCCCTATCGCTACATCACCCAAACCGAGTCCGAAAAGGTCGCCCAGACCATCCGTGACCTGGCTGCCGGACGGATCGGCATGATCGCCTTTACCTCCTCGCCCCAGATCGACCGGCTTTTCGCCGTGGCGCGGGAATGCGGCCTGATGCGGGAACTCACACAGGGTTTGGCGCGCACGCCGATTGCCGCCATCGGTCCGGTGATGGAAAGTGCGCTGGCGGCGCATGGTCTTGCCAGCGCCATCCATCCGGATTCCAGCTTTCACCTCAAGCCGATGGTCAATGCCATCTGCGAATCCTGGAAAAAACCATGAGGCCCGCCGCGGTAATCCTGGCCGGCGGGCGGTCATCGCGCATGGGCGGCGGCGACAAATGCCTTTTGCCCCTGGGCGACAGGCCCCTGATCGCCCACATCCTGGACGCGGTGACGCCGCAAACCGGCGACATACTGATCAACACCAACAGCGATCCCGCGCCGTTCCTGAAATACGGCCAGCCGGTTCTACCGGATGCGATTCCGGGATTTCAGGGCCCCTTGGCGGGCATCCTGACCGGCATGCTGTGGTCGCGCAAACGTCACCCCCGCCGGGTACACCTGTTGACGGTCGCCAGCGACGTGCCGTGCCTGCCGGACGATCTGGTGGCGCGGCTGTCCCGCGCCCTGCAGGAACAGCGCGCCGACATTGCCATTGCCAGCTCGCCGGAGGGCACCCATCCCACCATCGGCCTATGGCCGGTGGATCTGGCGCAGCGCCTGGAACATGACTTGATGGAGGGCAGCGTCCGTTCGGTTCATCAGTGGATCAGCGGCTTCCGCGTCGCCTGCGCCGAATTCGACTCCGTCGCGCTCGCCAATATCAACACACCGGCCGATCTGGCGGCGTGCCGGCACCATCGTCCGCTGGACCGCCGTCCGGCGTGGCTGACTGGACCTATTTGATCTTGCCGCGGCCGGATGTTCCGGAATCCTGCAACAGTTGCCGCTTTTCGCGCAAACGCGCTATTGTCCGCGGAACAAGGGAAAAGCGCATGAAATACCGGATCGCGCTGACGGCGGTGCTGGGGATTGCATCGGCAAGCGGATTTGTCCTTCCCGCTATGACCCAGGACGCCGCCGTCGATCCGGCCGAGCTTCAGCGCCTTATGAAGGAGCATCCCGCCTGGGCGGTATGGCTGTCCGACCCCAAGCTGGCCCGACTGACCCTGGCGGGGCCGAAAATGCCCGGCTCGCAATACCGTGTGAATGATATTCGCCGGCCGCAGCCCCGCCGCGTGAATACCGGTTCCGCCTGCGCCGCCAAGCCACCCAGCGGCGCCGAAGTCCTGTTTGACGGCCACGATCTGTCGAAATGGACCGGAGATCACTTTGCGGAATGGACTGTGCGTGACGGCGCGGTCACCACCGGTGCGCGGGTCTATAATTTTCTGAAAACCAAAGAATCTTTCGGCGACGCGCAGATCCATGTCGAGTTCAAGGAGCCCCGCCAACCCCACCCCCCGGCCAATCCGCAATATCGGGGCAACAGCGGCGTCTTCCTCATGGGGCTGTACGAGGTCCAGATCCTGGACAATTACAAAAGCCAAACCTATCCGGACGGCATGCTGGGCTCGATCTATTCTCAATTTCCGCCACTGGCGAATGCGGCGCGGCCTGCCGGCATGTGGCAATGCTACGATATCACCTTCCGCGCCCCGCATTTTTCCGGCGGCACGATGACGGTGCCGGCACGTGTGACGGTGAAATTGAACGGTGTGCTGGTGCAGCACAATGTTGCGCTGATCGGCGCCACGGTGCATGGGAAGGTCGGCGTCTATGCACCGCATGCGGCGGAGCTTCCCCTGGCGCTGCAGGATCACGGCAATCCAGACAGCCATGTCTCCTTCCGCAATATCTGGATAAAGCGGCTGCCGCCCAGTTAATCGACTAGAGACTGTTGTGATCAAATTTACCCGAACTTGTCATCCCGGAAGCCGCATAGCGGCTATCCGGGATCCATCGTGCCGCCTACAAGATGGATCCCGGCTCGGCGCGATGCTGGCGCATCGCTTGGCCGGGATAACAAGTTGGGGTGATGCAATCAGAAAACACTTCACTCTAGCCTAGGCGGTCTTGATACCCAGCTTGGCCAGAGCCGCATCCAGATGCGCCACCGCCTCTGGCGTGGGACCGGAATAGTCGCCGGCCATCGGCGTATTGCCGATATAGCCGATATCCTTCATGCCTTCCGGCAGGGAATAGAAGCCCCCCATCAACAATCCGCGCAGCCGCGCGAAGAAGAAGGCTGGACGCTCATAGCCGGGCTGCACCTTGGCCTTGAAAGCGATGCTGTCAAAGATGGCGCACCGTTCCGTGTCATTGGCCTGGGCGAAGTTTTTTCCGAAGCGCGTGGTGCTTTCCGCATCCAGCCATGCCAGACCGGACAGGATGACGATCCGGTCGCGCTGCTGCTGGGGATAAGGCGCGCTTACCCATTCGTCGACAAAGGCATCCAGATACAAGCCGGCGCCCGATGGCGAATGGGCGTCGGCGGGCAGGATCAGACCGGCGGCGATGCGCAATACCGCACGCTGGTCCGGCGTCAGGGTCAGCGGCCAAGGTACCGACGGCTTCATCAGATTGGGATCTTGGCCATAGCCGGGTCCGGTGATGGGCGTGACGGCGACGTCCTGCCACAGGCTTGCGGCGACGGTCTGTGCCTCGGCCGGTTCGCTCTGCACCACGGCCCAGGGGCCGGCGGAAGCAGCCGCAACCCAGGCCAGAGTCACGCGGCGGGAGACTTCTGTGCTCATATGTCCCCCTTCCGCATCCGGTCCGCCAATTTGTCCATGTTGCGCCAGGCCAGCGCCATGATGGTGAGGGTGGGATTCTTGTGCGGGTTGGAGGTAAAGATGCCACCATCCACCACCACCAGATTGTCCACCTCCCAGGTTTTGCCGAAGCCGTCGGTGACCGAATCCGAAGCACTGGTTCCCATACGGGTGGTGCCGACCTCGTGAATGATCCAGCCGCCGACGTCGATGGCCTGCTCCGGCGGCCGCATCGGCGTCGTCACCTTGCCGCCCAGCCTTTCGATAATCTCCTTGGCCGTCTGCATGCCGTGAGCGATCTGGCGGGTTTCGTAATCCGACCATTTCCAGTGGAACCGCAACACCGCAAGCCCGAACTTGTCCTTCACGCTTGAATCCAACTCGCAATAGGAAGCGGAATTGGGAATCATTTCGCCGCGCACCGTGAAGGAAATCTGCGCGCCGTAATAGCGCCGGGCATCTTCCTTCAGGGATACGCCATAGCCGTCCTCCATGCCTCGGGTGGGCGCGTCCGCGCCCGGCGCTCTGAAGCGGCCGCCGATCTCAAAATGATAGCCGCGCGGGAAATCGAGCTTGCCCGCCGCCTGCTCCTTGTAGAGCCACCAAGGAATATAGAGATGGCCCACTTCCGCCCCGTCCTCGTTATAGCGGGGGCGATTTTCCAGCGCCGGAATATGTCCGCTGACATTGGTGCCGGTGGTGTCCATCAGATTGCGGCCCACCTGCCCGCTGCCATTGGCGAGCCCCCCGTCCTTGGAGTTGAGCAACAGCCGTGCGGTCTCGCAGGCGCTGGCCGCCAGCACCACCGCGCGCGCCTTGACGAAATGGCTGGCGCCGTTTTTGTCGAAATATTCCACGCCGGTGGCCTTGCCGTTCGCCCCCGTCACAATGCGCGACACCATCGCATGGGTGATGATCCGCGCCTTGCCGGTGCCCATCGCCATGGGCAAAAGCGAGGTGGTGGACTGAAACGCCGCACCGATGGAACAGCCCCGGCCGCAAGGCGTGGCATAGAAACAGGCCTGGCGCGGCGCATGCGGATGATCGATCGGCTTGGTCAAAATCGCCTGGCGCGCCGGCACGCAAGGAATGCCCAGCGCGTTGGCCCCCGCCTTGATCATCATCTCGTTGATACGCGGCTTGGGAGGCGGCTGCAGCACGCCCGGCGAGGAATCGGGGTGGTTCTCAAGGCCGGCATTGGCGCCAAAGACCCCGATCAGCTTTTCGGTGCGGTCGTAATAGGGCGCGACATCTTCATAAGAGATCGGCCAATCCATGCCCAGCCCGTCGCGGCTTTTGGGCTTGAAATCATAGGGCCCGAAACGCGGTACATGCCGGGCCCAATGATTGGTGCGCCCGCCCAACATGCGCGAGCGCCACCAGCGGAAGGTGGAACCCGGCGCATTGGTATACGGCTCGCCCGGCACTTCCCAGCCGCCATTGGCGGTGGCGTCGTAAAAGCCGAAATGCTTGTCGGTGGTGGATGAGGCGCGCAGCGGCGCTTCATGGTTCCACTGGAACATCGCCGTTTCCGCGAGCGGATCGTAGTCACGCCCGGCTTCCAGAACCAAAACCTTGACCCCGGCGCGGGTCAAGGCATAGGCCGCCATGCCGCCGGCGGCGCCCGACCCTACGATGACGACATCCGGCTCGGATTTCGCCGCGGCTTTGGATTTTGGCATAAACGCTTTTGAATCTCAGAGCCTGACGATGCTAGGCGATCGAACCCGGCTGATCCAGAAATATCTGGTCCGGCTGTACCGGAACAGGATTACCCCTCACATCCGCTGCCATATTCATTGAAATTTCTGATCGTCGTATGGATCCGGGCGGTGACAATTTTCCTGTTGCGCTGGCTGGCGATGATCCGGTGATTTTCGATAATCGCCACCGGCATATTGACCGGTTGCCCGCTTCTTTCGGCTTGCAGCTTACGCGCCATGACAAAATCCTGGATGCATCTTTCAAACGCGTCCGACGCGGCGGCATAGCGCTTCTCCGCCTTCATCCCGGCCTGTACCTGCTCAAGGCTGGCGGTAAAACCGTCTATCGCGGCCGGCATGCTGGGCGCGCGGCAATTGTCGCCGGCATAGCTCGCGCCGACCCAGGCCGGACTGGGACGCCCCTCCGCGGCTTCGTCCGATTTGCAAATACGCGCGAACGGCTTGTCGCCGGGCGGCACCTTTACCGCAACCGGGCCAAGCTCTGGGGACGCCCTGGCCACAAACAAGGTCCCTGCCCCGGCCACCGCCGCGGCAAGAACCATGCCCGTTGCGATCCGTTTCAGCATCTGGCCCTTACGGATTGATGCGGCTGCCGCCCACCACGCCTTTCTTGATGAGCTCGCTAAGCTTGATCAGTCCCTTGTACTTGAACTTCTGCACCCGCTGACCGCGATAGGTCTCGGTGGTGAAGATGTCGCCCTTGGAGTTGGTGGCGATGTTGTGCACCGCATAGAACTGCCCCGGCTGACGGCCGCCGCCGCCGAACCAGTAGAGCTCCTTCATGCTTGCGCGG
>DATFEF010000026.1:0-9509 GCA_035251465.1 Rhizomicrobium sp. | reverse complement strand
GACGTCCCAGCACGGCTTGCAAGCGCCATTGCCAGGACACGGGTGCCTGTTGGGCTGTCTCTACCAATCGCGATGGCGGCGGCTGACGCAGCACCTCTTCAAAGCGGAGCGCGGCGCGCAGCTGCTCCTGCTTCAGGACATAGGCCTTCAGTTCGGGCTGGCTTTCCAGCAACGCGGCAATGCGCGCCATCTCCTGTTGCGGCAATTCCCCATCGACAAAGGCATTGAGAGTCTCGTGGTCCATTTCAACCTTCCAGCGCCGTCAGCAAGGCCTGACGCGCGCGCGATATCCGGCTGGTCAAGGTGCCTATGGGAATCTCCAGAATGTCGGCAGCCTGGCGATAGGACAGGCCATCCACCAGCACCAGAGCGACCGCTTGGCGCTGTTCCGCCGGCAGGGTCTGCAGCGCGGCGGCCGTATCCTGGAAAGCCAGATGCGATTGCATCGCCTGTTCGCCGTCCAATGCGGCGGCGTCGTCCACCGCATCTATGGTGACCGTTTTTGCGCGGCTGGCGGAGCGGCAATTGTCGATAAAGCGGTTCTTGGCGATACGAAACATCCAACTATCCAGCCGCGTGCCCGGTTCCCAGGCATGCAAATTCTTCAGCGCCCGTTCCACCGTGTCCTGCACCAGATCATCGCCATCGGCGGGCGAACCGGTGAGCGCGATGGCAAAGCGGCGCAGCCGCGGCAACAGCTGCACCATCTGGTGACGGATGGTGTCCAATGACGCGTCCATGTCAGGACGTCCTAACGGTGGCGGCGCCATTTTCTTCCCGCATTTGAATTTTATTCTGCTGCAGCAAAAGCCAGACCCGCGGCGTTATTAGGGCAGGCGGAGAAACGAGGTCGTTAGGCCCTTGAATAAATTAAGGATAATTCTGGCGGCAGGCCTGCTTGTGCTGCTGTCCGGCGCTGCCCTTGCACAGATTGGTCTTGGGGGGCTGGGAGGCGGGCTAGGCGCCAAGCTTCCGGGCGGCCTGAACACGCCCCTGAACACGCCATTGAACAATTCCTGGGGCACCATCAACAGGACCACGGGCCGGCTGGACCAGGATCTGCGCAATACGGTCCAAACCGCGCGCGACCTGGTCGGCAGGCCGGCCAACAGCGCGCGTCTGCTTGGCCGGGACGATCGCGGCGCGGCCGTGGTGCGCAACCAGGTCCTTGCCGTCTCACCCAGCGACGCCAGTCTTGCCATTGCTCGCCAATTCGGCTTTTCGGTCGTCGGGCGCGATCAATTGGATGCGCTGGGCCTGTCCAGCGTCACTTTGCGCGCGCCCAACGGCATGGATGCGATCAGCGCGTTGAATGCCCTGCGTCAGGCGGATCCGCAGGGCGTCTATGACTACGCCCATATCTACAATCCGGCGGGTGACCGCCTGAGCGACGGCGCCGGATTGATCATGCCACTTTCGGCGGCGAGTGTTCGCATCGGGATGATCGATGGCGCCATTGAAAGACAGCATCCCGCCCTATCGCACGCCGATATCACCGCACAAGAATTTGCCGGCAAGGCGGGCGCGCCAGGATCCAGTCATGGCACCGCCATTGCATCACTCTTGGTGGGCAAGGAACGCGGTTTTTCTGGCTATCTTCCGGCAGGCAAGCTCTTTGCCGCCGACGTGTTCGGTGGCGCCGCCAATGGCGGAAGCGCGGCCGACATTGCGCGCGCGCTGAACTGGATGGCCGCCAACAAGATCGCCGTGACCAATATCAGCCTGGCCGGTCCTCCCAATGCGCTGCTGGCGGCGGCGGTAAAGGCCTTCTTGGCCAGCGGTCATGCCCTGGTTGCACCCGTCGGCAATGATGGCCCCGCGGCGCCGCCCAATTACCCAGCGGCATATCCGGGCGTCATTGCCGTGACCTCGGTGGACGCGCGCGGCAACTTGCAGATTGACGCCAATCGCGGCTATGCCCGCTATGCGGCCCAAGGCGTCAATGTGCGCGCCGCCAATCTTCCCCGCGGCTATGCCAATGTCACGGGCACATCCTACGCAACGCCTGCCGTCTCAGCGCATCTGGCCACGCTCATCGAAACACCCGATGTGGCGAGCGTGCACGACGCGATCGACAAGTTACAGCCCATCGCCGTGCCGATCCAGGCTGGCGACGGAAGCCCCCTGTTTCTTGTGCGCTGATCGGGACGACTATTTGGGCATTGCTTCGCCTGAACCACCCCGCTCGCAGGGAACATGCCCGCCTGGCGGTTCCGCGTTCGCCGCCGAAGCCAATATTTTTCAACCGGCCCTTGACCCTCCCGTTGCGTGAGGCCGTAGAGTTTGGACATGAAACAGCCCCGAAATCTCCTCGTCAAAGATGTGGCCAAGCTTACAGGCATCTCCGTGCGCACACTGCATTACTATGAGGAAATCAATCTTATTGCGCCCGGCCGATCGGCTGCGGGGTACCGGCTCTATGACGATGCGGACTTGCTGCGCCTTCAGCAGATTTTGATTGGGCGGACGCTCGGCCTGTCACTGGAAGAAATTCGACGTTCGCTCGACGACCCGGCCTTCGATCAAGTGAAATGCCTAAAGGCCCAGCGCGCGCGTCTCGTCGCACGTGCAACGGAAATGAATGCCATGGTCGCGTCCATCGACGCCGCCCTCGCACATATAGCCAATGAGATGGAGACCAGCGCTATGGATCTGAAAGCTATTTTCGACGGCTTCGATCCTTCGGTTTACGAGGCGGAAGCGACAGAGCGGTGGGGTGAAACAGACGCCTTCAAGCAAAGCGCGCAATGCAGCAAGGCCTATGGCGAAGCCCAGTGGCGTGCGATTAAAGTTGAACAGGCTTCGATCTTCGACGCCGCCGCGGAAGCCATGAAAGCCGGTTCCGATCCTGGCAGCGCCGTATCCAGGACGATCGCTGAGCGGCATAGGCGTTACATCGACCGTTGGTTTTATTCCCTTTCACCAGTGATGCACGCCGCACTCGCAGACATGTGGGAGGCCGATAGTCGCTTCGAAGAAAGCATAGACCGCCACGGACAGGGGCTTACACACTGGCTTGCGAAAGCCGTTCGGGCGGCTGCCAGCGCACCTCGCGAACACAAAGAGGGCCGCATCCAGTTTTGAAGACACCATTGTTTTTACCATGTCGCGATCAAAGCAATGCCAGACGTGGCCAAGGAGCCGCCCGCGTCCGGCAGAAGCCCGGTCAGATCCATGCCGGTATGACGGCCAAACGTTAACGGCGGTCATCGCATTTCGCCTTGTTGATTTTGGTTCCCTGTGTCGGAAGCAATGTTTCCCGCGGCCCGCGATTGCCCGCTTCTTCATCGCCGCCCATAATGGCCGGCGTCACCAGTTGCGTATCCGCCTCATCAGGACGGAGAAGCAGAGATGGCCAGCGCCGGACTTCGGATACTCGTGATTGACGATGATGTGGTGGTCAGCGACAGCCTCGCGGCCTTGCTGCAGGCCCACGGACATACCGTCACCCTGGCGCAGGACGGCGGCCGGGCCCTGGAATATATCGGCGCGCACCCGTTCGATCTTGTGATCACCGATATCATCATGTCCGGCACCGACGGCATTGAGGCCATTCAGGTCATTCGCAGACAGTTCCCGTCGATGTCCATCATCGCCATGTCGGGTGGCGGCTGCGGCTTCCGGCCGGGTTATCTTGAGACCGCGCATACGCTGGGCGCCGACGAAACGCTGGCCAAGCCATTCGAGGAAGGCCTATTGCTGGAGACCATCGAACGGGCGATGGCGCGGCATTAAAATAGCCTGCATATGTCCGGTTCGCCGGGCCGTTGCCGCGCCCTGGCGGGGAAACCGTTTTGGGGGAATGATCCATTCGCCCTGCGGTTTCGTATGCCGTGCAAGAGAGAGAAAATGTCGTTCGCCGCCGCCGCCGCCAGCTTTGCCGAGCGTTACACCCTGCCCGACTGCGTCATCCGCGCCGGAATGCGCCGGGTGATTGCCGCCAATGACGGCCAGGTGACGCCGCCGGACACCGACCGGGCCTTTGCCCGCGCCATGGCGCAGCGCCCGATCGCCGAGCATGCCGATGCCGCCAATCGCCAGCATTACGAATTGCCGCCCGAATTCTTCGCCTTGTTCCTGGGACCGCACCGGAAATATTCCAGCTGCTTTTATCCCGGCGGAGGGGAAAGCCTGGGCGAGGCCGAGGTCCTGGCGCTGGCCGAGACCGTGGCGCATGCGGGACTGGCCGAGGGACAGGAGATATTGGAACTGGGCTGCGGCTGGGGCTCGCTGTCGCTCACCATGGCCGAGAAATTTCCCACCGCCCGCATCACCTCGGTTTCCAATTCCGCCCCTCAGCGCCTTTATATCGAGGCGCAGGCGCGGCTGCGCGGCCTGGCCAATCTTACCGTCATCACCGCCGACATGAACGACTTCGCCACCGCCAAGGTTTTCGACCGGGTGGTGTCGGTGGAGATGTTCGAGCACATGGCCAACTGGCACGCTCTGCTGTCGCGCGCCCGCACCTGGCTGAAGCCGGAGGGACGGCTGTTCCTGCACATCTTCACCCACCGCCACCGGCCGGCCTATTATGACTGGCGCGATCCCGATGACTGGATGGGCCGGCATTTTTTCACCGGCGGCATCATGCCGACGGTGGGATTGATCCGCCAATTCGCCGACCTGTTCACTGTCGAAGAGGAATGGCGCTGGAGCGGCGTCCACTATCAACGCACCGCCTTGCAATGGCTGGCCCTGTTCGATGCCAACCGGGCGCGGATCGATCCTATCTTGGCCCGTGTCTATGGCGCGGATGCAGCGGTCTGGCGGCGGCGCTGGCGGATGTTCTTCCTGGCCACCGCCGAAAGTTTCGGCTTCAATCAGGGCCAATCCTGGGGCGTCAACCATTACCGGCTGAAACCCGCTCTGCCGTAAAAGGGTCTGATCCTCACCCTCGCTACGGACGGATGGTGAGCGCCGCGCCGTTTTCCCGGCCATTGCTCCAGACCGAAAACGGATTCTCGCTCATCGTTTGTCCCGGCTGCGGCGGCGCAACCGAAACCAAGGTCAAATCCATCAGCAGAGTCTGGTTGGGCGGAACCGCGCCATTTATCGCGCCACGCCCGCCAAAGGCCAGATTGGCCGGAATGACCAACTGCCAGCGGTCGCCCGCATGCATCAAGGACAAGGCTTCGGCCAGCCCGGCCAAAGAGACGCTGTTCATCGCCAGGGTGGCGGGCAGCACGGGCGTGGTGCTGTCCACCAGCGCGCCGTTGATCAAGCGAATGCCATAAGTCAGCCGCACCACGTCATTGCCGGCAGGCCGCCGGCCCGTGCCATTGCGCAGGACGCGATACTGCAGCCCGCTGGGCCGCGTGACGGTGCCCGACTTGACGGCATTGGCCGCCAGGAAGGCGGTGTTGGCGGCCGGACTCAGGGCATCCTCGTTCGCACCGGCGAAAGACGAAGCACACAGCATCGCGAGAAGCAGCAGGACACAGGCTATTTTCATGATGCAAGGTTGCCAGAAGGACACGCGTCCGGATACAGCCAATCGCTGCCCCAGACGTAGCGTTCCGGCGCTCTTATTGTATGACGGGATGATGACGGGGGCACCCCAAAAACGATGGCATGACGCCTGCTTACCGGCTAAAAGCGCGGCCATGGCCACCCCTGATGTCCGCAAAGCCCAAGCCCGCGCCTGGTTCGAATCCCTGCGCGACCGCATCATGGCAGCCTTCGAGGCGTTGGAAGACGAGGCCCCCGCCGCGCTCTATTCCGGCACGCCCGGGCGGTTTGAAAAAACTCCCTGGAGCCGCGGCGACGATGAAGGCGGCGGCGTGATGGGCATGATGCGCGGCCGGCTGTTCGAGAAAGTCGGCGTGCATACCTCGACCGTGTTCGGCGCCTTTTCGCCGGAATTCGCCAAGCAGGTAAAAGGCGCCGCCGACAATCCCCGCTTCTGGGCCAGCGGCATCAGCCTGATCGCCCATATGAAAAATCCGCGTGTGCCGGCGGTGCATATGAACACAAGGATGATCGTCACGACCGAAAGCTGGTTCGGCGGCGGCGCCGACCTGAACCCGACCCTGGATGCCGCGCGTACGCCCCGCCATCCCGACACCGTGGATTTCCATGCCCGGATGAAAAAAGCCTGCGACACTTTCGACAAAGAGTGGTTCCCCAAATACAAGAAATGGGCCGATACCTATTTCTGGCTGCCGCATCGCGGCGAACCGCGCGGCGTGGGCGGCATCTTCTACGACCATCACGACAGCGGCGACTGGCAGCGGGACTTCGCCTTCACCAAAAGCGTGGGTGAAGCTTTTCTCGACATCCAGCCCCAGATCATCCGCCGCCGCATGCCGGAAAGCTGGACCGCGGAAGAACGCCATGAGCAGGCCAAGTGGCGCGGCCGCTATGTCGAGTTCAATCTTCTGTATGATCGCGGCACCCATTTCGGGCTCAAGACCGGCGGCAATGTGGAAAGCATTCTGTCCTCCATGCCACCTGTTGCCGAATGGACGTGAGGGGGGGCGTGGAAATGAAACCCGCGCTTCTGAAATTGGGCTCGCGCGGCTCGCCTCTGGCGCTGGCGCAATCGCGCCTGGTGGCGGAAATGCTGGCCGAGCATTCCGGCGGCGGCATGGACGCATTCCCCATCCAAAGCTTCATGACCAGCGGCGATAGAATTCAGGGCCGTCTGCAGGACGAAGGCGGCAAGGGCCTGTTCACCAAGGAGTTGGACCAAGCCCTGCTGGACGGACGCATCGACGCCGCCATTCATTCCATGAAAGACCTGCCGACCCGCATGCCGCCTGGTATTGTTCTAGCCTGCGTGCCGTCGCGCGAGGACCCCCGCGACGGCTTTATTGCCTTGCGGGCAAAGACGCTGATGGATCTGCCGCCGGGCGCAACCGTGGGCACCGCCAGTCTGCGCCGCCAGGCTCAAACCTTGCACCTGCGCCCTGACCTGAAAGTGGAACTGCTGCGCGGCCGGGTGGAAACCCGGCTGGCCAAGATCGAAAGCGGCGCGTTCGACGCCACCTATCTGGCGCTGGCCGGGTTGCGCAGGTTGGGTTTGGAAAAACACGCAGCCTCTATCATTGACAGTGAAGCCATGCCGCCGGCTCCCGGCCAGGGTGCGCTGGCGATCACCACGCGAGCCGGTGACGGCAAGGCCTTGGCGTTGCTTAAACCGCTCAACATTGCCGAACACGCCATCGCCACCACAGCCGAACGCGCCTTCCTGCAGGCGCTGGATGGGTCCTGCCGCACCCCGATCGCGGCACTGGCACAGATCGTGGACGGAAAATTGACCTTTCTGGGCGAAGTGCTGACACCGGACGGCAGGCATTGCTGGCGGCGACGGGAAAGTCTGGCGTTGGATGGCGGGGCCGAAGAAAGCGCCCGCGCCCTCGGTGCCAAACTGGGCGCCAGGCTGGGCGCCGAAATCGTCACCGAAGCCGGCCCACTCTATAAAGCGCATTTCGGCGATAATGGCTGGTAGCGCGCCGCCGATTGTCTTGCGCCTCGCTCAAGCTCGGCGCGCTCGCCGGTTGATTTGGTCCACTGGACCAAATCAACGGCTAACGGCTCGCCGTTAGCCGTCCCGGCTCGCTGCTGCAAAGCAGCATCTTTCTCCGCTTTGCTTTCCCACTGTTTTGGACCAGCATCCCGCCCGAAAAAGCGCGAAACGCGCAATCCGGGAGAGACCGCCATGCTCAGCAAACGTGACTTCGTAACAGGAACTCTGGCCGCAGCTGTGGCCACCGCCGCTGCACGGGCGCAGCCGGCCGCGCCGGGCAAAGACCTCGATCCGCCGCGCACCATTGCGCACGGCATGATGAAAACCACCAGGATGTTCAAAGCCCCGCCCGGTTACCCCAATGGCATGGCGGTGGCACCGGAAGGCCTGTGGCTGGCGCAGCAGAAAGTTTCGGGTGACAACGCAAAACAGTATGGCGTGCCCGAGCCCGACGACCTTCGCGAGGCCGCCTGGCTGGTGGACTGGAACGGCAAGCTTCTCAAGACGGTCATGACCAACAGCCGCAACTGCTCGGGCATGGCCTATGGCGACGGTTGCGTCTGGATGATGGCCAACCGTCCACCGTATGGCTGTTTTCAGGTGGACATGAACGGCAATCAGATCAGCCACCGCCAGATTCCCTTGGGGCTCCCCGGACAGCACGGCGGCGGCAGCCATGGGGCGCAATGGCATGACGGCAAATTGTGGATCGCGGCGCTCAGGCCTAAGCTGTTGTTGCGTGTCGATCCCAAGACCTGGACGCCGGAAGTCGCGATCTCGGCCTATACCAGGCCGGACAGGCCGCGCTCGCACGACATGACCTTCGACAGTGACGGCAATATCTGGCTGGTGAATGGCAACAATTCCAAGAACTACAAAGAAGGAAGGCCCGGCCTGGTCAAATATGACGGCAAGACCGGCCAGGTAATCGGCAACTATGATTTCCTGCCCGGCTCCTGCGATCCGCACGGACTGGAATTCCACAACGGCACATTGATCAGCTGCGATGCCGGGCTCCATCCGGGCTGGCCGGCCAATGACAGCCCTCATTCGGGCTGGGTGTTCAAAATCGAACCGGCCTAGTGCCGCCGATTTGAAGTTCCTGCGCAGCTTGCAGAAAACTCTTCCAGGAACTTCAAATCGACAGCGGCACTAGATTTTAATAGTAAACTAGCGCCCTTCGTTTTGCGAAGTTCGCATCCGTGTGCGAAGCGGCGCCTTACGAACTTCGCAAAACGGGGCGCTAGTCTACCCGGAATCCAGGGCGCACGGTGACGTAGCTTGAGTCGACTTGGGAGATGCTGGCGCAACCCAGCAGCTTCAAGGTGCGGATGATATCGGCACGGAAGATTTCGATGGCGCGCTCGATACCCGCATCGCCCGCCGCCGCCAGGCCATAAGCATAGCCGCGTCCCAGCAGCACCGCCTTGGCGCCCAGCCCAATCGCCCGCACCACATCGGCGCCGCGGCGGATGCCGCCATCGAACAGCACTTCAGTCTTGTCGCCCACCGCTTCGACAATGCCCGGCAGAACCCGGAGCGATCCCGCCACGCCGTCCAGTTGACGCCCCGCATGGGTAGACACCACAATGCCTTGCGCACCCGCATCGATCGAGCGCTTGGCGTCATCCACCGTCATCACGCCTTTGGTGACGATCGGGCCTTTCCATGCATCGCGAATCCATTTGAGATCGGTCCAGGAAACCTGCGCCGATTCCAGCGCCGCGGCGACATCGATTGCCGCCATGGGTCCCGAGCCGGTCACCACGATATTGGGGAAAGGCCTGGACATGCCGTCGGTCATGAACCCTGCCAACCAGCGCGGATGCGCCAGGATGTCGGGCACATATTTCATCTTCTTGAGCCAATTGCGGCCCATCAGCTCCTTCAAGCCGTTGCGGACGTCGCGCTCGCGATTGCCGGCGACCGGCGTGTCGATGGTGACGAACAACGCCTTGTAACCGGCGGCCTTGGCGCGGGCGATGGCCGCTTCCGCGGCGTTGCGCCCACCCGCCAGATAGAGCTGATAGAAGGCCGGGCC
>DATFEF010000038.1:0-23857 GCA_035251465.1 Rhizomicrobium sp. | reverse complement strand
CTTGGCGGCGGCGGTGATGGCGGTCGGGGGCTTGGGAGAAAATCTCACCGGTCCGGCCGCGACCGGCGGTTTTGCCGCCGCGGGCGCGATTCTGCTGGCGCTGGCGGTGATCGCATCCGAGGAAATCGCGGTGCTGCCTTTCCTGCATGGATCCCATGCCGCCCAGTTGCTGGAACAACAGAGCCCGGCCGCGGCGGCCGATCCCAACGCGCCTTTCAGCAGCCTGGCGCGGGCCGCCATCGGCGCGGCGCATCAAGGCGTGTTCGACCTGGATTTCCGGGCCGGTCTGCTCACTTTGTCGGTCGAGGCGGCGCGGATCGTGGGTCTGCCGGTGCATGAAACCACGCTCGCCCACAGCGATTGGGTCGCTCATGTTCATCCCGACGACCGCGAAATTTACAGCAATGCCCTGGAGGAATACCGCCAGCGCCCCGGCCTGGCTTTTCGCCTGGAGTTCCGCGCCCGCGGCGCAAGCGCGTCCTATCGCTGGCTGGAACTGCGCGCCACCATCGTCAGCGAGCAGGATGTGCCGTCCGATTGCCTGGGCCTGATCTCCGACGTGACCCAGCGCAAGGAAGCGGAATTCGCGGCAATCGCGGCCGAAGCCGAGCGCAAGCGCGCCGCCGCATTGCCGCGCGACGGACTGACGGGCCTGGGCAACCGCATCGCCCTGATCGAAACGCTGGAAGGGTTGGGCGCGGATTTTGACGCTGTCCTGTTCGCGGTTTTGGATATCGACCGCTTCAAGGCGATCCATGCCAGCCTGGGCGACAAGGATGCCGATGCGATTCTGAAAATGCTGGCCGAACGATTGGCCGGCTTGGGCGAGGCGGCGGAGGTTTTCCGGGTCGGCGGCGACAGTTTCGCTTTGCTGTTCACCAAGTTCGGGGGTACGCCGCAAGCGATCGGCAACGCCTTGGCGGAAGCGTGCAGCAAGCCCTACCGGCTCGCCAATCGCGAAATCTTCGCGCCTTGCAGCGTCGGCCTGGCCTTGGGAGCGCAAAGCGAGGATCCCTTCGCGCTGATCAAGAATGCCGAGCTGGCGATCCTGGCGGCCAAATGGCAGGGCGGGTCCTGCGCCCGTCTCTATTCCGCCGAGCTGGAAAGTTTGGCGCCCGGCGACAGCGTGGCGCTGGAAAGCGACTTGCGCAATGCGCTCGCCGGCGGCCAACTGGAAGTGTTTTACCAGCCGATCATCCGCCTGGCGGATCGCGGCGTCGCCGGCTTTGAGGCGCTGTTGCGCTGGCGTCATCCCGTCAAAGGCCTGATCGCGCCGGCCGAATTCATCTCTCATTCCGAAGAGAGCGGACTGATCGTCGGCATGGGGCGTTTTGCGCTGGAGCGTGCCGCCACCGATCTGGCGCATTGGCAGCGTGATTTCCCCTTTCAGCCGCCGTTGTTCGTGAGCGTCAATTTCTCCCGCCGCCAGATCAAGGATCCCAGCTTCGAAGCTTTTCTCACCGCCATTCTGAACGGCAGCGGCATTGCTGAAGGCAGCTTGCATCTGGAGATCACCGAAAGCGTTATCGCCTCCGACGCCAAGGTGCCCGAACTGATGGCGCGTATCCGTGCCGCGGGCGCCGGCCTTTCGATCGACGATTTCGGCACCGGCGCCAGCACGCTGAGCGAGTTGCGCAACCTGCCCGCCAATACGGTGAAGATCGACCGCAGCTTCCTGGCCCGCCATGGCGGCACCCACCTGGACAGCGACGGCGAGGTGGTGCTGGCCGGGATCGTCAGCATGGCCCATGAGCTCAAGCGGGCGGTGGTGGCGGAAGGCGTGGAAAGCGAGGCCGACGCCCAGCTTCTGGCCAAGATTGGCTGCGAATTCGGCCAGGGCTATTATTTTTCGCCCCCACTCGACGGCGCCGCGGCACTGGAATACATCGCCAGACATTATAACATCACTGCAGAACTCGGCTAAACCACCCAACGGAGACGCTCATGACAATCAAGCCCGGCGACAAGATCCCTTCCGCCACCCTGATGGAGATGCAGGACGGCAAGCCCATGCCTGTCAGCACCGACAGTTTTTTTGCCGGCAAGAAGGTGGCGCTGTTCGCCCTGCCGGGCGCCTATACCCCCACCTGTTCGGCCAAACATGTGCCGGGCTTTGTCGACAATTATAGCGCGCTGAAGGGCAAGGGCGTGGATGCGATCGCCTGCGTCTCGGTCAATGACGCTTTTGTGATGGGTGCCTGGGGCAAGGACCAGAAAGCCGACGGCAAGGTGCATATGCTGGCCGACGGCAATGGCGATTTCACCCGCGCTTTGGATTTGGAGTTCGACGCCAGCAAGTTCGGCATGGGCAAGCGCAGCCAGCGTTATTCCATGGTCGTGGACAATGGCGTGGTGAAATCCGTCAATGTCGAAGAGCCGGGCGCGTTTGAAGTTTCGAGCGCGGAGTATCTGCTAAGTTCGGGACAATTACCTTAAGGCGAACGCTTTTCCCCCTCCCCCAATCGTCTTTCACATTGCTCAAGACGATTGCCCCCTCCTGCGACGGGAGGGGGAGTAGTTCAGCTTTGCCCATTTAGCGCGGTTTGAAGCCGATCTCACGCCGGTTTGCGTCAAACAACACCGAATGCCCCAGAAAAGGATAGCTGCCCGAGATACGTGGCACCGGCGGATCGCCCTGTTGCCAGTGGAGGTTTTCCGGATCGCCAGGCACATGTTTCACTGTGAAGCTCATGCCGAATTTCACATCCCGGTCATCCACAAGGGCTAAGATCGCCGGTGTTCCGTTCGGCCATGGAAAGGAACTGGGGCGTTGGCGGGCTTCCACAATCATGCCGTTGCCGCCTGTGTCAGGCAGAACATGGCCGCATATCTTCTGGCTGCCGCTACCGTCGATGACACAGCCGGCGGTCATCCCTGTTTCGGGATCGACATGCAGGCGCTTGTAGTTCGCCATTTCCTCCGGCGTGGGATTTACAATCAGTCGTCCTGGCGCCGCTTCCCCGGGACGCGGCAGCTCCACGATCCAGACACCATCGCCCATTTTCGTGAGCGGGTTGTCGGCATCCGATGAGGCCAAGCGGATGCCGATCCGGGCGCGGTTGGGCTCCGCCATTTTGGCTTCTTGGGCAAAGCTGAAATCCCGCGCGGTGAGACCTGCGGCCGGACAGTTGGGCCGATTTTTTCGGCAGCCGACCTTGTCGATCAGCATGATCGATACCGGCTCCGTGGTTTTGGCGCCTCCGATCGTGACCACCCCATGCGCGATGGTGCCCGTGAATTGCGATCCGGTGGCATAGCCGTAATTGCTGCTGCGTCTGGTTGGAACGGCATCGCCGCTCCCGATGGCATCCGGCAGCAGACGCAGCCCAGTTGAGCCGGTATCCAGCAATGTCTTGACTGGCGCCGATCCTCCCACCGAAAGTGAAATGAGATAATAGAACCGGCCATTGGCGCCCAGGACTTGGCTGATGGGAATTTCCACCCGCGCGGCGCCGCTGGCGGGCAATATTGCGGCATTGAGAAGTGTTGCGGCACCCATGACGGTCAAAGACTTTTTCATGTCTTTTGCTTTCTTTTGAAATGGACCATGGACACACTATAACGCGCACAACCGTTTCGCCGACGGAAGTTCTCGCGAACTGACAATCGTTCAGTCGTTTTTGCGGCGCCTATCGCCCCGGTATGGCGTCCCGTGCCAGCTGGTCGGCGCGTTCATTTTCCGGATGGCCGGAATGGCCAGCCACCCAGATCCAATGGATCTGGTGCCGTGCCATTTCATCGTCCAGCGTCCGCCACAGATCTTCGTTCTTCACCGGCTTTTTGTCGGCGGTTTTCCAGCCTTTTTTCTTCCAGCCCAGAATCCATTTCGACGCGCCGTCCATCACATAACGGGAATCGGTATGGATGGTGACGGCGCTGGCTTTCTTCAGCACCTTGAGCCCCTCGATCACCGCCGTCAATTCCATGCGGTTGTTGGTGGTGGCTTTTTCGCCGCCGGACAGTTCTTTCTCATGGCCACCGGTACGCAGGATCGCACCCCAGCCGCCGGGGCCGGGATTGCCGGAGCAGGCGCCATCCGTAAAGAGGTCGATCACAGCCCATATTCCCGCGCGTGCTTCACCTTGTTGTGGAAGCGCAGCTTCTTGGAATATTCCCGCGGGTCCTTGAGCCGCACCAAGGCGTTGGGATCGGGATTGAGCCAGTCATAGGTGCGCGTCAGCAGGAAACGCAGCGCCGAGCCGCGCATCAAGACGGGCAGGGCGGCGATTTCGGCTTCGCTCAGCGGGCGCTGCTGGCGATAGGCGTTGATCACCGCCTGGCCCTTGGTGATGTTGAAGCTGCCATCCAGCTCGAAGCACCAGCTGTTGAGCATGATCGCCAGGTCGTAGACAAAGGCATCGTTGCAGGCGAAGTAAAAATCGATCACCCCGCCGACCAGATTGCCCACGAACAGCACATTGTCGGGAAAGTAATCGGCATGGATCACCCCGCCCGGCAGTCCGCTGGGCCAGGCGGGCACCAACGCCTCCAGCGAATTATGGATTATCGCGGTCAGTCCGTCCTCGATTGCGTCGGCGCCATGAATAGACTCGGCCAGCGGCCGCCAGCCTTTGGGTCCCAGCGCATTGACGCGGCTGAGGCCAAAGCCTTCGCCCGCCTTGTGCAGTCCGGCCAAAGCGGTGGCGGCGGCGGCGCAATGGCCGGCGCCGGGGCGGCGCAAGCCGATGCCGGTGAGAAAGGTGACGATGGCGGCGTTGCGGCGGTTGAGGGTCACCAGCGAACGTCCGTCGCGGGTTTTGACCGGCAGCGGACAATGCACCCCGCGCTCCGCCAGATGCTCCATCAGGCCCAGGAAGAAGGGCAGGTCTTCCTCCGCCACCCGCTTTTCATACAGCGTGAGGAAGAAGGCGCCCCGGTCGGTCTGGAGGTAGAAATTGGTGTTCTCAATGCCTTCCGCGATGCCCTTGAAGGACAAGGGGGCGCCGATATCATATTGCTCCAGAAACCGCTCCAGCTCCTCGAAACTGACCTCGGTATAGACAGCCATTTTTGTTCAGGCCCCCAGCCTAAAATACAGGACATATTTCATGGTCGCTCCGGCTTTCGCCGACGCTCCTTGGATTTTTTGATACCCTATGCTTTCCATGGCGGGGCTGCTTGGCTAAGGTCCGCCGCCCAAATCGGCGGCCCGGACAAGTCGGACAGGCCAAGGGTAAAAGTCAAGCGTGGCCCGCTTTGGGGGCGCCTAGGAAAGTATCGCACGGATGAGTCTCAGCCCGTTCCGCCTGTCGCGCCTGGCGCCGCTTGGTGCCCTGCTGTTCGTAATGGGCTGCTCGTCCAAGATTGTGATCTGTCCGGTGCCCGCCATCCTGGCCGACACCAAGACCCTGACCATCTTCCGCCCCGGCACCACGCCAGACCTGGCCAATGAGCTGTACACCGTCGCGCTGATCGATGCGCAGGGCGATTGCACCTACAGCACCAAGGAAGGGATTGTGCGCTCCTCGCTGGAATTGACCTTTGTCGCCGCCCGCAATCCCACGGCGGAGGCGGTTACCTATTCGGTGCCCTATTTCGTGGCCATCCATGAGAATGCCAAGCTCTTTACCAAGCGTCTCTACACCCTGAAATTCAGTTTTGCCCCTGGAGCCGCGGTGGCCACCATCAAACAAGCGCCGGACGATGTCGCTATCAAGCTCGCCAACGGCAAGCTGCCCTGGAACTACCAGATGATGACCGGTTTCCAGATGACGCCGGCACAGATCGACTATGCCAAGACCCGGGCGCGTTACGTCCCATGACCTCGCTGGCGGGCGAACTGTCGCGCCTGGTGGGCCAGGCCTTTGCGGCGGAGGGGCTTTCGGACCATTTCGGACTGGTGCAGGTCTCTGACCGGCCCGATCTGGCGCAGTATCAGTGCAATGGCGCGCTGGCGGCGGCGAAAGCGGCTAAGACCAATCCCCGCGGCATCGCCGAAAAGATCGCGGCGCGGCTGAGAGAAGAAGCGATCTTCGCCAAGGTGGAAATCGCCGGTCCCGGATTTCTCAACCTGGATTTGCGCGACGAGGCCTTGAATGCGCGTGCCGCTGTGCTGGCGGGACGTCCCTTTGCCGCCGCCGCGAGCGGCAAGACTTTGGTGATCGATTTCGGCGGCCCCAATATCGCCAAGCCGATGGCGGTTCACCATCTACGCTCTTCCATCATCGGCGACTGTCTGCAGCGGCTTTATCGCGCCAATGGCTGGCGGGTGATCAGCGATGTGCATCTGGGCGATTGGGGCCTGCAGATGGGCCAGCTGATCACGGAAATCGAAATCGAGGGCGTCGCGCCGGTTTATTTCGATATCAATTTCGTCGGGCCGTATCCCGACGAAGCGCCTGTCAACATGGACGATCTGGAAACGCTTTATCCGCGCGCCGCCGCCGCCTGCAAGGCCGATCCGCTCCGGCTGGAAGCGGCGCGCCGTGCCACGGTGGATTTGCAGGCGGGGCGCCCCGGTTATCGCGCGCTGTGGCGGCACTTTGTGAAGGTCACCGAAGCGGGCCTGACGCGCGAATTCGCCAGCCTGGGCGTCAAGTTCGATCTCTGGAACGGCGAATCCAGCGTCGATGCGCTGATCCCGCCCATGCTGGAGGATTTGAAAGCACGCGGCCTGGCGGAACTCAGCGAAGGCGCGTTGGTGGTGCCGGTGTCGCGCGACGATGACAAAAAGCCTTTGCCGCCGCTGATCCTGGTGAAATCCGAAGGCGGGGTGCTGTACGGCACCACCGATCTGGCCACCGTGATCGAGCGGGTTCGCGACTATGATCCCGACTTAATTCTTTATGTGGTGGACCATCGCCAGCACGGCCATTTCGAACAGGTGTTCCGCGCGGCGGAAAAAGCAAGCCTTTCCGGCAAGGCGCAGCTTGAGCATGTCGGCTATGGCACGATGAACGGCTTGGACGGCAAACCGTTCAAGACGCGCGCCGGCGGCGCCATGAAGCTTTACGACCTGATCGCCATGGCCAAGGCCGAAGCCGAGAAGCGGCTGGCGGAGCAGGGGATCGGCGCGGATTATTCGAGCGAGGAACGCAGCGAGATCGCCCGCAAGGTCGGCATCGCCGCCGTCAAATTCGCCGATCTCTCAAACCACCGCACCACCGATTATGTTTTTGACCTGGAGCGTTTTTCCAAATTCGAGGGCAAGACCGGACCCTATCTGCAATATGCCGCGGTGCGAATCCAATCCATGCTGCGCAAGGCGGCAGAGCAGGGCATGGAACCGGGTTTGCCGGCGGTTCATTCGCCGGAAGAACGCAAGCTGATCCTGCAGCTTTTGGCGCTGGGCGATTGGCTTACCGCGGCGGAAGAAAAACGCGCCCCCAACATGCTGTGCGAATATGCCTTCGAACTGGCGCAGAATTTCAGCCGCTTCTACGGCGAACATCACGTCCTGTCGGAGCCGGACGCCAACCTCCGGGCGGCCCGTTTGGGCCTTTGTGCCCTGGTTTTGGCGGTCTTGACCGGGGTTTTGGGCCTTTTGGGCATCGAAGTTCCCGAAAGAATGTGAGCCTGAAAAATGTGAATAAGTCCGGGGACTTCCGGGCTTTCGTTGACTCGCTATCCACCCCCCTTATGATGCTCTGCAACATTCCTGTCCGCCGGACGGCGCTGCGGGAATGGCCAGCACACGATCCCTCGCGGGAGACACCCTCCGAAGCCTTGGCGAAGGAGGGGGCCGAAGGAGCAACCGCCCCGGAAACTCTCAGGCAAAAGGACCGCGATCGGGTGATGAACTTCTGGAAAGTGAAACAGCGATTGTTGTTTCCGCCGAAGGGGTAACTTGAACCGTCGCGCTGATGGTTTCGGGGAAAACTCTCAGGTCCCATGACAGAAGGGGTACGCGCCATTTCCGGCGCACCTTTGCTATTTGGGACCGCCTATGACCATCGCGTCTGACATTCTGCGCCGTACGCCGCTCTATGCCCTGCATCTGGAGCTGGGCGGCAAGATGGTGCCGTTCGCCGGCTATGAGATGCCGGTCCAATATCCCGCCGGTATCCTCAAGGAACATTTGCATACCCGCGAAAAGTGCGGGCTGTTCGATGTCTCGCATATGGGGCAGGGCTTTCTCTCCGGCAACACCGCCGCCCTGGAGCGCGTCACGCCCGCCGATGTCGCGGGCTTGAAAGAGGGCATGCAGCGCTACGGCTTGCTGCTGACCGAGACCGGCACGATCAAGGACGATTTCATGTTCTCGCGATTGGCCGGCGAGAGCGATCTTTACCTCGTGGTCAATGCCGGGACCAAGGAAGGCGATTTTGCCTACATCAGTGAAAAGCTGGCGGGCGCGGCGTCGCTAACGCCGCGCTTCGACCGCGCCCTTTTGGCGCTGCAAGGTCCGCTGGCGGCGCAAGTGCTGGAGCGCCATTCGCCCGGCATCTCCGATCTCACTTTCATGAAGGTGGTGCGCGCCAGCGTCGCGGGCGCGCCCGCCATCGTCAGCCGCACCGGCTATACCGGTGAAGACGGTTTTGAAATTTCGCTGGAAAGCGCCGATGCCGAACGCGTGGCGCGCGCTTTGTTGGGCGAAAGCGAGGTCCTGCCCATCGGGCTGGGCGCGCGCGACAGTCTCAGGCTTGAAGCGGGGCTTTGCCTTTACGGCCACGATATCGACGAAAGCCGCAATCCCGCCGAGGCCAATCTGATGTGGTCCATCGGCAAACGCCGTAAGGAAGCCAAGGATTTTCGCGGCGCTGCGACCATCCTGGGCGGTGTGCCAGCCATCAAGCGGGTCGGCATCCGCCCTGAAGGCCGTGCGCCGGCGCGGGAGGGCGCGGAGATTGCCGACAAACACGGGCACATCATCGGCAAGGTTACCAGCGGCGGTTTCGGTCCCAGCCTGAACGCGCCTGTCGCCATGGGCTATGTCGAAAGCGCCTTCGCCGCCGACGGCACCCCAATCGATTTGATGGTGCGCGGCAAGGCGCTGCCCGCCGTGATCGCCCCCATGCCTTTTGTTCCTCACGGCTACAAACGATGAATTACGGCCTCACCCTTCGACAGTCGCTAGCGACAGCGTAGTGCGACAGGGTGAGGAAAGTTGGAAATTCCTCATGCTGAGCTTGTCGAAGCATGAGGACAGAAAGAGAGATGATCATGAGTGACGTCCGTTACACCGACCAGCATGAATGGATCCGCCTGGAGGGCGATGAAGCCACGGTCGGGATCACCAAATTCGCCGCCGAGAGCCTGGGCGATGTGGTGTTCGTGGAGCTTCCCGCCGGCGGTAAGACCGTGAAAGCGGGCGGCGAGGCGGCGGTGGTGGAAAGCGTCAAGGCCGCCAGCGACATCTATGCCCCGGCCGGCGGTACCGTCACCGCCGTCAATGCGGTGCTGGAAAAGGAACCTTCCAAGGTGAACGAAGATCCGGAAGGCGCGGGCTGGTTCTTCAAGATGACGCTCACCGACAAAAGTGAGCTCGCCAAGCTGATGGATGGCGCCGCTTACGCCAAGTTTTTGGAGAGCCTGTAATGCGTTACCTGCCGCTCACCGCCGATGACCGCCGCGCCATGCTGGCCAAGATCGGCGCGCCGGATGTCGATGCCTTGTTTCGCGATGTGCCCAAGGCAGCCTTAGCCCCGCTGTCGAAATTCGATCTGCCCGATACGCAGGGCGAGATGGAGGTCGAGCGGGCTTTGTCAAAATTGGCGGCCAAGAATGTCGCCGCCGGTTCGGCGCCGTTTTTCTGCGGAGCCGGCGCCTATAAACATCATGTCCCCAGCGCGGTGGACCATCTGATCCAGCGTTCGGAATTTCTCACCAGCTATACGCCCTATCAGCCGGAAATCGCCCAAGGCACGCTGCAATATCTGTTCGAATTCCAGACCCAGGTTGCGCTCCTGACCGGCATGGAGGTGGCCAATGCCTCGCTCTATGACGGCTCGACCGCCACCGCCGAGGCGGTGTTGATGGCCCAGCGCATCACCAAGCGCGGCAAGGCCATCCTGTCGGGTGGACTGCATCCCCATTATGCGGAAGTCGTGGAAACCGTGGCCAGCCTGTTCGGCCCGATCCAGCGTACGCCGGTCACGCCGGGCAGCGCCGAAGACATTATCGCGCTGATCGATGAGGAAACCGCCTGTGTGGTGGTGCAGTCGCCGGATGTGTTCGGCCTGATCCGCAATCTGCGGCCTATCGCCGAGGCCGCCCATGCCAAGGGCGCGCTGTTGATCGCGGTGGTGACCGAGATCGTATCGCTGGGCTTGTTTGAGCCGCCCGGCGCGCAAGGCGCCGATATTGTGGCGGCGGAAGGACAGAGCATCGGCAATGGGTTGAATTTCGGCGGGCCCTATGTCGGCCTGTTCGCCACCCGCGAAAAATTCCTGCGCCAGATGCCGGGCCGGCTGTGCGGCGAAACGGTGGATGCGCAAGGCCGCCGCGGCTATGTGCTGACCTTGTCCACCCGCGAGCAGCATATCCGCCGCGAAAAAGCGACCAGCAATATCTGCACCAATTCCGGCCTGTGCTGCCTGGCCTTTACCATCCATCTGTCGCTGCTGGGCGAGGAAGGCCTGACCCGGTTGGCGCGGATCAATCATGCCAAGGCCAGCACGCTGGCCGATAGACTGGCGGCGCTGCCGGGCGTGGAACTTGTCACACCGACCTTCTTCAATGAGTTCACGGTGAGGCTTCTCAAGCCTGCGGCACCCATTGTCGAAGCGCTGGCGCAAAAGGGCGTGATCGCGGGTGTACCGGCGTCGCGCCTGCTGCCGCATGACAAGAGCGTGGAAAATTTACTGATCCTGGCCGTCACGGAGACCAATACCGATGACGATTTCGATGCTCTTACGATGGCCTTGCTGGACGCGCAGGTGACCTCGGTGAGGCAGACGAGTATCGGGGCCTCGCATGGCCAGAAGGAATCCATCTGATGAGCATGAACAATCAGGGCCGCCCCAGTGGTGCAGGCGAGGCATTTTCCGCCAGCATCGCTACCATCTCCGGAGATCGCGGGTTGGATCACGAAGAAGCTCTGATCTTCGAATTGGATCATGGCGCCTGCGGCGTGGACTTGGCCGATGTGAAAGTCGGCGACGATCGGTTGGGCGGGCTGCACCGCAAGGGCAAAATCGGTTTGCCTGGTCTCAGCGAGCCGGAAGTGATCCGGCATTTCGTGCGGCTGTCGCGGAAGAATTACGCCATCGATAGCGGGCTGTATCCCTTGGGCTCCTGCACCATGAAACACAATCCGCGCCTGAACGAGAAAATGGCGCGGCTGCCGGGTTTTGGCGATCTGCATCCCCTGGCGCCGCAATCGACCACCCAGGGGGCGCTGGAACTGATCTCCCAGTTGATGAACTGGCTTACCAGCCTGACCGGCATGCCCGCCGTGGCCATGTCGCCCAAGGCGGGCGCGCATGGCGAGCTTTGCGGTTTGCTGGCGATCCGTGCCGCCATCGCGGCGCGCGGCGAGGACCGCAAGCGCATCCTGGTGCCGCAATCCGCCCATGGCACCAATCCCGCCACCGCCGCTTTTGCCGGCTTCACGGTGGACGAAGTGCCCGCCAAGCCCAACGGCCATGTCGATGCCGGCGCCTTGAAGGCCAAGCTGGGGCCGGATGTGGCGGCGATCATGCTGACCAATCCCAACACCTGCGGTCTGTTCGAGGGCGAGGTGATCGAGATCGCCAAGGCGGTGCATGCGGCGGGCGCCTATTTCTATTGCGACGGCGCCAACTTCAATGCCATTGCCGGCAAGGTGCGGCCCGGCGATTTGGGCATCGATGCCATGCATATCAATCTGCACAAGACTTTCTCCACGCCGCATGGCGGCGGCGGGCCGGGGGCGGGCCCGGTGGTGTTGTCGGAGCGTTTGGCGGCTTATGCGCCGATCCCGCTGTTGGTGGCGGATGCAAAGGGGTTGCGGCTGATCGAGGATATGGCGGCCGCGCCGAACGGCGCCAAGCCGTTCGGCCGGATGTGCGCCTTTCACGGCCAGATGGGCATGTTCGTGCGCGCGCTGACCTATATGCTCAGCCACGGCCGCGACGGCGTGCGCCAGGCCAGCGAGGATGCGGTGCTGTCGGCCAACTATATCCTGGCATCTCTCAAGGATGTGATGAGCGCGCCGTTCGGCGACGGTCCCTGCATGCATGAGGCGCTGTTTGACGACAGTTTCCTGGAGGGCACCGGCGTCACCACCCTGGATTTTGCCAAGGCGATGATCGACGAGGGCTATCATCCCATGACCATGTATTTCCCGCTGGTGGTGCATGGCGCCATGCTGATCGAGCCCACCGAGTCCGAATCCAAGGCTTCTTTGGACCGTTTCATCCATGTGCTGCACAGCTTGGCCACCGAGGCGCGCGCCAAAAAGACCGAGCGCTTCGCGGGGGCGCCGCATCTGGCGCCGCGCCGCCGCCTGGACGAGACCGCGGCTGCGCGCAAGCCGGTGCTGCGCTGGAAGCCCGATCCGGTCAAGGCGGCGGCGGAGTAATTTTCCCCCTCACCCGCGGGCGCTGCGCGCCCTTGCCCTCTCCCCCTCAGGGGGAGAGGGAAGAGCATGCGCGTCAGCGCATGCGAGGGTGAGGGGGGCTATTTGCAGGTATGAACCTTCAGCCCCGGCGGCAATTTCGTCTTGGCGTCGCCGCAAGCCACATCCAACTGTTTCTGCGTCAGGCCTTTCACCTTGCGCAGGTCGGTGCCCAGGAAGGATGCGATCGAAGTCTTGGCGCCGGTCAGATCGGCGCCGTCCATTTTCGCGCCGGACAGATTGGCGCCCGACAGTTCGGTATCGCGGAAACGGGCGCCTGTGAAATCGGCGAAGGACATGCACATCAGGCTGGCGTCGGCGCCGGTGAAATCGGCGCCATGCAGGTCGTGTTCCTTGACGCAGGTGTTGGAAAGGTCGGCGCCTTTCAAGTCGCAGCCCACGCAATCCACAATCCCGCCCCTGATCTTGGCCACGGCGGCAGGATCGGCGGCCAAGGCCGGCCCGGTCGAACAAAGCGCCGGGATCATGAACATTGTTAAGACAAACAGGGCCGGGAAGGGGCGCATGGCCTCAGATTGGAGCCGTCATGGTTACCATCCGGTTGAAAGCGGAACGGGCATCCGGCGGCCGCGTTTTGCATCCATGGATTGCGGAGACGAAAAAGTGCTGCGGATGCGCACCTTGGCGGCGCGGCTGCGGGGCCATGCGGCGGAGACGTCCCTGGAGATGTTTCAGCACAAACTCCTGGCTACCGCCGCGGAGCTGGAAAATGCGGCGCTGAACGCCGAAAACCGGACGCATTTTTCGCTGGTTCCCGGAATGGGAAATGATCCCGGATACCGGCATTGAATTCCACCTATATGCTTTCGAAGAGGCTCAACTGACGTTTATCTTTGGGTTTTCCACCCGACGCAGCTAGCCTCAGGCTAATAGCCTCCTCAATTGCGGTCCGCGTGGCAACGACACGAAAAAACCGATACGCCGATGCGTCGGCTTTCTCGAAGCAGCGTGATATAATATCTATCGCCTCATCTACAAAAAGTTTTGCCTCGTCAAAAGCATAGGGGTTCTGGCTCCCACCCTGGCAGAGCAACCTTGTGGCGTGCAGAACATGAAATATGCCTTCGATGATCCATTCCTCGCTGTATTCTTCGCGAGAAATCTTTCTTTGAGCGGCTTTTGCGAGAATCTTTTTACTTTCGATCAGGCGATACAAACTGTGGAGCGATATTACAACATCAGCCGATAGAATTTTCGGATTAAAGACCTCGTCATACAAGTCGCCGAAAATGGCGTTCGAAATTTTTGCTTTGTCCGGCTGGCCAAGTTTATAGGCCACTATAATTTGGCCGAGCCTGAGAGAATCGATAGTTTGCGCCATCGGTACATCAGAAATTTCCCCTTGCTTTCTGAGGTAACGAAACCCTTTCCTTTTCAGTTCGCGTCCCAGCTTGATCTGCAACGGATCGTTAGACCGTAAATCTCGCGAGCCAATTCTCTGCTGGCTATTGGTTGCGAGGGCGATATTGGTCACTAGTTTGGCGTCAGTGGTCACGGTGATGTGAACCAAGACGGCGGCGTTTGCAGCTTGATCAGGACGTGTTTTAGCAAATTCAAATAATACATTGGCCGTCTGTAGGCCATTAATGACTTGAGCGTTTGTGACGTGAATGGGTTGAGCCCCTGCTGCTACAAGCGCTGCTTCGCAAACAAGTTTTATCCCGTTATTGAGGCATTCGAACAGCTCGCGTTCGTTACCATACAGCGTTTTTGCAATGTCTTTGTTAATTTCTGTCTGATCCCCCAAGAACGCACGGATGTTCGCCTGAAATAGCGATGGATCTAAAGTCCCATCGGGAGCAGTTAAGAAACGTGCCACTTCGGCAACGGATACATAGCCGGTGATGGTCCTAGCGTTTCTGAGGGTCCTCTCAATCTTCCCACCGGAAAATGTCAGCTTTCTGAGGTTTGGCTGGATCGCGCGAGTTCTTCCATTGGAGAACGTCAGTAGGTGATGCTCCTCCAAAGCAATCTTCTTGCCAACGAGGTTAAGCCGTAGGCGCTGCTGCTCGTCCGCAACTAAGGGTTTTTGATTTGAGCAGATGTGGAAGTGCACCGAATGATAGTTCTGATCAAAGCAATCCCAAAGCTCCAAGACAGCAGAAGCAAGAACGGCGTTGCAGGTTTTCAAAGACAATGTCTTGTGAATGAACTCGTCCAGAAAAGTGAGAGATTTGTCGATCTCAGCGGAAGGGAAGTTACGCGCGCTTTTCTCGAATGCTTTTACGCATTTTGTGGTGACAAAGTGGGCGCGCTTCTCTTTGTCATCAATTACGATCGCGTCGATTCCGCGATCGTTGCCCCCCTCTGTTCGCCAGAAGCGAATGTCGGGGTTTCTGATGTCGAATAGATGGCTTATGACCAACGAGAGAAAAGCTTCCTCTCTGCTCTGGTTAGGCCAATTTTTTAAATCGTCTTCAACGGTGGTCCAATCGAGGAGGCTAGCGTCCGTCCGCCCCGAGATCGCTACTAGGTGGGCGGCGGACCGTCTTGTCATGAACAGCCGCTGGTCGATCCGCAAGTGTTACACTTCATGCAGGTGCCGTTGCGCACCAAAGTGAAGTTGCCGCAGGCGCCGCAACTGTCGCCTTCAAAGCCCTTAAGCCGCGCCTCCAACGCCCGCGCCGCGCGGCTGTCGCGCCCGCCCGCCGCAGAGCGGGTCATTGCCGCTTCGATGGTGGCGACTTGGGCGCCGACGGCGCTCAGCGTGGCCTCCACCCCGGCGCGGATGTCCGACAGGTCCAGCTCGCTGACATGATCGACATCGTTGTCGGGAGCGAACATCTCTTGATGGAAATGGTCTTCCTCCGCCAGCATCTTGGGCGCCGCGCCGCCCTTGACCACGGTGATCTGGGTGCGGCCGCGCAGATAACCGGACGAGGCCAGCTTGGTGATTGCGACTTCCTGGGCGCCGCCATCATTGCCGCCGCCCTTGCCCAGGTCTTCGTCACCCGAGGGGACAACATGGGCCAGATCGGTGCGTCCCAGATAGGACACGCCCAACTCGCGGAAAATGTAATCCAGCACGCTGGTGGCGTTCTTGATGGAGTCGTTGCCGATCACCAGGCCGGCCGGTTCGAAACGGGTGAAGGTGAAGGCCTCGACGAATTCCTCCAGCGGCACGCCATATTGCAGGCCCACCGAAATGGCGATGGCAAAATTGTTCATCAGGCTGCGGAAGGCGGCGCCTTCCTTGTGCATGTCGATGAAGATCTCGCCCAGTCTGCCGTCCTCATATTCGCCGGTATGCAGATAGACCTTGTGGCCGCCGACAATGGCTTTTTGGGTATAGCTTTTGCGGCGATGCGGCAGGCGCTCGCGCTCATGGCTGCGCACCTTCTCGATCACCCGTTCCACGATCCGTTCGGTGACGACCGTCTGTTGCGCCGGCAGGCGTGGGGCATCCGGCAGGGCGTCGTCTTCCTCGTCATCGGCAAAGGCGAAAACCTGGCTGGCCAGCGGCTGGCTCAATTTGGAGCCGTCGCGGTACAAGGCATTCGCCTTCAGGCCCAGTTTCCAGGACAGCATATAGGCCTCGCCGCAGTCCTTGACCGCTGCATTGTTGGCCATGTTGATGGTCTTGGAGATGGCGCCCGAGATGAAGGGCTGCACCGCCGCCATCATCCGGATATGGGCTTCCACGCTCAGCGCCCGCTTGCCGATGCGCCCGCAGGGATTGGCGCAGTCGAACACCGGCAGATGCTGTTCCTTCAGGTACGGCGCGCCTTCCAGACTCATGGCGCCGCAGACATGCAGGTTGGCGGCGTCGATATCGGCCTTGGAGAAGCCCAAAGTCTTGAGCATGTCGAAGTCGGGCGCATCCAGCTGGGCGGCGTCGATCTTCAGCACCTTGGTGCAGAACTCGGTGCCCAAAGTGTATTTGTTGAAGACAAAGCGGATGTCGAAGGCCGCTTCCAGTTCCGCCTCGATCAGGCCGATTTCGTCTTCGCCAAAGCCCTTGCCGCGCAGGGCGTCGTAGTTGATGCGGCCGGAATAGTCCTCCAAAGTGCCATGGCCCACGGCATAGGCGACGATGGCGTCGATCTCCGCCTGGCCATAGCCGAGATTGGCCAAGGCCTCGGGAACGCAGCGATTGATGATCTTGAAATAGCCGCCGCCCGCCAGGGTCTTGAACTTGACCAGGGCGAAATCCGGCTCCACGCCGGTGGTGTCGCAGTCCATCACCAAGCCGATGGTGCCGGTGGGCGCGATGACTGTGGCCTGGGCGTTGCGGAAGCCGTGCTGTTTGCCCAGGTTCAGTGCATTGTCCCAGGCACGCTTGGCGGCGTGCGCCAGTTCGGCGTCGGAGACCGATTGCAGGTCCAACGCGACCGGCTTGGTCGCGAGTTTTTCATAGCCGCTGGTCTCGCCATAGGCGGCACGGCGATGGTTGCGGATCACCCGCAGCATGGCGTCCTTGTTGGCGGCATATTCCGGGAAAGGCCCCAACTCGCCCGCCATTTCCGCGGAAGTTGCATAGGAAACACCGGTCATCAGCGCCGATATGGCGCCCGCGACGGCGCGGCCCTCGCGCGAATCGTACGGAACGCCGGCGGACATCAAGAGGCCGCCGATATTGGCGAAGCCCAATCCCAGGGTGCGATAGTCATAGGAAAGCTGGGCGATCTCCTTGGAAGGGAATTGCGCCATCAAAACCGAGATTTCCAGTACGATGGTCCACAGCCGCACGCCATGTTCGAAGGCTTCGACGTCGAATGTCTTGACGCCGCTTATTGGGCTGGCGCCGGCTTCGCCGGCGGGGGCGTTGCGGAAGGCCATCAGGTTGAGCGAAGCCAGATTGCAGGCGGTATCGTCCAGGAACATGTATTCGCTGCACGGATTGGAGGCGCGGATTTCACCGCCCGCCGGGCAGGTGTGCCAGTCATTGATGCTGGTATGGAACTGGACGCCGGGATCGGCGCAGGCCCAGGCGGCATAGGACACTTTTTCCCACAATTCGCGCGCCTTGACGGTCTTGGCGATCTTGCCGTTGCCACGGTTGCTGAGCTGCCAGTCGCCGTCTTCCAGCACGGCATTGAGGAAGGCGTCGGTGACCCGCACCGAATTGTTGGAATTCTGGCCCGCCACCGAAGTGTAGGCCTCGCTGTCCCAATCGGTGTCGTAGGTGCGGAAGTCGATATCCTTATAGCCCTGGCGCGCGAAGCTGATCACCCGCTCGATCAGATTGTCGGGGATCATGCTTTTGCGCGCGGCTTTGATTTCGCGGCGCAGCGCTGGATTCTTCTGCGGATCGTAGCAGTCGCCGCCCGAGCCCTCGCAATTGACACAGGCCTTCAGCACCGCCTTGAGATGCCTTTCCGCCAGCTTGGAGCCCGCCACCAGGGCGGCGACCTTTTGCTCCTCGATCACCTTCCATTCGATGAAGTCCTCGATGTCGGGATGGTCGATGTCCACGATCACCATTTTGGCGGCGCGCCGCGTGGTGCCGCCCGACTTGATGGCGCCGGCGGCGCGGTCGCCGATCTTGAGGAAGCTCATCAGGCCGGAAGACTTGCCGCCGCCCGACAATTTCTCGTCGGCGCCGCGCAGGGGCGAGAAATTGGTGCCGGTGCCCGAACCGTATTTGAACAGCCGCGCTTCGCGGGTCCAAAGGTCCATGATGCCGCCGTCATTGACCAGATCGTCCTTGATGCTCTGGATGAAGCAGGCATGGGGCTGGGGATGTTCGTAGGCGCTGGCCGACTTGGTCAGCCGCCCGCTTTTGTGGTCGACATAATAATGCCCCTGGCCCGGGCCATCGATGCCATAGGCCCAGTGCAGGCCGGTGTTGAACCATTGCGGCGAGTTGGGGGCGCATTTTTGCGACGCCAGCATGTGGCAAAGCTCGTCGTAAAAGGCGCGGGCATCCTTTTCGTCGTCGAAATAGCCGCCCTTCCAGCCCCAATAGGTCCAGGTGCCGGCCATCCGGTCAAAAACCTGCTTGGCGGATTTTTCGCCGGTGGTTTCCTTGGAGCCGTCCTTGGCCTGCTTGCGCCAAAGAAATTCCGGCACGCCTTCTTCCGGCACCAGTTTGAGACTCTTGGGCACGCCCGCCTTGCGGAAATATTTCTGTGCCAGCACGTCGCAGGCCACCTGGCTCCAATCCTGCGGCACTTCGATGTCGGTCTGGCTGAAGACGATGGAGCCGTCGGGATTGCGGATTTCGCTGGCCGCGTTTTTGAAGGGGATGCCCTGATAAGGTGAATGACCTTCGACGGTGAAATGGCGGCGAATGTGCATGGCGACACCCCAAAATGCGTTGAACGGAAGTTCCTTCGGCCCCAGCCCCTCCAGGCCGCCAATTTGGGGACAGTGGACCGCCCGCAAAGATCTCCTCCTTGAGGGGAGGGCTTTGCGGCGGGATCGGCGTCGCCAGATATGGTGGTCACGGGAGGTGACTGGCCCAAAGTATGGACACGGGGGAAAGGCCGGCGCAAGGGAATAGTGGTTACCGAAACCTTAATCACCACATCTAGACATGGGGGCAACCGCCAAAAAGCCGGGAGTCAAGCGGGCCTGAAATTAAGGCGCGGAAATATTTTTCACCGCTCTTTCATCACAGCGTCATCGAGGCCTTGGGACGGTTTGGGGATAACCGAAAAACCCCGAGTCTTTTTGATGGTCGCGCCGGCAGGCCCTGCATGTCTGCGATACAGCCATACAGGGCCTGCCGGTCGCTCCAGACATCGCAACATTGGCGAAAATGATGCAGTGCCCCTATAGTCCGCCGGCGAGTCTGCGGTATTCGGCATGTCCCTATTCAAGATGATCTTTTCCTGGTGGAACTCCGCGACCTTGGGGACCCTGCTGACCACTTGGCTATCGGGCGCGCCCGTCGGCACCGACGATTTCGGCAACCGCTATTACCAGAACAAGGACGGCTCGCGGCGCTGGGTGATCTATAACGGCACCGTCGAGGCCAGCCGGGTGCCGCCGGATTGGCATGGCTGGCTGCACCACACCTATGCCGAGCCGCCGACGCGGGCGCCGCTCAAGGCATGCAGCTTCGAGCAGCCGCATCGGCCCAATCTCACCGGCACCGACGGCGCCTATCGTCCCGGCGGCAGTTTGCAAAAGGGCGGCGTGCGTCCGCCGGCCACCGGCGACTATCAGGCCTGGAAACCGGATTGATGAGTAGCGCCCTTGAGTAGTCAGGCAATGCCGCGTCCCAATACCGCCGAGACTTTGATCGGCGCGGCGGTCGTTGCCATCGCCCTGGTCTTGGCCGCCTTGGCCTATTACCGCACCGGCGCTGGCGACCTATCCGGTTATGAGGTCAATGCCCGGCTTGCCAAGGTCGATGGCCTGGCGGTGGGCACCGATGTGCGGCTGGCCGGCATCAAGATTGGCTCGGTCTCCGGCCTGGTCTTGGATCCCAAGACCTATCTGGTCACCGTCCAAATGGATATCCGCAACGACGTCAAGCTGCCGATGGATTCGTCCATCCTGGTGACTCAAGCCGGGTTTCTCGGCGGGCAATATCTCTCCATCACCCCGGGCGGGGACGAACAGAATATGGCGCCGGGCGCTTTCTTTGAGAGCGCACAAGGCTCGATCGATCTGATGAATTTGGTGGGCCGCTTCGCGACCGGCGCTGCCACGTCCAATCAGCCGCCACCGCAAAAGCCATCGGGTCCGGTAAAGGCGCCCGATCCGGGGGCGGGCCCGTGAAAATCCTCACCCCCATCCTGCTGCTGGGGGCTGGTATGGCGGCGGCGCTGGCCCAATCCGTGCGCCCACCCGCGCAACCGGCGCCGCGCGTTCTTCCCGCTCCGCCTGCTGCGGCGTCATCGCCTGCCGCGCAGACCGCCCCCCTATCGCCGCCCCCCGCTGCCCCTCAAGGCGGTACGGTGCTGACCATGCGCGGGCTGGACAAGATCACCGGCCGTCCCACCAGCATTACCGCGCAGATCGGCAAACCGATCCATTTCGCCACCCTGACCATCACGGCGCGCTTTTGTTATTCCACGCCGCAAAGCGAAACGCCGGAGACGGCCGCTTTTGTCCAGATCGAGGATCACCGGCCGGATCAGCCGTCACGGCGCATCTTCTCGGGCTGGATGTACGCGTCCAGTCCCGGCCTGAATGGGGTGGAACATCCGCTCTATGATGTTTGGGTGATCAGCTGCAACAACGCCCCGGCGCCTGTGGTGGCCGTCAATACTTCGACCGCGCCGGTCAAGGTGAAAGCGCCGGATTCTTCCGATAAGGAGAAAATGCAGGCGTTGCCCGAAGGCGCTGGACAGTAGCCCTAGAAAAACGGCCAGAGGGCTTCGCGGTTCAGCGCGTCCTGCAGCTTGAGCAAATAGCGCTCGCGCGGAATTTCTATGGCGCCAAACCGCGCCAGATGCGTGGTGATGAACTGGGTGTCGAGCAGGGTGAAGCCGCCGCGCTTCAATCCTTCCACCAGATGAACCAGCGCCACCTTGCTGGCGTCGCGCCGGCGCGAAAACATGCTTTCCCCGAAAAAGGCCGCGCCCAGCCGCACCCCATAAAGCCCGCCCACCAGCGTGCCGCCCTGCCAGCATTCGATGGAATGGGCATGGCCGCCGGCATGCAGGGCGGTGTAAAGGCGCAGGATCTCGTCATTGATCCAGCTTTCGGGGCGCCCCGGCGCGGGCGCGGCGCAAGCCATCATCACTGCGACAAAGGCGCGGTCGGCGGTGACGGTAAACGGACCGGCGCGCACGGTGCGGGCCAGCCGCCGCGGCACATGAAACGCGTCCAATGGAATGATGCCGCGTTTCTCCGGCGACACCCAATAAAGCAGGGGATCGTTCCGCCGCTCGGCCATGGGGAACAATCCCTCGGCATAGGCGCGCAGCAGGATTTCGGGTGTCAGCCGGTTGGTGCCGTGCATGGGCGCAGAATAGCGCGTTGCGCCATTCTGCGCGATATTTGTTTACCCCCCTCTGTACGCAGCTCAGGTTTGCGAAGACGCAAACACTTCGCTGCGACATCTCCCCCCTCTAACGGCTTCGCCGTGAGGGGGGAGAAAGCTGTCGGATGCGGGTTGTCGCGCTGCGGAATGCGGCGCTCGAGCTATTTCTTGTTCAGCGCGAAGGCGCCGGGACCGGCTGCCGCCAGATACAAGAAGATAAAGCAGAAAAGGATGGCGGCATCGCCGCGGTTCGCCACCGGGAAAAAGTTCATTGGGGCGTGAACCAGGAAATAGGCGAAGGCCATGGTGCCGGACGCGACAAAGGCCGCGCAGCGGCTGAATAAGCCCAGCGCGATCAGCGCGCCGGCCACGATCTCGATCACGCCGGCCGTGCCGGGCAGGGAGGTGATGGCGGGATGCATGTCGCCCGGCGGGAAATTCAGATGCTTGGTGGTGCCGTGTTCCATGAACAACAGGCCCGTCATGATGCGGGTGATGCCAAGGATCTGTGATGAATATTTACTCAGAAAGCCCATTCGGTCCTCCCAGCTCGTTGTTGTTGTCGGGGTTGCAGAGCGAGAAGCGAAGCTGATCGCGCTGCAACGGCGCAGCGCGGCGAGCGACAGCGTAGCAGCCGCGCGAGCCAGGACACCTTAGCCGAGAAGGCGGGATTTCGCTAATGACCGGGCGGCGGCACTAATGGCCCAGACTTGCTAGGTACTTCTCCAGCCAATGGATGGAATAGTCGCCGTCGATGATGTCGGGCTCGCGCACTAGCTTCTGGAACAGCGGGATGGTGGTCTCGATCCCGTCCACCACCAGCTCGTCCAGGGCGCGGCGCAGGCGCAGCAGGCATTCGTTGCGGTTCCTGGCATGCACCACCAGCTTGCCCGCCAAACTGTCGTAGAAGGGCGGGATGCGGTAACCGGAATAAATCGCCGAGTCGAAGCGCACGCCCAGCCCGCCGGGGGTATGGAATTGGGTGATGGTACCGGGCGAGGGACGGAAGGTGAAGGGATGCTCGGCATTGATGCGGCATTCGATGGCGTGCCCTTCGAACACGATATCCTTCTGGGCAAAGGCCAAAGGCGCGCCGGTGGCGATGCGGATCTGCTCGCGCACGATGTCGATGCCGGTGATCGCCTCGCTGACCGGATGCTCGACTTGCAGCCGGGTGTTCATCTCGATGAAATAGAAACGCCCGTCCTCGTAGAGGAACTCGATGGTGCCCGCGCCCAGATAGCCCAGCTTGCTGAGCGCCTTGGTGCAGATGCCGCCGATCTCGTCGCGTTCCTGGGCGTTGAGCGCCGGGCTGCCGGCCTCCTCCCAGACTTTCTGGTGCCGGCGTTGCAGGGAACAATCGCGTTCGCCCAGATGCACGACATGGCCGTGACCGTCGGCCAGGATCTGGATTTCGATATGGCGCGGCTTCTGGAGGTATTTCTCCATGTAAACAGTGTCATTGCCGAAGGCGGCCTTGGCCTCGGTGCGGGCCTGGGACAGCGCGAAAGACAGTTCGCCCGCATTCTTGGCCACTTTCATGCCGCGCCCGCCGCCGCCCGCCGTGGCCTTGATCAACACGGGATAGCCGATCTGTTCAGCCACGCGGCTTGCGTCCGCGTCTAAGACTTCGCCGTCCGATCCCGGCACGGTGGGAATGCCCAGTTCCTTCACCGTCTGCTTGGCGGTGATCTTGTCGCCCATCATGCGGATATGTTCGGGCGCGGGCCCGATGAAGGTCAGGCCATGTTCCTTGATGATGTCGGCGAATTTGGCGTTCTCCGACAGAAAGCCGTAGCCGGGATGGATCGCTTCGGCGCCGGTGATCTCGCAGGCGGCGATGATGGCGGGGATGTTGAGATAGGACAAAGCGGCGGCGGGCGGGCCGACACAGACGCTTTCATCGGCCAGCTTGACGTGCATCGCCTCGCTGTCGGCGGTGGAATGGATCGCCACGGTGGCGATGCCCATTTCCTTGCAGGCGCGGATGACGCGAAGCGCGATTTCACCGCGATTGGCAATGAGGACTTTTTCGAACATCTAGCGAAGAACTTTCGCGGCTGAGGCCAAAGAGATCTCCTCCATGGCCGGCCCCCGAGCCGGCCATCCAGTCATTAAAGAAGCACCGTGCGCGCGGCCCTGGATGGCCGGGTCAAGCCCGGCCATGGAGAGTAGAGGAAGAAAGCGCGCACGGACCATCAGGCGATGACGCAGAGCGTCTGGCCGAATTCGACGGGGGTGCCGTCGGCGACATGGATCTCCGTCACCGTGCCGCCTTTGGGCGCGGTGATGGCGTTCATGGTCTTCATCGCTTCCACGATGAACAAGGTCTCGCCTTCCTTGACGCTCTTGCCGACCGTGATGAAGGCCGGTTTGCCAGGCTCCGGCGAAAGATAGACGGTGCCGACCATAGGCGAGGGCACGGCGCCGGCGGTTGGTCCCGGCGACGGCGCCGCGGCAGTGGGCGCAGCGGCGGG
>DATFEF010000032.1:0-41674 GCA_035251465.1 Rhizomicrobium sp. | reverse complement strand
CCCGTCGTCTCCGCTTTCACATCCTCGATCCGGTGACCCGACAGGGTGGAGAGAATATAGCCGGTGCCGTTCCGCCCTGCCGCTTTCGACGCCGCCAGCTCGCCGCGCGGATGCATCAGCCGCGAATAGCCGATCGGCGCCAGGATAAAAGGCAAATCCAGTCTGTGCCCCAGCACCGTGACGCCAAGATCGCAGGACGGCGTCGCCACCGCGAAGCGCGGCTTGAAAAACACCTCCTGGAAAGCGCGTTCGCTGTCCTTCAGGGTCACCTCATCGTCCGCCGCGCCGTCGAGATAATCGAACACCGCGTCCGGCAGCCGGGCCCGCGCCAGACGGCGCAAATCCTTGATATTGACGACATTCGGCGCGGCGAGAGACATGGCAGGTTTCCGGGGCGGGGTCCGTGGAAAGCGGGGCCGTTTATGCCCGCAAAAATCCCGGTTTGAAAGTCCGCCCCTCTCAGAATGCGCAATGGCCGGTCTGGGCCCGGCCCAACACCAGGGCATGAATGTCGTGGGTGCCTTCATAGGTGTTGACGGCTTCCAGGTTCAGCATATGCCGCACCACATGATAGCCGTCGGCGATGCCATTGCCGCCGTGCATGTCGCGCGCCATGCGGGCGATTTCCAGCGCCTTGCCGGCATTGTTGCGCTTGAGCAGGCTGATCGCTTCCGCCGCCAGCTTGCCTGCTCCATCCCTGGCTTTGTCCGCAAAGGTCCTATTTGCCGGTATGCGCAAAGACCCAGTCGGCCACGTCTTTGTCCACGCTTTCGCCTTCAAGATCGCGCAACAGCATATGATAGCCATGTTCATAGTGTTTCACCGTCGCCTTGGGGCCCAGCGCCGCGATCACGCCTTGCGTCGGCTTGGCGGGAATGATCTGGTCCTTGGCGCCGTAAAGAAACAGGATCGGCGGCGCGGTTTTGATGGCCGCCGGCGCGGTGCGCGCCTCGTCCATCAGATTGACCAGCCCGAACAGCGTATCTATCCGGGTCTTTTTCTGGAACAGCGGGTCGCGGCCCAGCGCCCGCAGCATTTCCACATTGTCGGAGGGAATGATGGTCACGACCTTTCCGGCGGCATTGTTGGAGAGGATCATGCCGGGCACCAGATGCGCACCCAGGAACAGCGCCGCCCGATAGGTCAGCGGCATGTCGCCCCGCGACCAGACTGCCGGCGCCACCAGGATCACGCCGTCGGCGTTCAAGCTTTGCCGAGACGCCATCGCCGTCAGCACAACCGCGCCGCCCATGCTTTCGCCAAGAACAAAGACCGGCACGCCGGGATAGCGCGCCCGCGCCGCCGCGATCGCGTCCTTGAGATCGGCGCGCATCGCCTCGGCCCCGGCCCAGACACCAGGATTGGGGCTCAATCCGAAACCGCGCTGGTCATAGGCAAGTGTGGTGATGCCCAGCTGGGCCCACACCTTGCCCGGCATAGCGAAAGCGTTGGAATAATCGCTCATACCGTGCAAAGCCACGATCACCGCGCGCGGCGCCCCTGCCGCCTGCCAACGGCGCAGCGGCAGAGGAGTGCCGTCGCGCGCCAGAATCGCATCTTCCGCCACCTTGGGAGTCACGCCGCCATCCAACGGCGGCACAAAGCTGGGAGCACAGGCGGATAAGACCAGCAGGGCGAACACAAAAACAATGCGCACATTACACCCTGAGATTTTGCGGCATGGCGGGATAGGCCTGGTCGCGCAACACCAGCATGCTGGTCACCACAATATGATCCACCCGGGTTTCGTCCTTGCCGAAAGGCAGGACGGCGCTCTCATAATAGAGGAACTGGGCATCCGGCATGTCCGCGCCCACCCAACCGCGATAGTAAAGCGGCTCGCAGCCCGAGCGCACCATCTCATACAGCATTTTCAGCCCCAGCCCGAAACGCGGCGTGGTGGCGATGATATCGCTAAGCCGCCGCCCCGAGAAATCCTCGCGGAACCCGGCCACCAAGGCCTCGCCGACCTTGAGATATTCATAATCGGCGCCCTCCTCCACCACCCGTACCAAGAGGGCATTGGAGGCGACCTCCGCCAACACGCCGCCAGGCTCCGGCGGAAAACGCCGCGTCCCCTTGAGACGTTTCCAGCGCGCATCGGCGCGTTGGACCACAACCGCCTCCAATTGGGCGATGCCGGTAATCTCACCGGAAGAGGTCTGCGGAATCCAGAAATCCACCATGGCGGCAGCATAAAGCGCAATCTGGAAAATCGGAATCGATTTTCCGGTAAATTGCGCGACAAACCAAGACTCTGGAGCATGATCCGGAAACCGGATCATGCTCCAGAGAAAAAAAGCTAAAGCGGTAGCAGCCCGATCATGGCGCAGATACCCAGTAACGATTGCAGATGGGCCGATGGAAGATACGGCAACGCTTGCCCCCGGGATGATATCCCGCAAAGAACGCTACACCAATTCCATTCCCATGAAGGGCAACCACGGCATGACAGAAGGCCCCGCCAGGGCTACTGTCCCCAATAGGGGAGAGGGATGACCGAAAAACCATCAAGTTCGGGAAAGATCGCTGCGCTGGCGGGGGCGCGGGCTTTCCCGCCGCTGATGGTGGTGATGTTCCACTTCAGCGAAGGCCATCACTATAGCGGCTGGCGGATTCTGGATTATCTCGCCGCTCGCGGCTATCTGTGGGTGGAGTTTTTCTTCGTCCTGTCCGGTTTCATCCTGACCCATGCCTATTGGCCCAGGCTGAAGGATCTGTTGCGGCCCAGCGGCTATATCGACTTCCTGCGGGCGCGCCTGATTCGGCTTTACCCCCTGCACCTGTTCATGCTGCTGCTGATATTGGCTCTTGTGCTGGGCCTGCGGGCGCTGGCCGCGCAAGGCGGCTATCTTTCGATCTTCGACATCCGGTATCACCAGGATGTCAGCATCAAGGGATTCTGGCTCAGCCTGTTCTTGGTTCATGCCTGGAACAGCATGCCCAGCCTGACCTGGAACGGCGCGTCCTGGTTCGTCAGCGTGGAATTCGCGCTTTGCCTGATGTTTCCGGCGCTGCTGTGGCTTGCCGAGGGCCGGGCGTGGCGGGGCTTGGCCTTGATCGCAAGCGGCATGGCGGGTCTTTTGGTGCTGCTGTTCACCTCCAAGCATGGACTGGACATCACGTTTCACAATGGCGTGCTACGGGGACTCAGCGATTTTCTCATCGGCATGGGCATGGCGGTGTTGTTCCGGCGGATCAAGCCGCGCGATCGGGTGCCGGAATGGGTACATTCGGTGCTGCAGATTCTGCTGCTGTCCTTGCTGGCCTATGCGGTGATGAACACCGGCTGGTCGCACACCCGTATGGATATCTTCACCGTACTGCCGCTGATAATGCTGGTCTTTGCCCTGGCTTTCGATCGCGGCATTCTCGCCCGGGCGCTGCAAACACGCCTGCCGCAGGTGATGGGAGAATGGTCTTATGCCGTCTATATGGGCCAGGCCGCCTGGCTGCTGGCCATCCGCTTTTTCGAGCAGCGGCTCTATCCGCCCGCGGACACGCTGATCCTGGGGACCCAATTTTCCGCCCTGATATGGTGGCTGGAACCGCTTGGCCTTGTCATAATTTGCGTGCTGTGGGGCGGATTGCTGGCCGAATATATCGAACTGCCGGTGGGTGCGAAATTGCGCAAGCATTTCGGCCGCCGTCTTGACCCGCAAACCATCCCCACACCATCCTAGCCAGACCAGACTGCGAGGACACGATGACCATCTCCTTCAAGGACAAAGTCGCCATCGTTACGGGTGCCGGCGGCGGATTGGGACGGGCCCATGCCCTGCTTCTGGCGAAGTTGGGCGCCAAGGTGGTGATCAACGATCTGGGCGGATCCCTGGACGGCAGCGGCGGCAACTCCCAGGCCAGCGAAAACGTGGTGGCCGAGATCGTGGCGGCCGGCGGCGAGGCCGTCGCCAATGGCGCGTCGGTCAGCGACGATGCCGGCGTGGCGCATCTGGTCAAGCAGACCATGGACAAATGGGGCCGCATCGACGTGCTGGTCGCCAATGCCGGCATCCTGCGCGACAGGAGTTTCGGTAAGATGGAGCTGAAAGACTTCTCCGCCGTGGTGGACGTGCACCTGATGGGCACGGTCAAGCCTTGCAAGGCGGTGTGGGAGATCATGAAAAGCCAAGGCTATGGCCGTATCGTGGTCACCACCTCCTCCACCGGCCTGTACGGCAATTTCGGCCAGACCAATTACGGCGCCGCCAAATTGTCCGTGATCGGCTTCATGAATTCGCTCAAGCTGGAAGGCGCCAAGGACAATATCCGGGTCAATGCGATATGCCCGGTGGCGGCGACCCGCATGACCGAAGCCCTGATGCCACCCGCCCTATTGGAAATGCTGAAGCCCGAATTTGTCTCTCCCGCCGTCGCCTATCTGGCATCGGACGAGGCGCCGACCGGCATGATTCTCACCGCCGCGGCCGGTGTTTTCGCCGCCGCCCAGCTGGTGGAGAGCGATGGCGTCAACCTTGGCACCCATGCCAGTGCCGACGATATCGCCGCGCATTTCGCGGAAATCTGCGACTGGCCGACGGCGAAACATTACGGACAAGGCGGAGAGCAAAGCGCCAAATTCCTGGCCCGCGTTCAGGAAAAGCCGGTCCTAGGCTAGAACCGAAACATCAAGTCATAAAATTTTGCAGTAACCGCGAAATGACTCTTGCGAGGCGTTCGTCTTTGCATCACGCTGACGGTTATGGACGACCTCGCGCTGAGTGTTCGCACGGCGCGGCCTGAAGATGCCGCAGACCTCGCGCGCATCTATATCGAATCCTGGCAAGACACCTATGCGGGCGCGATTTCCCACGCGCTTCTGGGCGCCATGTCGCTGCGCACCCACACCGCGCGCTGGCAAGCGACCATCCGGGGCATGGGGAGAAATTCCGGCACCGTGCTGGTGGCCGAAGATGCACGGTTCGGCGCCGTCGGACTTTGCAGCTTGGGCAAGGCGCGCGACGGCGGCTGCGGTTATGACGGCGAAGTCTATACCCTGTATGTGGATCCGGCCTTTCTGGGCCGCGGCGCGGGACGCGCTTTGTTGGCTGGCGCCTTCGAGGCTTTCAAGGACCGCAAGCTGAGATCCTGTCTGATCTGGGCCCACGCCCATAACAATGCCTGTTTCTTTTACGAAGCCATGGGCGGGCGCCGCGTCGCCACCCGCACCACGCGGCTGCTGGGTGAATTGACGCCCGAGATCGGCTTTGGCTGGAAGCGGCTGGCAACCCGCAAACAGACGCGCTCGATTCAATCGCGCTCGGATCAGGCCTAGCGGCGCGCCGGATCAATTCGGCTGCGCCGTGCCGCAATCGCAGACAATCTCGGGCGGCAGATTCAGCGGGATGCGCGGGCGGCGGTGAAACCCTTCCGGCAAGGCAACCAGGACCTTGCCGCCCGACGACGCCATCTCCCACGTCACCATGCCGCTGCGAAAGCATTTGCGGCACCGCATGACTTTTGCGACATGTCCATCCATGCCGCGACCCTATCCACAAAGGCAGGCGAAAATGGGGCGCGAAGGCGCAATTTTATTCAGTTTGGCGGATTGGAATTAAGCGCCGTTCACAGATCCTTCGGCCTCACGAATTCCACCAGCTTGCCGGCGCCCTGCACCACGTCGCGCCAGCGCCCGACATCGAAGTCCAGCACGGCCAGGGCGCAGGTGGGAAATTTTTCTTCCAGCGCTTCATGCCGCGCCCGCTCCTTGCGGCGGACCGGCTCGCGCGCCAGAAACGCGGCGCAAGCTTCCAATCCCGGATTGTGCCCGACAATCATCAAGCGGGAGACGAAAGCCGGCGCGCCGCGCACCGCCGCCAATATCTTGGGCGGCTCCGCCAGATAGAGACTGTCGCGATACTCGATCTCGCATTCGATTTCGTGCAGCACCAGCTCGGCGGTCTGGGTGGTGCGGGCCGACGCCGAACACAGGATCAGATCCAGGCCATAGCCGCTCTTGCGCAGATAGCGCGCCAGGACGCCGCCGTCCTGCATGCCGCTAAGCATCAGGGTACGGTCGAAATCCTCGATGCCGGATTCAGCCGGCATCGCCTTGGCATGCCTGAGCAGAAACAGCCGTTTCATAGGGCGTCTTCAGACCCGCGAATCCCGCATAAAGCTTATGTGCTTGACCCATAGGGGGCAACGGGGCCACAAAAACAGCCTTAAGGGACAAGACGTTAATGGCTACCAACAAAAAACCGGGCAAATGGCGCAGGCGCACCCAGGCGGTGCGCGGCGGGCAGGTGCGTTCCCACTTCCAGGAAACCTGCGAGCCACTGATCTTCACCGCCGGCTATGCCTATGAAGCAGCCGAGGAAGCCGAAGCGCGCTTCAAGGGCGAAAGCCCCGGCTACCAGTATAGCCGTCTGGCCAACCCCACCGTCACCATGTTCGAGGAACGCATGGCGCTCTTGGAAGGCGCGCCGGCGGCGCGCGCCACCGCCACCGGCATGGCCGCCGTCAGCGCCGTGTTCCTGGGCAGCCTCAAGACCGGCGACCATGTAGTGTCCGCCAACGCCCTGTTCGGCTCCTGCCGCTATGTGCTGGAAACCGTGCTGCCGCGTTTCGGCATCGCCTGCAGCTTTGTCGAAGGCAGCGACCTGGGCGCCTGGAAAGCCGCCATGCGGCCACAGACCAAAATGCTCTTCCTGGAGACGCCCTCCAATCCCACGCTTGCCATCGTGGACATCGCGGCGGTGGCCAAGATCGCCGACGCAAATGGCGCGCGGCTGGTGGTGGACAATGCCTTCGCCACCCCGGCCCTGCAGCGGCCGATGGAGTTCGGCGCCCATATCGTGGTGCATTCCTCCACCAAATTCATCGACGGCCAGGGCCGCGCGCTGGGCGGCGCCATCCTATGCCATCAGGATTTCCTGGATGAAAATCTGCAGCAGTATCTGCGCAACACCGGGCCCACCCTGAGCCCCTTCAATGCCTGGCTGCACCTCAAGAGCCTTGAGACGCTGGAGCTGCGCATGAAGCAGCATTGCGAGAATGCGCTGGCGCTGGCCGACTTCCTGGCCGGGCAGAAGAAAGTGATACGCGTGCTCTATCCCTTCCGCGCCGATCATCCGCAGTACAATCTGGCCAAAGCCCAGATGGACGGCGGCGGCGGTGTGGTGACCTTTGAAGTGGAAGGCGGCAAGGCCGCGGCGTTTAAACTGGCGAATGCCCTGAATTTGATCGACATCTCCAACAATCTGGGCGATGCCAAGAGCTTGCTCACCCATCCCGAAACCACCACCCACCAGAAACTGACACCGCAAGCGCGCGCCGACGCCGGCGTCACCGGCGGGCTGCTGCGTCTGTCGGTGGGGCTGGAGGATACCGATGATCTTTGCGAGGATTTGGAACAGGCCTTGAAGGTTGCTTAGTGGAGCCCTTCATGACCGAGCACCATATCGTGCTGAACTGGGAGAAGGGCGACGTGCCCTTTACCTATGAGGCCTATTCCCGCAATCACGCCATCCGCTTCAAGAACAGCCAGGAAACGGTAATCGTTTCCGCTGCGCCCGCCTATAAGGGTGACAGCAGCAAGGCCGATCCGGAAGACCTGCTGGTGGCGGCTTTGTCCTCCTGCCACATGCTGAGCTTTCTCGCCATCGCCGCCAAAAAGAAGCTGACGGTCCATTCTTACCAGGATGAGGCGAGCGGCTTTCTGGAAAATGACGGCGGCAGATTGTGGATCACCCGCGTGATCCTGCGTCCCAAAGTGGCGATCGATGCCGATGCCGAAACCCTGGCGCACATCCATCATCTGGCGCACGAAGCCTGCTTCATCGCAAATTCGGTGAAAACCCAGGTTTCCGTGGAACCACAGGGTGCAGTTCCCTGACATTTCGTCGGCGCTAACCATTGCGATCAATTGCCGCTTGCGCCAAAAGCCGCGCCGCCCGATAATTGCTGCTCATGTATGAGTTGGAAAATTTCCGCGACAGCTTTGGTCACCAATATGAACTGGAGACCAGGCGTATCCGTGTGGCGGTGCGGCCGGCCTATCTCGACGATCAGTCCTGTCCCGAAGACGACCGCTATGTCTGGTCCTACACCGTCACCATCGAAAATCGGGGCGCCGAACCGGTGCAATTGCTGTCGCGCTATTGGAACATCGTGGACGGCGCGGGCCGGGTGCAGGAAGTGCGCGGCCCCGGCGTGGTGGGCGCCCAGCCGGTGATCGCGCCGGGCGAAAGTTTCCAGTACACCAGCGGCTGCCCGCTTGAGACCGCATCGGGCACCATGAGCGGCCGGTATCAGATGATGAGTGCGTCGGGCGAGAATTTCGAGGCGGAAATCCCGGCTTTTCTACTGGAAAGCCCCTACGAACGCCGGCAAATTCATTAGACCTTGGTGAGCGTAAGGTTGAAACGCGCGCGCCGGCGCGCGAAACTTTCCCATGAGCAAAACAAGCCGCAAACCAACCCGAGAAGAGGCCGAACAGGCCGTCCATACCCTGCTCCGCTGGGCGGGCGACGACCCCTCGCGAGAAGGCCTGGTCGATACCCCCGCCCGCGTCGCCAAGGCGTTCGAGGAATGGTTCTCGGGCTATGGCCAGGACCCGGAAGAATATCTCACCCGTACCTTCGAGGAGATCGAAGGTTATGACGACATGGTGATCCTCAGGGACATCCGCTTTGAGAGCCATTGCGAACATCACCTCGCGCCCATTATCGGCCGTGTCCATGTCGGGTATTTGCCGACCAAGCGCGTGGTCGGCATCTCCAAGCTGGCGCGGGTGGTGGAAGCCTATGCCCGCCGTCTGCAAGTGCAGGAAAAGATGAACGCCCAGATCGCCAACACGATCGAGAAAGTCCTTCAGCCCAAGGGCGTGGCGGTGGTGATTGAAGCGGCGCACCAATGCATGACCACCCGAGGGGTGCACAAGACCGGCGTCACCATGGTGACCTCCACCATGCTGGGGGCGTTCCGCGACAATTCCGATACGCGGCGCGAATTCCTCAACATCATCGGCAATCCCGCTTCCCGCACCGACGTTTGAAGAGGGGCCGATAATGCCCGCCGCCGCGCTTGATCTTGTCCGCGACCTGATAGCCTTCGACACGACCAGCCGCGGCTCCAATCTTGCACTGATCGATTATGCGCAGGCTTTGCTGGAAAAGGCGGGCGCCCGCTGCCGCCGCTCATACAATGAAGACGGCGGCAAGGCCAATCTGTTCGCCACCATCGGGCCGGATGGCGATGGCGGCTTTGTGCTGTCCGGCCATACCGATGTGGTGCCGGTGGACGGCCAGGACTGGTCGTCCGATCCCTTTAAGCCGGAAATACGCGACGGCAAGTTGTACGGGCGCGGGGCCTGCGACATGAAAGGCTTTGTCGGCACCGCCCTGGCGCTGGCGCCGGACATCGCCAGGGCGAAGCTCAAGCACCCGGTCCATTTCGCGCTGTCCTATGACGAAGAAGTGGGCTGTGTCGGGGTCAAATCCTTGCTCGACGACCTCAAGGCGCAAAATCTCAAACCCGCTTTGGCGATCATCGGCGAGCCCACGATGATGAAGATTGTGGGCGCCCATAAGGGCGGCGCCAAGCTGGTGACAAAATGTTGCGGCCGGGAGCATCATTCCAGCGGCCCGGAAAAAGGCGCCAATGCCGTGATGATGGCCGGCGAGTTCGTGACCCTGCTGGACAGCGTGTGGGACGAACTCCGCGCCGATGCCGACCCGCGCTTCGACCCGCCCCATTCCACGGTGCAGGCGACCGTGATTCACGGCGGCACGGCGGTGAATATCCTGGCGCGGGAAGCGAATGTGACCTGGGAATATCGTTGCCTGCCCGACCGCGATCCCGAAAAGATCATCGCGCGGGTCAAACAGCGCGCCGCCGCCGAAGTCCTGCCGAAATACCAGCGCCGTGCGCCGGAGGCCAAGTTCGATACCGTGCTGCACGCCCAATATCCCGGCCTGACCATGGATGAGGATTCCCCCGCTGTCCGCCTGGCGCGGGAATTGACCGGCGCCAACCGGGTGGAAGCGGTGGCCTATGGCACCGAGGCCGGGCATTTCCAGTCCTACGGAATTCCGGCGGTGATCTGCGGCCCCGGCTCCATCGACCAAGCACACCGGCCGGATGAGTTTTGCGCGCTCAGCGAACTTGAGGCGTGTGAGGCGTTTCTGCGGAAAGTGATCGCAAAGGCGTCATTCTGACCCCCTGCTTTTGCGTGAGGCACCCCGAAGCACAGCGACGGGAAAAATGGTTGGATCAAAGCCCAATTGCAGATGTGGGCCTGACTGGGCCCGATTGCGGCGCGAGAACATGCCGCCGGTCCGCCCTTCATGAACCTCCAGTTCCGGTTTTTGCAGCACAAGCTGAATGTTTTTCCACTATTGTTGGTCTTATTCACGGCGGCTTGCGTAAGGCAGCCTCCTCCAACCCTTGCCCTTCAATGCATAACCGGCTCGGCCGAATGGAGCCCTTTGGTACTGGATTTCGCGAATTCCCGGATTGGCGAACACCCCGCCACGATCACGCAAAGCCAGGTCCGATGGCAAACCGTCATTCGAAATGGATTCGGCGGAGCAACCCACACGCAATACGGAATAAATCGCGATTCCGGCCTGGTTACGGTGGACAATGTCTATGTGGACCCGCAAGGCAACAGGGCCATCGAACCGACAAATCACTATGTTGGCGAATGCTATGCCAAACGTCGCCCATTCTGACGGCGCACCGCCCTATTGGACCAAAGGCCAACTGGAAGAAATTATCCCAGCGACTCCGGCCCGATCTCGTGCGTTTTGCCACAGAGTGAGGCGGAACAGACGAAGGTCCAGTGGACCTTCGTCCCGCCGAACGCCGCGAGCCCAGGCGAGCGGCGACGCGGCAGCTTACGCCAGACTGTCAGGCCCAATTTCATGCGTCTTCCCGCAGAATTCGCATCTGGCTCTAATCACCCCATCCGCATCCGCCAGGCCTTCGCGTTCTTGCGGGGCATAGCTCTTAAGCACTTGGGTAATGCGGCCGGGATCGCAGTCGCAGCGGAAGATCACCGGCTCGGGCGGCTGCACCCGCACCTCGTCTTCGTGAAACAGCCGCCACAACAGGGTTTCCGGCGCAAGGCCGGTATCGACCAGCTCAATGTCTTCCACGGTCTTGAGCAGCAGGGACAGGCGGTCCCAATCGTCGGACCGGCTCTCGATTCCAGCCTTGGCCGATTCCGGCATCATTTGCAGCATGATGCCGCCGGCGCGCCAGTGCGGCGCCGGATCGCCCGCGACATAGAGCGGCGCGGCGGCCAGTTTGATCACCGTGGGCAGCTGCTCGCTTTGGGCGAAATAGGTTTCGGCGGAGGCGGCGATGCCGTCGGGTGAAAGCTCGACAATGCCCTGATAGGTCTTGCCGCCCCGCTTGGGCTCTATGGTGATGGCGAGCGCGCCCTTGCCCGTCAGCTTGGCGAAATCCTTGTCCGCCAGAATATCGAAACGCGACGCGTCCAGTCTGGCATAACCGCGCACGCCACGATGCCGATTTTCGTCGGCGCCGTAATAGTCGGCGGTCACCAGATCGAGCGGGCCATCGCCTTTGGTCTGAATGGTGAGGCGGCCGTCCAACTTCAGCGCGGTTCCCAGAAGAGCACCCAGCGCGACCATTTCTCCCGCCACCCGGGCGGCGGCTTCCGGTAAAACATGGGCGCCCAGCGCCCGGGCAGACGCTGCATCCAAACGGACGAGACGCCCGCGCACGCCGGCCTTGGCGATATCGAACGGCAGGACGAAGTCGCCATAGGAGGGCGGCTGGGAAACCATCTTGTCAGGCATTGGCTGGCCATATGGCGCTGGAACCGCGCCAATTCAACCCAACAAAGTTCAACCCAACAAAGTTCAAGTTCAGCCCAGCGCCCAGGCCAGGATCGCCTTTTGGGCGTGGAGGCGGTTTTCCGCCTCGTCGAACACCACCGATTGCGGCCCGTCGATCACTTCGTCGGTGACTTCGTCGCCGCGATGGGCGGGCAGGCAGTGCATGAACAGGGCATTCTTATTGGCCCGTTTCATCAGCGCCGCATTGACCTGATAGGGTTTGAGCAGGTTCTGGCGCTTGGTGGCATTGTCGTCGCCCATCGAAACCCAGGTGTCGGTGACCACGCAATCGGCGCCTTCCACCGCGGCTTCCGCATCGGTTGTGAACGTCACCAGCCCGCTGGGAGCGGCCCAGTCGCGGGTCTCCGCATCCACCGTCAACTCCCGGGGCGAAGCGACATTGAGCCTAAAGCCGAATTTCACCGCCGCATGCACCCAGCTGGTCAGCACATTGTTGCCGTCGCCGCTCCAGCACACGGTGGCGCCGGCGATGGGACCTTTATGCTCCTCATAGGTCAGTACATCCGCCATGATCTGGCAGGGATGGGACCATTTGGTTAGGCCGTTGATGACCGGAATCGCGGCGTTGGCCGCCAGGTCTTCTACCATTTCATGGTCCAGCAGACGGATCATCACCGCATCGACATAGCGCGAGAGCACCCGCGCCGTGTCGGCGATGGTTTCCTCGCGCGCCAGCTGCATTTCGTTGCCGGTCAGCATCAGAGTGGAACCGCCCAGCTGCCGCGCCGCCATGTCGAAGGAGATACGCGTGCGGGTGGACTGTTTGTCGAAAATCATCGCCAGCACCTTGCCGTTCAACGGCTGGTCGGCATCGGGGAGCCCCTTGGGCAGGCCGCTGCGCGCCAGCTTGCGCTTCCTGGCATCGGCAATGATGGCCTTCAAGGTGGCGCCGTCATGGTCCGACAGGTCCAGGAAATGCCGGGGCTTGTTCTTCAGAGGGGCATTCATTGGGTTGCCCCCTCTGCCCTGCGCACCTGATCGGTGCTACGGGCATCTCCCCCGCCGGCGCTGACGCGCGCGGGGGAGAGCGCGGCAGCGTTCTGCGCTTCCATCTGGGAAGCGGTCTTGTTCAGCAATTCGATGCCCTCGCGGGCCTCGGCTTCGCTCAGGGTCAGAGGCGGCAACAGGCGCACCACATTGTCGCCCGCCGGCAGCACGACCAGGCCGTTGGCCCGCGCCATGGCGATGAAGGCGGACGCATCGGCCTTCATTTTGAGCCCGATCATCAGGCCCTGGCCGCGCGCATGATCGAATAGGCCGGGATGGCCGGCCACCAGTGCGCCCAGCTGCTGATGCAAATAGTTGGCGACTTGATTGACGTGATCCAGGAAACCCGGCGCCAGGATCATGTCGATGGCTTCATTGCCCATCGCCATGGCCAGCGGATTGCCGCCACAGGTGGTGCCGTGGGTGCCCACGGTCATGCCCTTGGCCGCCTCGGCGGTCGCCAGCACCGCGCCCAGCGGAAAGCCGCCGCCCAGCGCCTTGGCGGTCGTCATAATGTCGGGAATGATACCCAGCCAATCATAAGCGAACAATTTGCCGGTGCGCCCCAAACCGGTCTGGATCTCGTCGAAGATCAGCAACAGGCCGTTATCGTCGCACAGCGTGCGCAAGCTCCGCAGGAATTTCGGCGCAACCGTGCGTATCCCGCCCTCGCCCTGCATGGGCTCGATCAGGATGGCGGCGGTCTGCGGACCGATGACCTTTTTGGTTGCTTGCAGGTCGCCGAACGGCACTTGGTCGAACCCCGGCATGCGCGGTCCGAAACCTTCGAGATATTTCTCGTTGCCGCCGGCATTGACCGCGGCATAGGTGCGGCCGTGAAAGGCGCCCTCGAAGCTGACGATATGGAAACGTTCGGGATGGCCGCTGACGAACTGATAGCGCCGCGCCATCTTGATGGCGAGTTCGATCGCCTCCGTCCCCGAATTGGTGAAGAAGGCGGTGTCGGCGAAGGTGTTGGCCACCAGTTTCTTGGACAGGCTTTCCTGGCCCGGCACCCGGTAGAGGTTGGAGGTGTGCCATAGCTTGTGCGCCTGCGCGGTCAGAGCCGCCACCAGCCGGGGATTGGCATGGCCGAAGGCGTTGACGGCGATGCCCGCCCCGAAGTCCAGATATCGCTTGCCATCCTCGGCGAAAAGGTACGAGCCCTCGCCACGGACGAAGGCGACATCCGTCCGGTTATAGGTGGGAAGCAAAGCCGGAAACACGAGACGATCCTCCTTTGTTGGGGCGGTCCGGCTCGCGCCTAACGCCCCGGGGTTGAAATAAAAATACAAATCGGGGTTGAAGGTGCACGTTATCTGCTTTCCGTGACGCGCCGACAACCCCGCGGATCGGCATCGCAGCCCCGCTGTTACCGGATCGGAGGCGCGTTGCCCGGGTCCAAGAACCGGAATCATGTGGACAAGGCCTGTCCGGATACACCGTAACGCTTGTACGCTACCAAGGCAGGGATACTGTATCTAGTGACCGGGGGGTCGTTGGAGCCCGCCCTGGCAGCCAGGAGCGATAGCCATGACGCAGGCAAATTGGTCGGATGACCGGGTTGAACAGCTCAAGACATTATGGACCGAGGGCCTCTCGGCCAGCCAGATCGCCCGGGCCCTGGGCGGGGTCACCCGCAATGCGGTGATCGGCAAGGTTCACCGCCTGGGCCTGGCGGGCCGCGCTAGCCCCTCGCGCAGCGAACGGCCGCGCATGCCCATGACCCCCAAGGTCCCCAGCGTCCGCAGCCATGTACCGGCCGCCCCGATCGTCGAGGAAGATCCCCTGCAGCTTGAGGACGGCAGCCATGCCACGGTCCTGACCATCAGCGACCGGATGTGCCGCTGGCCAATCGGCGATCCCTCCGGGTCGGAGTTCCACTTCTGCGGTCACAACCCCAAGGCCGGGTCGCCCTATTGCGAAGCCCATGCCCGCAAGGCCTATCAGCCGCAGCAGGCCCGCCGCGACGCTAAGGACAGTAAGGGACGGATGGCGAGCTGAGAGGGTGAGGCGCGTCCCGCGTAGCGGGTGAGCAGGTCCAGTGGACCTGCGAAAGCGACGCGCGACTAAGCGCGACGCGAGGCCGGGACGCCGCGAGCTTAGGCGAGCGGCTGCGCGGGAGTGGACTAGCGCCAGCCCTATTTGTTGGGCAAGTTTCGGCCATGAGCGTCTACGACTATTCCGCACCGCTGCTGAACGGCGAACCCGTCTCACTGTCGAATTGGCGTGGGCGTGTGCTGCTGATCGTCAACACCGCCAGCCATTGCGGGCTGACCCCGCAATATGCCGGGCTACAGCGCCTGCATGAGCGGCTGGAACGCGAAGGCCTGACGGTGCTGGGCTTTCCCTGCAACCAGTTCCTCAACCAGGAGCTGGGCAGCGAAAGTGAGATCACCCGCTTCTGCCGCGAGAATTTCGGCGTCACCTTTCCGATGTTCTCCCGGCTCAAAGTCAATGGCCGCAAGGCGCATCCCCTGTTCCGTCATCTCAAGCGAGAGAAGCGCGGCTTCCTGGGCACCACGTCCATCAAATGGAATTTCACCAAATTCCTGGTGGACCGCGACGGCAAGCCGGTGGCGCGCTTTGCGCCGTGCACCTTGCCGGAAGAGCTGGAAGCGCCGATACGCAAATTGCTTTGAGCATAAACGGGCCTCCCGACACAATGTTCAAGATTTTATAGAAATTAGGTTTTCTGCGTTCCTTCGGTTTTGGAGGCAGCTGCCCACTGTCGAAGAAAAGATTCGGGCGTGTTTCCTGCAGCCATTAGCTTCGTCAGAACATTAATCAGCCCTTCAATGGCAACAAAGAATTCCGCGCCGACATCCCAAACGTGTTTTACGTTTAAGTCTCGAATGGCGCGATACTGCACAAGCGCATTTGGGTCGCGATGCGCAATCGCTGCATTCCGAATGAAATGAAAATTTTTCTTCGCTTTCTCCTGAACTTTCCGCAATTTCCTAAGGGCAGTAAAAGCTTCCCGCTGCAACTCTTCGGGTATTAGCATCAAATCGAGGGCCTCTTTTAGAGTTTTGCCCGTCACCTCATCCGCATCCCATTCGTAAATCGTCAAAAGAATCACGCGTGCGCTCAATTTCCTGGTCCATTCATCAGGATGTGTGAGAGCGTCAACCTTGAGCGCTTGGATGTCTTTGTCCGCGAGAAGCAGATAAAGACCGATATTCTGCAGCATCGCGCTTGCACGGAGCTTGGAATGCTCGCCTCTGGCTGCCCAATATCGCGCTGTCTGAAACGCCTCTTCTAATGCCTTACGTTGTTTCCTTTCAGCCCAGGGCAATTTCCAACGCATATATGCGCGCGCGACCACCTGCGCCCACTTGCGCGTTTTGAAACTAACCCATCGCTTTGCTACTGGCTTGGGGACATCTCCAAGGCCTCGCGTGCGCGACTTTCTTTGGGAATCCTCCATTGGAGGATTCTGTCACAATTTAGCGGAATACGACAATTTTTTAACCGCGAGGAATTTTGTGGCGTGAGCAGGAGCGGCGCTACCGCCCTCGCCCGCTACGCGGGCTCGAAGCGGGGCCAGCTTTTCTAAGCTCGCTGCGCTCGCCAAGAAAAGCTAGGCCAAAGGCCCGCGGTCAGGCCGCAGTCGTCGCGCCGACGCTGGCCGCGTCCAGCGAATAGCCGGCCGACCGCACCGTACGGATGGGATCGGTGCCGCCTTCGATATTCAACGCCTTGCGCAAGCGGCCGACATGCACGTCCACGGTGCGCGCCTCGACATAGACGTCGCTGCCCCAGACCGCGTCCAGCAACTGCTCGCGGCTAAACACCCGGCCGGGATGCTGGATCAGATGGTCCAGCAACCGGTATTCGGTGGGCCCCAAATGCACTTCCACGCCGCCACGGCGTACCCGGTGGGCGGCGCGGTCCATCTCGATATCGCCGACCACCACCACGTCTTCCGCCAGGCTGGGACGGATGCGGCGCAGCACCGCGCGCAGCCGGGCCAGCAATTCGGTCATGGAGAAAGGCTTGGTCAGATAATCGTCCGCGCCGGTATCGAGCCCGCGGATACGGTCGGATTCCTCGCCGCGCGCCGTCAGCATCACGATGGGAACATTGCGGGTCTCCTGGCGGCCGCGCAGGCGGCGGCAGACCTCGATGCCCGACAGTTGAGGCAGCATCCAGTCCAGCACCACCAGATCGGGCTGTTCCTCGGCGGCCACCAACAGGGCCTCCTCGCCATCGCGGGCTTCCAGCACGCGATACCCCTCGCGCTCCAGATTGTAACGCAGCAGGGTGACCAGGGCGCTTTCGTCTTCGGCGACCAGGACAGTCGGTTTGCTCATGCGTGAGTCTCGTAGGGAACACTGGTTTCGCTGGTGATGTCCGCCTTGGGACGGTTGTTGGCCAGATGGCCGGCGCGCACCATGTGGTACACGACCTCGGCAATGTTGGTGCAATGGTCGCCGCAGCGCTCGATATTCTTGGCAACGAACAGAAGATGGGTACACAGGCCGATGGTGCGCGGGTCTTCCATCATATAGGTCAAGAGTTCGCGGAACAGGCTGTTATAAATCTCGTCGATCTCGCCATCGCGGCTCCACACCGCTTCGGCTTCTTCGGCATTGCGGGCGGTGAAGGCATCCAGAACCTGCTTGAGCTGGTTCTGCGCCGCCTTGCCCATGCGCGCCAGCGATTGGGTCAAGCGGATGGGAGGCTCGCGGTTCAGCACCAAGGCGCGCTTGGCGATGTTCTTGGCGAGATCGCCGATACGCTCCAACTCCGCCGCCGTCTTGATCGCGGCCAGGGTCTCGCGCAGGTCCACCGCCATGGGCTGGCGCAGCGCCAGCAGCTTGAGGGCGCGCTCTTCGATTTCCTGCTGGATTTCGTCGATGCGCTTGTCGCCGCCCACCGCCCGTTCCGCCGCCACGCTGTCGCGGCGCGCAATGGCTTCGATCGCCGCGGCGAACTGGGCTTCGGCAAGGCCGCCCATCTGCGCCACCAGCGCGGACAGAGCTTCCAACTGTTCCCCGAAAGACTTGACGGTATGCTCACTCATCGCTGGTTCCGATCGAGGTTCATGAACTTCCGCTTATGCGGTTCACCACACTGCTATGCGACAATTTTATAACATTTCCGTGACAGGCTCGGAGATCGTTGGTTTTTCAAGGATTTCGGGGGGCGCGGCGGGAAGAAAAACGGTGAATATACTGCCTTCCCCCAGCTTGCTTTCGATGCTGAGACGTCCCTGATGGCGGCTTACGATGTGCTTGACGATCGCCAGGCCCAGACCGGTGCCGCCTCTCTCCCGGCTGCGCTTCACATCCACCCGGTAGAATCGCTCGGTCAGGCGGGGGACGGCGCTGGGCGCGATGCCCTCGCCATCGTCGCGCACCGCCGCGAACAGCTGGCCGTTCGAGTGTCCGATGGTCACCTGCACCAGGCCGTTCTCGCGGCCGTATTTGATCGCATTGTGGATCAGGTTCTGGAACAGCTGCACCAGCTCGTCCTGCTCGCCGATCACCGGCGGTAGATCGGGCACCGCCTCCACCGTCACGGTAATGCCGTCCTGCGCCGCCAGGGGCTTGAGCGCCGCCGCCGCCTGGCGGACCACGCTCTCCAGCGCGATGCGCCCCTCCGGCTTGACATGCTCGTTCATCTCGATGCGGGTCAGCGACAGAAGATCATTGATCAGCCGGCGCATCCGCCCGGTCTCGGCCGCCATGATTTCCAGGAATTGCTCGCGCGCCGCCGCGTCGTCCTTGGCATGGCCGCGCAGAGTTTCGATGAAGCCCGTGACCGCCGCCAGCGGCGTGCGCAACTCGTGACTGGCATTGGCGACGAAATCGGCGCGCATTTGTTCGCTGCGCTTAACCATGGTGAGGTCGTGCAGTAGCAACACCATCATCGGCGGCGCCTCGCTGATGCGCGCGGCATAAGCCTGGAAATGCCGTTCCACCGGCACCGGCAGGGTGAAAGGAACATTGGAGGACTCACCGCGGCCCGCACCCGCGATCGCCGCCAGCACATCGGGATTGCGCAGCACCGAGGAGGCGCGCTTGCGGTCCAGACCCGGGCCAAGCACGTTGCGCATGGAATGGTTCACGAACAGCACCCGTTCATGGTCGTCCAGCAACATCACCGGCATGGGCAGTTTTTCCAGCAACAGCAGGGTGAAAGGCGGCAACAAACCCAGGGGATCGTCGGGATTCTTTTCGGCGGGACGCAGAATCGGTTCCTGAAAATTGATGAACTGGACAATCAGCATCACCGCCAGCCCCAGCGCGACCAGGGCCCAGAAAAATCCCGGTCCGGCAAACAGCACCGCCGCACCGCCTGCGATCAAGCCGATCACCAGCGGCCAGGCGACGGCACGCAGGCGTGCAAAAAATTGAATCATCGTCCCATCATAGTCCCGATTGCGACGTTTCGGTAACGGCTTCGGTGACGATTACGACATTTCGGCAGCGCTCTGAAACACAGGGATTTGGTCCGTACACGGCCGTCCCTGCCATGGGATGGTGGGGGGCTTATTCAGGCTTGGCGCGGCCGCGCTTGAGCGCGGCACGGTGTTTCTTGCCGTCCAGCCGCTTGCGCTTGCTCGCCTTGGGGATTTTGGTCGGGCGCCGCACCGGCTTGGGGATGGCAGCCCGGCGCAGGATATCCGCCAGCCGGGCGCGCGCATCGGCCCGGTTCCTTTCCTGCTCGCGAAAGCGCTGGGCGGTGATGATCAGCACGCCTTCGCGCGTCAGCCGTCCGCCTTGCAATAGAGCCTGGCGCGCTGTCTCCGTCAGGCTGGGGGAGTTGCGCACGTCAAAGCGCAATTGCACCGCGCTGGAGACTTTGTTGACATTCTGGCCACCAGGACCGGAGCTGCGAATAAAGCTTTCCTCAAGCTCGGCATCCGGAATGACAATGTGGCGGGTCACGAACAGGCTCATATTGCGAATAGCCGGCGCAACCGGTCCTTCATCAATTTGCCGCCGGCGTTGCGGGGCAGCGCCTCCTGGGAGATGCGGACTTCCACCGGCACCTTGAAGGCCGCCAGCCGCTGGGCGGCAAAGGCGCGCAATGCCCCCTCGCTCACCTGCGCGCCAGGGCGCAGCTGCACCAGAGCGGCAGGCACTTCGCCCAGATAAGGATGGGACAGGCCGACAAGCGCGGCATCGGCCACGGCGGGATGCTGGATCAGGATATTCTCCACTTCGGCGCAATAGATATTCTCGCCGCCGCGGATCAGCATGTCGAGCGCGCGGTCCAGGATGGTGCAGAAACCTTCGCTGTCCAGCATGGCGAGATCGCCGGTCTTCAGCCAGCCATCCTGAAACGCTTCGGCCGTGGCGTCCGGCCGGTTCCAGTATCCCTTCACGATATTGGGGCCGAAGGCCCAAAGCTCGCCAGGGGTGCCGGGAGGCTGTTCGATGCCGTCCTTCACGATCTTGAGGCGGCCGACCGGCAGAGCGGGACCGCAACTGGCGGGACGATAGAGATAGTCCTCGCCCGAATGGCTGGTGCAGGTGGCCGAGGTTTCAGTCATGCCCCAACCCTGGCCAGGCATCGCGCCCAACCGCGCGCGGACCTGCCCCGCCAAGGACACGGGCGCAGGCGCGCCGCCAAAGGTGACCAGTTCCAGCGAAGAGACATCGTGATCCGCCACCTGCTCCAGCAAGGCCGTCACCACCGCGGGCACGCCGCCGGTGACCGTGACCTTTTCGCGGGCGATAAGTTCGAGCGCCAGCCCTGGCTCGAATTTGCGCATCATCACCAGCTTGCCGCCGGCCACCATGTTGGGCAGCAGGATAGAAAGGCTGCCAATGACATGAAAGAACGGTACCGCGATCAATGTTATCCGCTGCGCAGGTCCGGCCTCCCCCGCGCGCGTAGCGCTGGCGGGGGAGGTGGCCGTAGCAGCGCTTGCGATGCGAAGGCCGGAGGGGGTATCAAAAAAGTCGCCACGCCGAAGCGCGTTTCGCGCATTTGAAAACGGCATGGCGAAAATATTGCTGGTGAGAGAACGATGCGTGCCCAGCGCGCCTTTGGGCGCGCCCGTGGTGCCGGATGTGTAGAAAATCGTGGCATCGTCCTCGGGGGTTAGCGCGACATCGGGCATGGGGGAATCGGGCAGGTCATGCCAATGAGCGCACGCGCCGATCGCATCCTCCAGCACCGTTACACCGGCCGGCGGGTTGGCGGCGCGGGCGGCAAAGACATACTCCACCGGCGGCGGCAGGTCTTTCAGCCGCGCCAGCCGCTCGGCATCGGCGAAGACAAAACGCGCGCCGCAATCCAGAATGCCATAGGCCAGCTCGGTGCCGCTCCACCAGGCATTGAGCGGCACGATAATGGCGCCCGCCAACAGCGCGCCCATGAACACCACCGGCCATTCCGGCAAATTGCGCATCACCAGCGCCACCCGGTCGCCTTTGCGCACCCCCCGCTGCGCGAGCAACGCGGCGACCGCCAAGCTGGCGCGCGCGAAACCTTCGAAGCTCACGCGCTCATCCTGATGGACCAAGAATTCGCGCGCGCCATGCCGGCGCGCCCGTGCGAAAGCCTGCGCGGCGGTGGCCGGCACATGCTTCCACACACGCGTCGGGATCCCGCGGATCATGATCTCGGTGGTTTCAAATGGAGCCCCTGGCGCGGTCAGGCGCGCATGGGCCTCTGCCAGCGGTATCGAAGGCCAGTTTTTGGACATGTCATTCATGGCGGGGCTTAGTATAACCCTTGCCATGGCCACAGAAGTGGGATTTTCGGACGAGCGGCTGGCGCGCATTCCGCGCTTCCTGCAGGACCAGGCCGATGCCGGCCTGCTGCCCGGCGCCGCAATCCTGATCTGGCGGCGGGGCCGTGTGGCGCACCGGAGCATGGTGGGAGCCATCGATATGGCGCGCAAGAAGGCGATGTGCCACGACGCCATCTTCCGTCTCTATTCCATGACCAAGCCGGTCACGGCGGTGGCCCTGCTGATGCTGGTGGAAGAAGGCCGCATCGCGCTGGACGACCCGGTCAAGCGTTTCATTCCGCAATTCGCCGATCTGAAGCTTCAGAACGGCAGCACACCGGCGCGCGACATGACGGTCCTGGACCTGCTGCGCCATACCGCGGGCTTTACCTATGGCTTCCACAACCGCACGCCGATCGACGCCGCCTATCGCGCGCAGCGCATCGCGGAGATGGATACCGAAGGCGGGTTGCCGGCGATGATCGCCCAGCTCGCCGCGCTGCCGCTGGAATATTCGCCGGGCGAGGCCTGGATCTATTCGGTGGCGAGCGATGTGGCCGGCTATCTGATTCAGCTCGTTTCCGGCCGCTCTTATGCCAGGTTTGTGCGGGAAAGAATCCTGACGCCGCTGGCGATGCGCGACACCGATTTTCTGGTCGATAAGGAAAAACGTCATCGCTTCGCGGCCTGCTATGCCTTCAAGGACGGCAAGCTGGAGCTTTTCGACGATCCGAAAAAATCTCCTTGGTTCGCGGCGCCAAAACTGGAATCGGGCGGCGGCGGGTTGGCGGGCACGGCCGATGACTATCTGCGCTTTTGCCGGATGCTGCTGAACCGGGGCGAGCTAGACGGCGTGCGGCTGCTATCGCCCAAGACTGTCACGCTGATGACCGCCAATCATTTGCCTGGGGGCAGGGAGATCGCCGATCTGTCGCCGGCAGCCGATGCCTTCAACGAAAGCGGCTATCGCGGCATCGGCTTTGGGCTTGGCGTGGCGGTGACCCTGGACCCCGCGCGGGCGGGCATTCCCGGCACGGCGGGGGAATTCGCCTGGGGTGGGATGGCCTCGACCGCCTTTTTTATCGACCCCAAGGAAGAGATGGCGGTGGTATTCATGACCCAGGCGATTTTGGAGACGGCGCGGCGGGTGCGGCTGCGCCGCGACCTGCGCAGTCTGATCTATGGGGCGATGACACACAGCTATGCCTGAAAGGCTTGAAACCTTGGCGCTCGACAGTTGGACGGGGCCGCATGATGCGGGCCTGAAGGCGCGCGCGGTGTCGGCGCTGGAGCGCGGCGCGGTGTTGTTCTTCCCCCATCTGCCCTTTTTGCTTTTCGAGGCGGAAAAGCAGTTTCTGGATGCGGGCGTTTCCGACGGCCAGGCCAAGAATATTTCCCTGGACCATGGCACCGGCAAGATGCAGGCCAGTTCGCTGACCGGCGAGAAGGCGCGGGAGCTGGCGGCGATGATGGAACGTTTCGGCAGCCAGGCCACAAGGCTGGTCCGCGAATTGCTGCCCTATCGCAATGTCGAACGCGCCCGCACCTCCTTCCGCCCGGTGCAGGTCAAAGGCCGGCATTATTCCAGGATCAGCGACGACCGGTTGCTGCATATCGATGCCTTTCCCTCGCGCCCGATGCGGGGCCGCCGCATCCTGCGCTTCTTCGCCAATGTCGCGCCCAACGCACCGCGTCATTGGCATGTCGGCCAGCCGTTCGAGGACTTTGCCCGCGCCTTCTTGCCGCGCGTCGGACCGCACTTATCGATGAAGGCTTGGCCTGGAAAATCCTGGCTCTATGAGAGGCTGGGCGTCACCCGCGGCCGCCGCAGCCTGTATGACGAATTGATGCTGTCGCTGCACGACACCGGCAAGCTTGACGAAAATTTCCAGACGAACAGCCCGCATGAGGCAATCGAATTTCCGCCCGGCAGCTGCTGGCTGGTCTTCACCGATCAGGTGCTGCATGCCGCCTTGGGCGGAGAATTCGCCTTGGAGCAGACCTTCCATCTCGACATCCAGGAGATGGCCGAGCCGGAACGCGCGCCGGTAAAGGTGTTGGAACGGCTAAGCGGAAAGACGCTGGTCTGAAGGGATCCAAACCCCGACGCTTTCGAGCTTAGCCCGCATCAGGCTGCCGTCGAACGGCTTCATCACCAATTCATTGGCGCCCGCGGCAAATGCGCTGGCGACTTCGTCCGGATCGCGTTCGGTGGCGCTGAACAGGATGACCGGATGGCCGCCTTCCTGCTGGCCGCGCACGCTCTTGATGAATTCCAGACCCTTCATATGGGGCAGATTCCAATCCAGGAAAATCAGGTCGGGCATTTTTTCGCGGCAGGCGCGCAGCCCCGTCATGCCGTCATCGACTTCGTCCACCGCATAAGACAGGTCTTCCAGGATGCGGCGCGCGACGGTGCGCACCACGCGGCTGTCATCCACGATAAGGCAATGTTTCATGACGGAACGCCCGTGGCTGGATTGCGCGAAACGGTACCGTAGCAAGGTAAATATACGCTTACCTTAACGAAGGCCCTCGCAAAGGCGCCGTATTTTGGCCGTCCGGGCAGGAGCGAGGAGCGCTGTGGGCAGTAAAGCGCCCATGAGCGACGAGCGACGAACCCGGCGGGCAAAAGACGGTGCCTTTATCCGGCGATAAGTTCGACAGCGCCCTCCAACGGCATAATGGTCAAACGCGTGTCCACCGTGCGCGACAGTTTGTAAGTGAGGAAAGGCTGGACGTGACGCGCATCGACATTCACCGCATCGCCCTTGATCGCATGATCCACTTCCTCGGTGACGCGGGCATTGAGGCCCTCGGCGCGAATGTGAAAGGACGGTGCTAGCGGATCGGAGCCGGCTTCCACCGTGACCGTGCCACCGCGCGGCAGGCAGTCCACCGCCAGCAGCGTGGCGTTCATCAGCAGCTTGGCCCAGTCCTTGGCCCAGTAGAGGCGGGGCACGTTCCACGTCAGTTGAACCTTGCCGCCCTCCAGTAGCCCGCCGATCAGCCGGCCAATCTCGCCCAAGTCCAATTCCGCGCCCGCCGAACCGGCCGCGCCAAAAGCGATCCGCATGAACTGGATGCGGGCCAGCGCCTGGTCGGCGCTCACAGTCACCAGCTTGATGGCTTCGCCGCGCATGGCGGGGTCGCGCTCATCCTCCAGCACTTCCATACCGTTGACCACGGCGCCCAAAGGCCCGACAAGGTCGTGGCACACGCGGCTCACCAGAAGTGCGGCAAATTCTATTTCTGTCATGAGAATTCAATGCGGCCCGATTGGTTAGAAATTGATTAACGCGCTTTGGGCTATTAAGGAATTCTTAATATGGATGCAACGCTGTCGCCGCGCCTGAAAACCCTGGTCCGCATCGCCCATGCCGCAGGGGCGGTGGTGATGCGCCATTACCAAGCCGGCTGCGATACGAGGATAAAAAGCGACCGTTCGCCGGTGACCGATGCCGACGAGGAGGCTGAAAAGCTCATCTTGGCCGAATTGGCGGCCGCCTATCCCGGCGTGCCGGTGGTGGCGGAAGAAGAAGCCGCGGCGGGACGCGTCGCCCAGGCCGGGGCGCATTTCTTTCTGGTCGACCCGGTGGACGGCACCAAGGAATTCGTAAAAAAGGGCGGCGAGTTCACCGTGAACATCGGCGAGATCAGGAATGGGGCGCCCGTCAGCGGCGTGGTGCTGGCGCCCGCCATCGGCCGTCTGTTCGTGGGCGCGGTGGGTGAAGGCGCCTTTGAACTGAGCGGCGACACCATACGCACCATCGCGGCGCGCGCACCCGCGGCCGACGGGCTGGTGGCGGTCAGCAGCCGCTCGCATCCCGATGCCCAGACCGATGCGCTGCTGAAGACCCTGCCCATCAAGGGCAATACCAATGCCGGCTCCTCGCTGAAATTCTGCCTGGTGGCGGCGGGCGAAGCCGACATCTATCCCCGCGCCGGACAGACCATGGAATGGGACACGGCGGCGGGGCATGCGGTGCTGGCGGCAGCCGGCGGCCGCATGACGCGCTGGGACGGCGCGCCCTTCGTCTATGGCAAGCCGGATTTCCGCAACGGGCCGTTCATCGCTAGAGGCCTTGAACGATTGACGTAGGGCACCCGCGCAAGCTCTCGCGCCGCAAAGAGGCTTGGCGCGTCTTGGAGCTGTAAAAAAGCCCCAATCGGCGTAAAGATTCCGCGCGGTTGGGCAAATGATTCGTTTCGGGCGCCTTCGCGCGAGAGGGTGCCCCCAGAAGGGAAGCGCGACATGAACCGCAAAAAATTCATCTCAGGACTGGTGGCGCTGGGAACCGTTCCGGCGGGATCCTTGCTGAGCATGCTGCCGGCGCAGGCCGCGGACCAGCCTCAGGCTACGGCCAAGGATACCTCGCCGGACCTGCGCTACACCGCCAACGAAATCACCCAGGCAGGCGCGGATTTCTTCGGCATCACCACCGAAGCGATGGCCAAGGGCGTGCAGCATGTGTTCGGCGACCTGGGCCAGCCCGACGCCTATATCAAGGGCGATGAAGGCTCCGGCGCCTTTGTGGTGGGCGTCCGCTACGGCTCGGGTTGGCTGGTCCGCAAGACACGCGAGCCCGAACAGGTCTATTGGAAGGGCCCGTCGGTGGGTTTCGATGTCGGCGGCAACGCCTCCAAATGCTTCACCCTGGTTTACAATCTGCGCGACGACCGGCGGCTGTTCCAGCGTTTTCCGGGCGTGGAAGGCAGCTTCTATCTGGTGGCCGGATTGGGCATCAATTATCTGCGCAGCGGCGGCGTGACCTTGGCGCCCATGCGCACCGGCGTCGGCCTGCGTGCCGGCGTGAATGCCCATTACCAAGTCTATTCAGACAGTAGAGACTGGTTTCCGCTCTAAGCCGTCACTTCTTCGGTCTTTGTATCGGCACCACCGCCGCCGCCGACGGCGGGCATATACAGCAACAGCATGGCCGCGACATAGGTCGAGGAGAAGGTGCCGACCAGAATGCCGAACAGGATCGCGACACTGAAGGTGTGAAGCACCGGCCCGCCAAACAGCAGCGGGACCACCGACAAAGCCGTGGCCGCCGACACCAAGGTCGTCCTGGTGGCAATCTGGTTGGTCGAAAGGTTGATCATATCGACCAACGACATGCGTTTGTACTTGCGCCGGTTCTCGCGCAAGCGATCGAACACCACCACCGTGTCGTTGATCGAATAGCCCGCCAGCAGCAGCAGCGCCGCCACGGTGTTGATGTTGAAATCCAGGTGCATCACCGAGAAGAAACCCGCCGTGACGAACACGTCATGGCCGGTGGCGATCAGCGCGCCTACGCCGTACTGCCATTCAAAGCGCACCGCGACATAGATCGAAATCATCGCCACGGCCAGGATGGTGGCCCAGATGCCGTCGTTCAGCAGCTCGCCCGAGACCTTGGGACCCACCACCTCGGTGCGGCGATATTGATAGGCCGAGCCCAGCTTGGCCTTGATCTCGCGCACAACAGCCTGGTCGGCGTCGTTTTGATCGATGCCGGTCTGGGTCACGCGGGGCTGGACCCGGATCGACGCGCAACTGCCCGCCGGCCGATCGCATTCGCCACCGCCAAAGGTCTGCACCACCGGATCATTGTAACCCAGCCCGATGATGTCGCCGCGTAACTTGCCGATCTCGATCACCTGCGCCGATTTCACTTCCATCAGCACGCCGCCGGTGAAGTCGATGCCCAGATTGAAGCCCTGCCAGAGAATGGAGACGAGGGAGATCACCATCAGCAGCCCATCGATGCCGAAAGCCCAAAAACGGTATTTGACGAAATCGACGTTGGTGGTCTCGGGGATGAACCGCAGCAGCGGCATGGGTTTAGACTTCTCGCAAAAACGCGGCGAACCTACAGGCTGGACCGCCCGCAAACAAGCAGCCTGTGGCTGGCCGAAATGCCGGTTTCCGCCGGAGTTGGCTTGCTGCCGGATCGGATTCAATGGAAAATTAAGGGCGTATCGGTGAAGCCGGCGAAGACATAATTAAGGCGGATGGCGCAGGTTGTGGACTATTGGCGCCAATAGGGCTGGCCGGACGGACTGTGCCGCGCCGCCGGGGCCGGTGATGTCGTGTGCGACCGAGGAATATCCATGCGCGCTCCTATTGCCGAAATCGACAGCCCGCTGGTAGCCGCCGCCTTCAAGGCATTTCCCCCAGCCGCGCGCAGAAAGCTGATGGCATTGCGGCGGCTTATTCTCAAGACGGCGGCCGCAACCAAAGGAGTCGGAAAGATCGAGGAAACGCTGAAATGGGGCGAACCGGCTTATCTTGCGAAATCCGGCAGTACGATCCGCCTAGGCTGGAAGCAGGAAAAGCCCGGCGAGGTCGCGATGTACTTCATTTGCACGACAAATCTTGTTGACCGATTCCGCGAACTGTATCCGCGGGAATTGCGTTATGCCGGAAACCGCGCGGTGCTGCTGGATGTTCGCCAAACGATTCCGCAATCCCCGCTTCGCCACTGCATTGAGATGGCGCTGACCTATCGTCGCAGACGCTGAATAGCGAAAGAATCGGGGTCAGAGTAGACTTGATTTGGCGTTTTCGCCCTGCCTAAGAGGACTGCACTAACCCATAAATATCAACGGGTTAATTCAAGTAGTACACCTCCTCGTCCCAATTTTTTCCAATGTTTTTTTAAAGACGCCCCTCCGTTTGGACGCTGCAAAGCCCCTTTGTGTCTGTGCAAAAGTTCCAAATTCAATTGGAACAAGAAATTTATCATCAGAGGATGCCTCCGTAGGCGGAGCAACCCATGTCCTCGTATCGGCGATTTCCGAACCGCTTTACCCCGAGCTCAAGTCAGCAGGACCCTGCAATCCTTTTGACACTTGGACGTAGAGTGGAGCGGCTTTTCTTCATCGGCTTGCTCATCACGATGTTGAGCTTTGCGGGGTGGTACTTTAATGCTGCATCCGCGAGTATCACCCAAGACCGATCTTATGCCGCAATCGCTTCTTTAAGCGCGCGCATCAAAGCAAAGCTCCAGGAGCTCGATAGGTCGTTTCAAGAAACGGTGACTCGGGATCGGGCGCCGCCTTCCAACTCGCCCCCCTCAGGCGATAAAAAATTAGCAGCTGTGGCAGCTACCCGGAAGATGCTAAACCTGCCAGCGGAAGTAATCCAACCTGAGAAGAAACGGCCAGTCGAGAAGACATATCGGCAGGTCCTTGAAGATATCTTTATTGAGGCTCAATTCAGGGACGGAGTGGATAGCGATTCCATTGATCCTTACCGACAGTTTTCAGAGCCGCCCGCTAAAATACTCGAGGCACTAGAAAAAGCTGGGGCAAGACTGGATCAGCAGCCTGTTCAAGCATGGGGAATCCGAACTGCACGTTCACTTGAATTGAGTTATTATGGTTCCGCCTTTCAGTTGCCCTTCCAATTCATCGCACAGGTCATAGTCGTCCTTCTATGTCCGTTAGTTGCTGGATGGATGTCCACCCTCTACATGACGCGTCAGAGAGAAATCCAAGAAATTAAGGGTGTAACAGATTTGGCGCATGTTTTCCCTCACGTCTTAAACTTCGTACCAATCCATTTTCAAAATTGGGGTGTACTCACTCCGGCAGGACTAACTTTCAGTGCTATTTGGACTGCACTCAGGCGGCTCTTAGTAATTATTGTTCTTATCGCGCCGATGCTCGTCGCAACAACTGGCGCAGTGGTTGCTTTTTGGCAGTACTCAACGTGGACCTGGGTGACAATACCGTTTCTCATTTACATTCCCGTGCAGGCACTTGCGCTGATCGCTTTGGAATCTTTCAGTATGGGTAGAAAATATTTTGCAGAGCCCTGAGCATGTCACGCGCCACCATTCTTATCGTGCTCATTTTACAATCCGCGTTGCCTGTTGAGGCGCGGACATTCACGACATGGGCGGATACAACTTGCGGCCAGTGGCAAAAAGCCCGGGAAGCGCAGCGACAAGAAAAAGGGCTTTACGATTGGATTGAGGCGCAATCCCAAGTCAGATGGATGTTAGGTTTTTTAACCGCGTTGAACGCAATCAATCCAACCAAAAAAGATGCCCTGGCAAGTATAAATCCTGCGTTGGTTCGGGATTGGACCGATTCCTATTGTGCTAAGTTTCCCAACAAGAAGCTTTCCGAGGGAACATCTGAACTTTTTCTTCGGTTAGTGAAATAAAGAGCTACTCAAGAACTCATCACTCAAGATACCGCTTTGAACCGTCCTGCCACGGCGCCTTTCACGGGCTTAGCATTTCTTTCGTTCGCTCCGCAAAATAATGGTGCCCCCAAGGGGAATTGAACCCCTGTTTCAGCCTTGAGAGGGCCGCGTCCTAACCGCTAGACGATGGGGACCAGCGGGAGGGCGCTTATAGCGGGGGCTGCCCGCGCCCCGCAAGCTGGGCCGGGATAAAGCCGCCCTGGGCATAGACAAAAGCGTTTATTTCGCCGCTTGCGGCGATCAGCCAGAGGAAATCCTCCTCGCCCGCGCCCGCTTGGTCGGCCGCCGACGGCGCGGCCCGCCCATTGGGATGGGAGTGATAGCAGCCGACAATCGCAGAGCCCCGGGCGCGCGCCGCCTTATAGGCCGCGAACTGATCGCGCGGATCGATCTCGAACCTGTCGGCCGCGCCGGCGAGATTGCGGGCGGGATGAAGCGCGGTGATCCGGAAAGCCCGCGCCTCGCAGGCGCCTTCAACAAGTCCGCAGCATTCGCGGGGATGGGCATCTTGCGCCGCGCGCAGAATTTGATCGCGCAACGCTTGCGGCAACGCCACCCGCCGCATGGGCATCACGGAGAGGAAGCCTTGATCTGTCCGCTCTGCTTGCCCGTGGCCAGATCGATGATCTCCACCTCGCCGCCCGATGGCGTGGCGACATGCAGCACCAGCTTGCCCGCCTCGGTGGTGGCGGAGACGATGCGCGCGCCCGGCGCCAGGGTGATGACGGCGGCGGCCGGCGCGGCGGCGGGGGCACTCGCCATGGCCTTCGACGCCATCAAAATACGCGCCTGGCGGACAAAGCCCCAGATGGTGCCCAAAAGAGCGAGTATAAACAGCACGCTCATGATAAGGACGATCACCCAGGCGGTCCGGCGGCTTGTCGCCGGCGGCAGGGATTCTTGATGGTTGGGCATGTCGGACAAGCAAAACTCCTCAACGGATCGGCGCACGGCGCTTGCCGGTGACGATCATGCCGGCTGGCGGCTGGATCGTTTCCTGGCCGCAAGCCTGCCCGACTTTTCCCGCTCGCGGCTTCAGCAGTTGCTGGAAGGCGCGGCGGTTTTGCTGGGCGCCCCCGATCAACCACAAGTCACGATAAAAGACGCCAACCACCGGGTCAAACCGGGCGACAGCTATAGCGTCATCGTACCGCCCACCGCGCCCGCCATCCCACAAGGCCAGGATATTCCGCTGGAGGTCATTTATGAGGACAAGGAGCTGATCGTCATCAACAAGCCGGCGGGCTTGGTGGTGCATCCGGCCGCCGGAAATCCCGATGGCACTTTGGTCAATGCCCTGATCGCCCATTGCGGCGCCGGCATGCTCTGCATCGGCGGCGAAGCCCGTCCCGGCATCGTGCACCGGCTGGACAAGGACACGTCGGGCCTGTTGGTGGCGGCCAAAACCGAACGCGCCATGGCCAGCCTCGCCAAGCAGTTCGCCAACCACACGATCGAACGCGCCTACAATGCCGTGGTGTGGGGAAGCCCTCGCGATGCCGCCGGCCTGATCGAAAGCCAGATCGGGCGCAGCCCCTTTGACCGCAAGCGCATGACGGTGTTGCGCGCCGGCGGCAAGCGCGCCGCGACGCGTTACAAGGTGATCGAGAAATTCGGCCCGGTGGAGCGGGCGTTCGCCGCCTTGATCGAATGCCGCCTGGAAACCGGGCGCACCCACCAGATCCGGGTGCATCTCACCCATCTGGGTCATCCCTTGATCGGCGATGCGCAATATGGCCGCAACCGCACCGCTCCGCGCGGCAAATCGGACGCCGAAGCCAACGCGTTTACGCTGGCAGCTTCTTTCCCCCGCCAGGCGCTGCATGCTTTTGTGTTGGGATTCCAACATCCTAGCCTGCACAAGACCCTGCGTTTCGAGGCCCCCTGGCCTGCGGATTTTGCGGAACTTGTCGCAGCCCTAAAGGGATTGAATAAGGCTTAAGCCTGCTTATCTCTCCTCAACTTTCGGGGCGTTCAGGCGTTAGATTTCGGGCGCCCGAGAAGGGGGATTGATGAGCAGTCGTGGACTTCCCGTTCTGTCGGGCGATGCCGGCCTCTCGCGTTATTTGACCGAGATCCGCAAGTTTCCGCTTTTGTCGCCCGAAGACGAATACATGTTCGCCAAGCGCTGGAAGGAACATGAAGATCCCGAAGCGGCGCGCCGCCTGGTCACCAGCCATCTGCGCCTGGTCGCCAAGATCGCCATGGGCTATCGCGGCTATGGCTTGCCGGTTTCCGAAATCGTCTCCGAAGGCAATGTCGGGTTGATGCAAGCGGTCAAGCGCTTCGATCCCGACAAGGGCTTTCGCCTGGCGACCTATGCGATGTGGTGGATCAGGGCCTCGATCCAGGAATATGTGCTCAGGTCCTGGAGCCTGGTGAAGATGGGCACCACCGCGGCCCAGAAGAAGCTGTTCTTCAATCTGCGCAAGGCCAAGAACAATATCGGCGCCATCGAGGAAGGCGACCTGACGCCCGATCACACCACCAAGCTGGCGGACCAGCTGGGTGTGACCGAGACCGAAGTGACCGAGATGAACCGCCGGCTGTCCGGCGGCGATGCCTCGCTCAATGCGCCGCTGCGCTCGGAATCGGAAAGCGAATGGCAGGATTGGCTGGCGGACGATACCGCCGACCAGGAAACCCGCATGGCCGAGCGCGAGGAAATGGGCGACCGCCATGAATTGCTGGTCAGCGCCATGAAGGACCTGACCGACCGCGAGCGCGACATTCTGCAGGCCCGCCGCCTGCAGGACGAGCCCGCCACCCTGGAAGAATTGTCGCAGAAATACGGCGTCAGCCGCGAACGGGTGCGCCAGATCGAGGTTCGGGCGTTTGAAAAGCTTCAGCACGGCATGAAGGCGGCGATGACCGCCGCTGCTTTACCGGCACCTGCCTGATTTTGTCATGCCCGCGAAAGCGGGCATCCAACTTTGTGCCGCACTAAGAAGATGGATTCCCGCTTGCGCGGGAATGACAATTTTCTTTCGGGGGCGCCATGAAACTGAAGATTTGGCAGGTCGACGCCTTTGCCAGCAAACCGCTGGAAGGCAATCCTGCGGCCGTGGTGCCGCTGGATGCCTGGCTCGCTGACGACCTGATGCAAGCCATCGCGGGCGAGAACAATCTCGCCGAAACCGCCTTCTTCGTGAAGACCGGCACGGGGTCTTATGACCTGCGCTGGTTCACACCCAATTCGGAAGTCGATCTGTGCGGTCATGCCACCCTGGCCAGTGCCTGGATTCTGTTCAACAAGACCGACACCAGCCTGAACCAAGTACACTTCATGACCCGCTCGGGCGAGCTGGTGGTGACGCGGGGCGAGCATGGCAATGTGATGTCGCTGCCTTCTGCAGACTCGGAAGTCTTTGCACCACCCGCCGGATTTGCTGCGGCGTTGGGAAGAAGTTTCAACTATAGGCCGCCAGCCGAGCTTTTCATCAGCGCCAAGGGCGGCGCAGGCGCCAAAGCGCTGATCGCCATGTGGAACACACCCGATGAAGTGAAAGCGCTGGAACCAGCCGCCAATCTGCAGGATGTGGCGATGCAAGTGGGCGCGGGTTCGGTGCTGGCGACGGCGCCGGGCGGCGGAGCGCCCTACGACATGGTTTCGCGCTTTTTCGCGCCCTATTACGGCGTGCCGGAAGACCCAGTGACAGGCTCGGCGCATTGCGCCCTGACGCCGTTCTGGGCCAAGCGGTTGGGCAAGAAAACCTTGAAAGCCCGCCAGGCTTCGGCGCGCGGCGGCGGTCTGATCTGCACCGACGACGGCGCGCGCACCATCATCCAAGGCGATTGCGCATTATATCTGACGGGTGAAATCGAGGTTTGATCTCAAAGCGATCGTGCTTGTCAGGAATGCCGCCTATTCCGATTTTTTTCGAGACTCGCCAATAGCTTGCGGTTTTCACACGCAGTTTCATCGATTCTTGCGTTGACGCGACCTGGCGCGCCCGCCTATATCGGCGGCGGGCCACGCCTCCCCAACGAGGCGCTATCATTCTGGAAGGAATGAACCGCGATGACTGACATTGCCAAAGAAGGCAAACATCCGGCTGTGCGTCCCGCGCGGCCTTTTTTTTCGTCCGGACCCTGCGCCAAGCGCCCGGGTTGGACCCCCGAAGCCCTTAAGGGTGCGCTGGTGGGACGGTCCCACCGCTCCAAACCCGGCAAAGCCAAGCTGAAAGACGCCATCGAGCGCACCAAGAAGCTTTTGGGCGTGCCCGCCGGCTATCGCTGCGGCATCGTACCGGCGTCCGACACCGGGGCGGTCGAGATGGCGCTATGGTCGATGCTGGGCCCGCGTCCCGTCGACCTGTTTGCCTGGGAAAGCTTTTCGGAAGACTGGGTCACCGACACGGTGAAGCAGCTCAAGATCAAGGATGCCCGCATCTTCAAGGCGGCTTACGGCGCCTTGCCCGACCTTGGCCAATACGATCCCGCCCATGACGTGGTGTTCGTCTGGAACGGCACCACCAGCGGCGTGAAGGTGCCGGGTGGCGACTGGATTCCCGCCAGCCGCGAAGGCCTGACCATCTGCGACGCAACCTCGGCCGCCTTTGCGATGGAGCTGCCTTGGGACAAGCTCGATGTCGTGACCTTCTCCTGGCAGAAAGTGCTGGGCGGCGAAGCCGCGCACGGCATGCTGATCCTGAGCCCCCGCGCCGTGGCGCGGCTTGAGAGCTACACGCCGCCCTGGCCGCTGCCCAAGATCTTCCGCATGACCAAAGGCGGCAAGATCGTGGAAGGCATTTTCGAAGGCGAGACCATCAACACCCCTTCCATGGTGGCGGTCGAGGATTATCTCGACGCCCTGAGCTGGGCTGAAAGCGTCGGCGGGCTCAAAGGCCTGATCCAGCGTTCCAACGACAATCTGCATGCGCTGGAGCAATGGGTCGCCAGGTGCGGCTGGGCCGGTTTCCTGGCCCAGGAGGCCGCCATCCGCTCCAACACCAGCGTCTGCATCGCCGTCACCGATCCTTCCTTCACCGCCCTTTCCGACGAGGCCAAGGCGGATGCGATCAAGAAAATATGTTCGCTGTTGGAGAAGGAAGGCGTGGCGCTGGACATTGCCGGCTATCGCGCCGCGCCGCCGGGCCTGCGCATCTGGTGCGGCGCCACGGTCGACACATGCGATATCGAGGCGATGACGCCTTGGCTGGACTGGGCCTGGAGCCAAGTCAAAGGCTGACAGACGCGAGGCCGCCCCACTCTCACTCCCATCTTTGAAGGAACGCCATGCCCAAAGTTCTGATCGCCGACAAATTGTCTCCCGCCGCCATCGCCATCTTCCGCGAGCGCGGCGTCGATGCCGATGTCAAAACCGGCCTGACCAAGGAGGAACTGATCAAGATCGTGGATCAGTATGACGGCATCGCCATCCGCTCGGCCACCAAGCTGACCGCCGATGTGCTGAAGGCAGCCAAGAATCTGAAAGTGGTGGGCCGCGCCGGCATCGGCGTGGACAATGTCGATATTCCCGCCGCCACCGCCGCCGGCGTGATCGTGATGAACACGCCCTTCGGCAATTCCATCACCACCGCCGAGCATGCCATTTCGCTGATGCTGGCACTGGCGCGGGAGCTGCCCGCCGCCAATGCCTCGACCCAGGCGGGAAAATGGGAAAAGAACCGCTTCATGGGCGTGGAGATCACCGGCAAGGTGCTGGGCCTGATCGGGGCCGGCAATATCGGCAGCATCGTCGCCGACCGCGCCAAGGGGCTCAAGATGCGGGTCATCGCGTTCGATCCCTATCTGTCGCAGGAACGGGCGGGCGATCTGGGCGTGGAAAAAGTGGAGCTGAACGATCTTCTGGCGCGGGCCGATTTCATCACCCTGCACGTGCCGATGACGTCGGAAACCAAGAATATCCTGTCCGCCGACGCCATCGCCAAGACCAAGAAGGGCGTGCGGATCATCAATTGCGCGCGTGGCGGCTTGATCGACGAGCATGCCTTGAAGGCGGCGCTCGACAATGGCCATGTCGCGGGCGCGGCGCTGGATGTGTTCGAGACCGAACCGGCCAAGGAAAATATCCTGTTCGGCAACGACAGGTTGGTGGCGACGCCGCATTTGGGCGCGGCCACCACCGAAGCGCAGGAGAATGTCGCGCTACAGGTGGCGGAACAGATTTCCGATTATCTGCTGAGCGGCGCCATCACCAACGCGCTGAACATGCCGTCGATCTCGGCGTCGGAAGCGCAAAAAGTGCGTCCCTGGATCTCATTGTCGGAAAAACTGGGCTCTTTCGCGGGCCAATTGACCGGCACCAGCCTGACCGGGGTGGAAATCGTCTATGAAGGAACGCCCTCGACCTTGAACACCCGCGCTTTGACCCAGGCGGCGTTGACAGGATTGCTCAAGCCCATCCTGGCGGAAGTCAACATGGTCAATGCCCCGGTGATCGCCAAGGACCGCGGCATCAAGATCAGCGAGACCCGCCGCGACGCCCAGGGCATCTTTGACGGGTTCATCAAGCTGGTGGTGGAAATGAGCGACGGCTCCACCCGCCGCGTCGCCGGCACGGTGTTCTCCGATGGCCGTCCGCGCCTGATCCAGATCAAGGACATCAGCCTGGATTCCGCCTTCGCGCCGCACATGCTTTACATCGTCAACGAAGACAAGCCGGGCTTTATCGGCAAGCTGGGCACCTTGCTGGGCGACGCCAAGGTCAATATCGCCAACTTCACCCTGGGCCGCAGCGCCCCGGGCCAGGACGCGATTGCCTTGATTGAGGTGGACGGACCAGTACCGGCAGAGGTGGCGGCGGCGGTCGCCAAGTTGCCGCAAGTGAAACACGCCAGACCTTTGGCGTTTTAAGCTCAAGGTAAACTCGAGCGCCGCACATCGCGGCGCGACCTTCAACACGGACCAGCTCTCTTCCCCCTCTCGGCGAAGCTGTCAGAGGGGGAAGATGTCGCAACGAGGTGTTTGCGTCTTCGCAAACCCGAGTTGCGACAGATGGGGGTGAATTAAAAAAATAACGAGGCGCTTGGCGCTCGTCCCTCAATTCAGGTCCGGCTTTTCGCAATAGCCTCGTGATGCCGGATCACTTCCTTGACGATGAAGTTCAAAAACTTCTCCGCGAAGTCGGGATCCAGCTTGGCATCCTCCGCCAGCTTGCGCAGCCGCGCGATCTGCGCCGCCTCGCGCGAGGGGTCGGCGGGCGGCAGGCTGTGGGCCGCCTTATACTCACCCACCGCCTGGGTACATTTGAACCGCTCGGCCAGCAGATAAATGAGCGCGGCATCGATATTGTCGATGCTATCTCGCAAGCGCAGCAGTTCCGGGTGGGTCATGACATGCCTTTCGTACGGCTCTGCACAAATTTCAGGCTAAACCTAATTTAAGGGAAAGTGCCGCCCGGCGCCAGCAAGGCCCCGCGCCCACAGCCCAGACCGGTTTATTTTCAAACAAGGTGAACAGACGGACCAAAAGCTCTTCCATCCCCCCGTTCAGGAATGATTAGCTTTACAGGCATAGGTTGGGGCTTGCGCGAGCTTGCGAATAACAGGCGCAAGATGGAAGCGATGAAAGAATGCCGGGTGATATGGGCCTTGGTGTTGGGGCTGATGGTGGCGGGTTGCGCGGCCACAAATTCGGCGGAAGACGGACATGTAACGGTCAGCGATCCGTTTGAAAATGTGAACCGTTTCTTTTTCGATTTGAACCAGCGGCTGGACCGCAATGCCGGCCGCCCCGCCGCCACCGCCTATCGCGATACCGTTCCCGGATCGGTGCGCGTTGGCCTGCACAATGTGCTGGACAATCTGGGCGGTCCGGTCACCGTCGCCAACAATCTGTTGCAGGTCCGCTTGGAAAGCGCCGGCATTGCGACGGGACGTTTCCTGGTCAACACCACCGTCGGCGTCGCGGGCATCTTCGACGTCGCCAGTGATTGGGGCATGCCAGCCCGCAACCGCGACTTTGGCGAAACCATGGGCACCTATGGCGTGCCGCCCGGTCCCTATCTGGTCCTGCCGTTTCGCGGCTCCACTGATGTGCGCGACTTCGCCGGCAACTATCTCGACGGCTATGCCACGCCCTTGCGCTATGTCCGCTATGAAGGCCGCAACTATGTCGGGCTGATGAAATCCACCCTGGGCTCGATAAACAACCGCGCGAACAATCTCGTTACCTATCGCGATATCGAGCGCGCCAGCGTGGACTATTATGCCACCATGAGGACCTGGTATCTGGAGCGCCGCGCCCGGCTGATCGAGGATACCCCTGTGCGGACCGCGGAATTGCCGGACTTTTAAGAACGGGCCAAAAATGCTCTAACCCGGCCTATGAGGGCCGTTGAACGCATTGTCGGTTTTTGCTGCCGGTTTCCCAAGGCCGTGATTATTATTTGTCTCCTGCTGGCGGGGGGCACCGGCTGGTATACCCAGCAGAATTTCGCCATGAACACCGACAGCGAACAGCTGATCGATGCCAAAGTGGGCTGGCGCATGCGCCAGGCGCGTTTCGATGCCGCTTTTCCGCAAAAGACCAACCTGACCGCGGTGGTGATCGACGGCAAAACACCGGAACTGGCCGAATCCGCCGCCGCCCGGCTGACCGAAAAGCTGGCCGCCAATCCGAACTTGTACACCTATGTTCGCCGCCCCGATGGCCCCTTCTTCAACCAGAACGGCTTGCTGTTCCTGTCGCTGGACGAAGTGCGGAGCACGACCCAGCAATTGATCAAGGCGCAGCCTTTCCTGGGCGGGCTTGCCGGCGATCCGTCCCTGCGCGGGATCATGAACAATCTCAACACCGTGCTTCTGGGCGTGGAAGCGGGCGAAGCCAGGCTGACCGATATTGACAAGGTGATGACGCGCTTTGCCGATGTGTTCGGCGCGGCGGCGCAGGGGCGGACCGACTTCATGTCCTGGCGCTCGCTGATCACCGGCGCGCCGGCGCGGCCCGAGGAGATCCGCCGCTTCATCGAAGTAAAGCCGAAGTTGGACTTCAATGCGCTGGAACCGGGCGCGGAAGCCAGCAACGGCATCCGTGCCGCCGCACGCGAATTGAAGCTGACGCCAGAACACGGCGTCTCGGTGCGGCTGACCGGGCCGGTGCCGCTGGCGGATGAGGAATTCGCCACCATCACCGACCGGGTCTGGCTGATGACCTCCGCGATGATGGCGGGCGTGCTGCTGACCCTGTGGCTGGCGCTGCGCTCCTTCAAGATCATCTTCGCTATCCTGGTAACCCTGTTCGTGGGCCTGGCCATCACCATGGGCACCGGCCTGATGCTGGTGGGCGTTTTTAACATCATCTCCATCGCCTTCATCGCGCTATTCGTGGGACTGGGGGTGGATTTCGGTATCCAGTACGCGGTGCGCTACCGTCATGAACGCCATCAGGACGGCGACCTGTCCCAGGCGCTGACAGCGGCCGGATACGGCGTGGGGATTCCACTGGCGCTGGCAGCCGCCGCGACAGCGGCGGGCTTCTTCTCATTCCTGCCCACCACCTATACCGGGGTCGCGGAACTCGGGAAGGTGGCGGGCATCGGCATGATCGTCGCCTTCCTGCTGTCCATCACCATGCTGCCGGCGCTGCTCCGGCTGCTCAATCCACCCGGCGAGGAAGAGGAAGTCGGCTTTACCGCACTGGCGCCACTGGACGATTTCATGACCCGCCACCGCAAGCGGGTGATCCGAATCGCGGCCGTGGCGGGGGTAATTTCGCTGGGGCTGACGGCCTTTGTGCAGTTCGATTCCAATCCGCTCAATCTGCGCAGTCCCAAGGTGGAATCGGTTTCCACCCTGCTGGACCTTATGAAAAATCCGCAGACCTCGCCGAACCAGATTGACGTGCCCGCTTTCTCGCTGATCGCCGCCGACGAGCTGCGCGACCGCATCGCGCAAGGATCGCTGGTGGCGCAGGCCATCACTTTGTCCAGCTTTGTGCCGGACAAGCAGGCGGAAAAGATGGCGCTGATCGCCGATGCAAATTCACTGCTTGACGCCACCATTAATCCCTTTGAAGTGGCGCCGCCGCCCAGCGACGCCGAAGTCGTTGCCAGCTTGCGCGACACCGCGCAAAAACTGCGCGCCGCCGCGAGTTCCGCCCAGGACGGCCCGGCCAACAATGCCCGCCGCCTGGCCACGAGCCTGGATGCGGTGGTGAAGGCCGGCCAGCCGGCGCGCAAGCGCGCCGAAGACGCTTTCGTGCCGGGGCTGAAGACGATGCTGACCCAGGTATCCGATTCCCTGAAAGCTGCGCCCTTTACCGTCGACACCATCCCCGCCGACATCCGCTCGGACTGGGTCTCCAAAGATGGGACCGCCCGTGTCCAGGTTTCCCCCAAGGACACCAGCAACGAACCCGCCGCGCTTTCAGCTTTCTCCGATCAGGTCCTGCGTATCGCGCCGCAGGCCACCGGCGCGCCGATTTCCATCCGGGAATCCGGCAAGACCATCGTGGGCGCCTTCACCGCAGCGGGCATCCTGTCCTTCATCGTGATCACCATCCTATTGGCACTGGTGCTGCGCAGCATGCATGACGTGCTGATGACCTTGGCGCCGCTGGTGCTGACTGGTCTTCTGACCCTGGCGACCTGTGTGCTGCTGGGCCTCAGGCTGAACTTCGCCAATGTCATCGCCCTGCCCTTGCTGCTGGGAATCGGCGTGGCCTTCAATATCTATTTCGTGGTCGCCTGGCGGCACGGACAGCGCTGCTTCCTGGCCTCCAGCCTCACCCGCGCGGTGATCTTTTCCGCCGCCACCACCGCCAGCGGTTTCGGCACCCTATGGCTGAGCATCCATCCCGGCACCGCCAGCATGGGCGAATTGCTGATGATTTCCTTGGGCTGGGTGCTGGCGACGACCCTGTTCCTGTCGCCGGCGCTGCTGGGTCCGCCGCCGCATACGCTGCGGATGCATGATCCTGAGGTTTAGGCCCCACCCTCCGTGAAGTGGCCTTTTTTTGATTCACCCCCCATCCGTCGCAGCTCGGGTTTGCGAAGTCGCAAACACCTCGCTGCGACACCTTCCCCCTTCCTGGCGCTTCGCGCCGAAGGGGGAAGGAAGCTGGTATGCGCGGAAGGTCGCGCCGCGATATGCGGCGCTCGAGATATCTTGAACTGCGACAGGGGTAGAAATCCAGGAATCTCGAGCGAGGCATTCCGCCGAGCGACAAGCAGCATCCGACAGCTTTCTTCCCCCTCTCGGCGAGGCCGCTAGAGGGGGAAGATGTCGCAGCGAGATATCGGCGGAGCCGATTCGAGCTGCGACAGATGGGGTGAAATAAAAAAATGCGCGGCCAGATGCGAGGCGTCAGGCGAGCATCTGGTCCGTAAGCGCGTTGATGCGTTTGGTCAGGCCGCTGGCGCCGCCGGAGGCGAAGGTCGCGGCGAAGTCGGATCGCTTCTGTGCCATCTGGCTGATATTGCCGGCGAGATAGACGTCGGTGACCTTCCACTCCGATGCCACCTGATGCATCCGGTAATTGAAGGCGATGGTTTCCTTGGCCGTCTTCAGATTGCTTTTCACGAAATGATCGCTGCCGCGCGCGATGGAAGCCGGCTCCACGGTGAATTTTTCGCCGCCAAAGGAATCGAAATTCTTGGCGTAATTGGCGATGGTCATGCGGCTAAAAGCCTCGGTCAGCGATTTCTTGTCGGCCTCGGCCAAGGCCGCGAAGCCGGGACCGACCGCCGTCGCCGTCATGGCGGGAAGATCGAAGGCCTTTTCCACCGCCGGCTTCAATTTTTCATAGCGCGATTTGGCCGTGCCGCCCGATTTCATCGAAGCCAGCAAGGCGTCATAAAATCCCTGCACCTGTGCGGCCGCCGGGTCGGCGGCTTGCGCCAGCACGGGCTGGGGCAAAACCAGCATGGCAGTGGGCCCCACCGTCAACATCACGACGGCGCAGACAGATCTCAGAAAACGCTTCATCGAACTCTCCTTTATCTACCCCGTGTAACGCATGAAAGATGAATGGGACCCGAACAGCTTGGCG
>DATFEF010000029.1:0-25758 GCA_035251465.1 Rhizomicrobium sp. | reverse complement strand
CGCGGGCGCGCGGCATTCCGGTGGGCGTGCGCGGATCGGGTGCCTCCTCGCTGGTGGCCTGGGCGCTGGACATCACCAACCTGGACCCGCTGCGTTTCGGCCTGTTCTTTGAACGCTTCCTCAATCCCGAACGCCTGTCGATGCCGGACTTCGATATCGACTTCTGCCAGGAACGGCGCGACGAAGTGGTGCGCTATGTCCGCGACAAATACGGCGCCGACCGGGTGGCGCAGATCATCGCGCTGGGAAGCTTGCAGGCGCGCGCCGCGGTGCGCGATGCCGGACGGGTGTTGCAGATGCCGCTGGGCCTGGTGGACCGCATCGCCAAGCTGATCCCCAATCCGCCGGGAAAGAGCATTTCCTTGCGCGAAGCGGTGGACAGCGAGCCGCGCCTGCAAGCCATCGCCGAACAGGAACCCATCGCCCAGCGCCTGTTCGAGATCACCGGACAGATCGAAGGCCTGTATCGCCATGCCTCCACCCACCCGGCGGGCGTGGTGATCGGCGACCGGCCCTTGGACGAGATTTTGCCGCTCTATCGCGATCCGCGCTCCGACATGCCGGTGACCCAGTTCGACTATGAGGATGCGGAAAAAGCCGGGCTGGTGAAGTTCGATTTTCTGGGCCTCAAGACCTTGACGGTGATCGCCAAGGCCGAAGAGCTGCTTAAAAAGCGCGGCATCGAGCTTCATACCCAGACCATCGACTTCGACGATGTGAACACGTTCGAGATGCTGAGCCATGGCGACAGCGTGGGCGTGTTCCAGCTGGAAGGCTCAGGCATGCGCGATCTGCTGCGCAAGATGAAGCCCGACCATATCAACGATCTGGTGGCCTTGGTGGCGCTCTATCGCCCCGGTCCGATGGATTCGATTCCCAAATACATCGCCTGCAAGAGCGGCAAGGAAGCGCCGGAATATCTGCATCCGCTGCTGGAGCCGATCCTGAAGGAAAGCTATGGCGTGATGACCTATCAGGACGATGTGATGCGCATCGCCCGGGAACTCGCCGGTTACACCATGGGCGAGGCCGATATTCTGCGACGCGCCATGGGCAAGAAGATTCCGGCGGAAATGATTCCCCAGCGCGAGAAATTCCTCAAGGGCGCGGGCGAGAAGGGCATCGTCAAATCGGTGGCCGAGCAGATTTTCGAACAGGCGGAGAAATTCGCCGGCTATGGCTTCAACAAGGGCCATGCCGCGGCCTATGCCCAGGTCGCCTATCAGACCGCGTTCCTGAAGGCGAATTACCCGGTCGAGTTCCTGGCCGCCTCCATGACCCTGGATATCGGCAATACCGACCGGCTCAATATTTTCCGGCAAGAAGCGCAGCGGCTGGGCGTGAAGGTCGCGCCGCCCGACATCAATCGCAGTGAAGCGGTGTTCACTTGCGATGCGCCCGCCAACACGGTGTTCTATGCCCTGGCGGCGGTCAAAGGCGTGGGCCGCCAGGCGATGGACCATGTGGTGGAGGTCCGCCAGGCGGGAGGAAAATTCAAATCGCTGTCGGATTTCGCCCGCAGGGTGGACCCACGCCTGGTCAACAAGCGCGCTTTTGAAAATCTGGCGCGGGCGGGCGCTTTCGACAGTCTCAATCCCAACCGCCATCAGGTGGTGGAGAATTCCGACCGTATTCTGGGCGGGGCGCAGGCCGCCCAGCGCGAGCGCGAAAGCGGGCAAGTGTCGCTGTTCGGCGGTGACGGCACTCAGGCCGAAGAACTGCGTTTGCAAGCCATGCCGGACTGGCCGGTGCACGAGCGGCTGGGCGAGGAATTTTCCGCCATGGGCTTTTATCTTTCCGGCCATCCGCTGGATTCCTACGGCCCGGCGCTCAAGCGGCTGGGGGCCGCCACCTATGCCGCGCTGCTGGAAGACCGCCGCCGCGGCGGTTTCAAGGCCAAGATCGCCGGCACTTTGATCAAGAAGAGCGAGCGGCGCGGGCGCAACGACCAGATGTATGCCTTTGTTTCTTTCTCCGATCCCACCGGCATGTTCGAGGTGATGCTGTTCCCCGAAGTGCTGGCCGCCAGCCGCCCCTTGCTGGAAGCCGGCAAGTCGCTGCTGATCACGGCATCGGCGGAATGGGACGGCGAAGAACTCAAACTGCGCGCCGCCTCGATCATCGATCTGGATGCGGCGGCGGCGCAAGCCGGCGAGGGGATGGTGGTGCGGCTGTCGGATACCGCGTCCTTGGGCGCGCTTTATGCCGAACTGGCGCAAGCCGGAAAAGGTCTGGTGAATATCGTGGTGCCGGGCGGGGTGGGCGAGGAAGTGGAGATCGAACTCAAAAAGCGCATCGCCGTGAACGCCACCTTGCGCAACCGCGTGGCGGCGTTGCCTGGCGTGGCTTCGGTGGAGGCGGTTTAGTCATGAGCGACGATCCGCGTTACGACGGAAAGCCGCTATTGAGATTGCTGGAGCTTTATATTCTCAAAGCGCTGGATGAATTGCCCGCTATGGAGCAAGAAACCTTGACCAGATTGGCGCCCAAGCTGCAGGCTATCTATGGCGGCAACGGCCAATGGTACGAAGCGATCGAGGCAGCCGTTCACATGCCCAAAGATATGCCGCAATTGATCCGGGATATGTGGGCGAAAAATCTTGAAATTGCCCGCGCCAAGAATGTTCCGGCGCTCTCGGCGCAGAAGTTCGCGGAGATGTTTGTGGACGAGAATTTGACGGCATGAGCGGGTCTTTTGCCCTCCCCTTGAGGGAGGGCCGAAAAATCCGAGGCGCGCTGCGCGAGGATTTTTCGGGGAGGGGTCATTCCACCATCTTCGCAGACCGACCCCTCCCCGAAATTTGCCTACGCAAATTTCGGGCCTCCCTCAAGGGGAGGGTGAGAGGATCAGAGTTTCCTTATCGCGCCTTCCAACCGTTCCAGCGCCTGTTCCAGCCGCACCGGGTCCTGCGCGAAGCAAATGCGCAAATAAGAATCGTCGCGCCCATCGCCCAGGCTGAAGGCCCAGCCGGGCGAAACGCCAACCTTATCGTTGGTCACCATGCCCTGGCAGAAGCCCAGACTGTCTTTCAGTCCATCGACATGCAGGAAGCCGTAGAAAGCGCCGCCGGGCTTGAGCCAGCGCACCCGATTTTGGCGGCTGATCCAGGTTTGCACCACATCGCGTCCGCTGCGGCAGCGCTCCAACAAAGTCGCGCGAAAATCGTCGCCTTGCGGCGACAGCGCGGCCAGCGCGCCATACTGGGCGAAATGCGTGCTGCCGGTGTTGTTGCACTGGGCCAAGGCCGCGGCGGCACCCTCCAGGCTTTTGGGATGGGTCAGCCAGCCGATGCGCCAGCCGGTCATCGCCCAAGGCTTGGAAAAACTATTGATCGCGAACACCGCATCCTCGTCATCGGCGATGGAAAGGAAGGATGGCGCGTGGTGCGCGCCGTCATAGATCAAGGTGCCATAGACCTCGTCGGCCAGGATGGCGATGCCGCGCGCCCGGCAGAAATCCAGAATCTGTTTCTGTTCGTGCGCCGTCAGCATCCAGCCGGTGGGATTGCCGGGCGAGGCCAGGAACATCGCCTTGGTACGGCCGTCGCAGGCATCGAACAGTCTGTTCAGGTCCAGGTGCCAGCGTCCCGCATCCCAGTCTTCTTCCAGCCGCACCAGCCGGGGCTCGGCGCCCACCACGCGGGTGGCCTGAAAGATGTTGGGCCAGATTGGCGACACGATCACCACATTATCGCCTGTCTCGCAGCACATCTGCAGGGCGGTCACCACCGCCAGCATGGCGCCGCCGGGCACGGTGATGCGCTCCAGCGCGATGTCGGCGCCGATGGTGCGGGCATGAAAATCGCGGATCGCTTCGCGCAGCCGCGGGATGCCGCGGGCATTGGTGTAGAAAGTGCGTCCGTCCTCCAGCGCCGTGATCGCCGCCTGGCGAATGAAGGGCGGCGTCACCAGGTCGGTCTCGCCGAACCACAGGGGCAAGACATCGGGATTGCCCAGCCCCAGGGCGGTCACCTGGGTGATGCCGGAGGGCCTCAAGTCGCGGATGGCGGGACGGATGGGATTTTTCGGAGCCATGGCGGTGATTAGCACGGTTTTTGCCGTGGTCCATCGGGCGCATTCCACCTGGTTTGCACCACTGGGCGCGATTTCCTATTCGCTCTATGCCTCCCATCTGGCGCTGATCTGGCTTGCCTGGCACACCCCTTGGCTGGGACACCATGGCCCCCGGCCGGTTTTGGCGGCCGGGTTGGCCCTGGCGGCGGTGGGGCAGGCCTTGCTGTACCGGCTGGTCGATCCGGCGGCAAAAGCTAGGGGTTCCGCGGACTATCCTCGATCTCACCCAGATCCTGCCGCTGTCACACCGCGCTGGTGAACTTACGCGCAATCGCTGCCGGCGGTGCTCATATAGGCCGCGCGCCTGCCATCAACGGCGGTCTTTGCTTGCATTCCTGCCGCTGCTGTTGCCGCTATGCGAGCCGTCCAAGGCAAATATCCTTGGCACCTTCACGTTCTTGGTCATGCTGTGCCAGATGGCCTTGCTCCAGCGCGCGGCGCATGAGCAGCCCCATCATCGCCCATAGCGCCAGCGGACAAATTTGAACGTGACTGGCATCCGCCAGCCGCAAGGAGATCAGCGGCATGGCGATGATGACGGCCAGCGCGATTTTTTCCCAGGGATGGAAGCCGGTACGGGTTGCTTCGGTGGCAAGCCATGTCGCAGCAAAGGTCAGGGCGACCAGATCGTAGTCCCACGCATAGGGTGTGACAAGGAACGTAGCGATGACCAGCGCGCTTCCCTTGACCGCAATCGTCGCACGGCTGCGCCAGATCACGATCATCAACAGAGTGGCGAGGATAGCGGATACGGCCTGTACTCCATACGCGGCACCGATGCTGCCGCCCACAAGACGTACGGTTGCGAACATGGTCGGCATGCGGTGCCACATGGAATCTCCGATTTCCAGCACTCTGGCGTTGAGCGGCGCGTTCTTCAGGAAAGCGGTCCAGACATCCGGGCCGAGAAGGAAGGCGCTCCCGCAAATCGCTAGTGCTGTCAGCCCCGCGGCGGCGAAGGCACGCCAGCGGCCGTCAGCCGCAAGTGCGATAGGGATCAGGATCGCCAGATGCGGCTTGAAGCACAGCGTCCCGAACAGCAGGCCCGCCAGCCACGGTCGGCGTTCGAGAAAAAGGATTCCTCCGCAAAGAAGCGCGGCGGTGAACTGTCCGTTCTGGCCGGAGAGAGCATTCAATAGGGACGCGGGTGTGGCGAACGCTGTCAGCAGCGCCCCGCGCCAGCCCAGATTGCGCGCCAACAGGATCGCGCAAATCACGACGCCCGACAAAAGCCAAAAGACCAGAGCGGGTATAAAATCCAGCCCTGCCAGCGGCAGGCTCAGGACCAGTGCGGTGGGCGGATAGGAATACCATTTGAAATCCGCGTTCGGCGCGGTTTGGCTGCGCTGATACTCCAGAAAGCCGTTAATATCGTAGACGCGGACCGCTTCGCCGTGGGCTGCCAGATGGGCGCCGGCCCAGTAGTTTATGAAATCCCGGCCCAGCTGCTGGCCGTCCGCATCCGTCACACCGTGGGTGGAGCGAAGCCAGGCATCGCCCCCGAGCACGATCAGTGCCATGACGGCAAAAACGATGCCGATCCGGCGGATTCGTTCGGTTGTCAGCCAATCTCCCCGGGAAAGGAGGGCGGAGGACATAAAAACAGCCAAAAACCGGGACATCGAGGGACATCGCGAAAGTTCCTGGCGCTTGTAGCCCGGGCATCCCTTCGGAAAGGTAAAATGCCCGGTTTTCCGCCTTGCCTACGGGGATATCACCCCCTATAAGCCCGCCATCTCGCATGCGGGGATGGCTTTCGGCAGGTGTTCTGCCGTCGCCGTCCGGTGCCTCCAAGGAGGTAATCCCCGCATCTGGCCAACCGGTAAAGGAGACTGAACTTATGGCTTTGCCAGAATTTTCCATGCGCCAACTGCTCGAGTCCGGCGCCCATTTCGGCCACCGCCAGCAGCGCTGGAACCCGAAGATGGCGTCCTACATCTATGGGCAGCGCAACGACATCCACATTCTCGACCTCACCCAGACCGTGCCGTTGTTGCACCGCGCCCTGGTGACTTTGCGCGAAGTCGCCGCCGGCGGCGGACGCATCCTGTTCGTGGGCACCAAGCGCCAGGCCAGCGAGCCGATCGCCGCGGCCGCCAAGCGCTGCGCCCAGTATTACGTCAATCATCGCTGGTTGGGCGGCACCTTGACCAACTGGCAGACCATCTCCCATTCGATCCGCCGCCTGCGCACCATCGAAGAGACGCTAACCAGCGCCGGCGAGTCCGGCCTGACCAAGAAGGAACTGTTGGGCCTCCTGCGCGAGCAGGACAAGCTGGAACGCTCGCTGGGCGGCATCAAGGAAATGGGCGGCGTGCCCAACCTGCTGTTCGTGGTCGACACCAATAAGGAGGCCATCGCCATTGCCGAGGCCCGCAAGCTGGGCATTCCGGTCATGGCGGTGCTGGACTCCAACAGCGATCCCGACGGCATCGCCTTCCCGATTCCCGGCAATGACGACGCCGCCCGCGCCATCGCGCTATATTGCGACCTGGCGGCCCGTGCGGTGATCGACGGCCTTGGCCAGAGCCAGACCGCCGCCGGCGTGGATCTTGGCGCGGCCGAAGAGATCGTGGACACCGGCGCGCAGGTCAGCGAAGCCGAACCGGCGACCGCCTAAGCGTTACACTTATGCAGCCTGAACGCGTTCACCCTCTTTCGCGTAAAGAGGCGGGCGCGATCGGGCCCAGATGGAGACTGACATGGCCAATATCACCGCTTCCATGGTGAAGGACCTGCGCGACAAGACCGGCGCGGGCATGATGGATTGCAAGAACGCCCTCAACGAAACGGGTGGCGACATGGAAGCCGCCATCGATTGGCTGCGCAAGAAAGGCATCTCCAAGGCCGCCAAAAAGGCCGGCCGTGCTGCCGCCGAAGGCCTGGTGGGCGTGGCGGTGGACGCGAACACCGGCGTGCTGTTGGAAGTCAATGCCGAGACCGACTTCGTTGCCCGCAATGAGGAGTTCAAGAGCTTCGTCACGGACGCTTCCCGGCTGGCGCTGAAGGAAGGCGGCGACCTGGAGAAGCTGCTGGCCGCACCCATGGGCTCGTCCAGCGTGCAGCAGATCCTGACGGAATTGGTCGCCAAGATCGGCGAGAATATGTCGGTGCGGCGCACCGCCGCTTTGTCGGTCAATCCCGGCGTGGTGGCTGCCTATGTGCACAATCCGGCTTCACCCGAATTGGGCAAGATCGGCGTACTGGTGGGCCTCAAATCCACCGCCGACAAGGACAAGCTTGCGGGCCTGGCCAAGCAGCTCGCCATGCATGTCGCCGCCGCCGCGCCGCTGGCGCTGACCCAGGCGCATATGTCCAAAGAGGTGGTCGACCGCGAATATGCCATCCAGAAGGATCTCGCCTTGCAGTCCGGCAAGCCGGAAGCGGTGGTCGAGAAAATGATGGAAGGGCGGATGCGCAAATATTACGAAGAGACGGTGCTGATGCAGCAGACCTTCGTGATCGACGGCGAAACCCAGATCGCCAAGCTGATCGAAAAGGCGTCCAAGGATCTTGGCGCGCCGGTCGAGATCGAGGGCTTTGTCCGCTTCCAGGTGGGCGAGGGCATCGAGAAGGCGCAAGGCGATTTCGCCGACGAAGTCGCCCAGATGGCGGGCGGCCGTTGAAGCGCGTATGAGTTTCACCCTCCCCTTGAGGGAGGGTCGAAAATGCCGAAGGCATTTTCGGGGAGGGGGTGATGCCACGCCTATGCCGGTGGCCTGACCCCTCCCCGAAATCTTCTCTCGCGCTGCTTGAGAAGATTTCGACCCTCCCTCAAGGGGAGGGTCACGTCGGAGCAAGAGGGTAAAATGACCGCCACGCCGAAATACCGCCGGGTTCTGCTCAAGGTCTCCGGCGAGGCGTTGATGGGCTCCGGCAGTTTCGGCATCGATATCGATGTCGTGGACCGCATCGCCCAGGATGTGAAAGAAGCCCACCACGCCGGCACCCAGATCTGCATGGTGGTGGGCGGCGGCAATATTTTTCGCGGGCTGGCCGGTTCGGCCAAGGGCATCGACCGTTCCACCGCCGATTACATGGGCATGCTGGCCACGGTGATGAATGCCCTGGCCTTGCAAGCCGGGCTGGAGCGGGTGGGGCTGGCCAGCCGCGTCCAGTCGGCCATCGCCATGAACAATGTCTGCGAGCCCTATATCCGGCGCCGGGCGATCCGGCATATGGAAAAGGGCCGGGTGGTGATCTTTGGCGCGGGCACCGGCAATCCCTTTTTCACCACCGACACGGCGGCGGCGCTGCGGGCGGCTGAAATGAGCTGCAATGCTTTGTTGAAGGCCACCCAGGTCGACGGGGTCTATAGTGCCGATCCCAAGAAGGATCCGGGCGCCAAGCGTTATGATTCCTTGAGTTATCACGAGGTGTTAGCCCAGAATCTTCAAGTTATGGATGCAGCCGCCATCTCGCTATCCCGGGAAAACCGCATCCCGATCCTGGTATTTTCCCTAGGTGAACCGGGCGGTTTGGCCAAGGTCCTGCGGGGCGAGGGCCGGGCAACCATTATCGAAGAAAAATAAAGCAGGGCCGGGGTCTTAAGGTAATCTGGCCTTGTCGGGGGACTAGGGAGCGACACGGATGGCTGACGTTTACAGCAAGGATGAACTGAGCCGCCGCATGGACGGCGCAATCGCCACTCTGAAAGGCGAATTGGGGGGGCTGCGCACGGGGCGGGCCAGCGCGGCGCTGCTGGATCCCGTCAAGGTCGAGGCCTATGGCAATGCCGTGCCGATCAATCAGGTGGGCAGCATCGCCACCCCCGAAGCCCGCATGATCACGGTGCAGGTGTGGGACAAGGGCCTGGCCAAGGCGGTGGACAAGGCGATCCGCGATGCCGGCCTGGGACTCAATCCGCAGATGGACGGCCAGCTGCTGCGCATTCCGCTGCCCGAACTCAACCAGGAACGCCGCAAGGAACTCTCCAAGCTGGCGGCCAAATATGCCGAGGCCGCCCGCGTCGCGGTGCGCAATGTGCGGCGCGACGGCATGGACCTGCTCAAGAAGCTGGAAAAGGATCACAAGATCAGCCAGGACGAGCAACACACCAAGGGCGAGGAGCTGCAGAAGCTGACTGACGTCCATATTAAGAACATCGATGATGCGCTCCATGCCAAAGAGCAGGAAATCATGCAGGTATGACGGATTTGCCCGAGTTGCCCACCCCGCTTCCCAAGCATGTCGCCATCATCATGGATGGCAACGGCCGCTGGGCGAAGAAGCGCTATCTGCCGCGCGAGGCCGGTCACTATGCCGGGATGAACGCGGTGCGCGAGACGGTGCGCGCGGGTTGCGACATGGGGCTGGAGAACCTCACGCTGTTCGCCTTTTCCAGCGAGAATTGGAAGCGGCCCAAGACCGAAGTGGGCGCCTTGATGGGCCTGTTCCGCGCCTATTTCCGCAGCGACATGGATGAGCTGGTCGAGCGTAATGTCCGCATGCGCATCATCGGTCATCGCGGCCGCGTTGCCGCCGACATCCAGCAGATGATCCAGGATTCCGAAAGCCGCACCGCCAAGAATGACGGCATGAACCTGACCTTCGCCTTCGACTATGGCGGACAGGAAGAGATCGCCGCCGCCGCCCAGGAACTGGCGCGCGCCGCCAAGGACGGACGGCTGGACCCGGAGACCATCACGCCGGAACTGTTCGCCACCCGCCTGTTCACCAGCGCGCTGCCGGCGCCCGACCTGGTGATCCGCACCAGCGGCGAGCACCGCTTGTCGAACTTCCTGCTCTGGCAATCGGCCTATGCCGAGCTTCTGTTCCTGGACACGCTGTGGCCGGATTTCGACCGCGCCGCGCTGACGGCGGCGCTGAACCAGTTTGCCGCGCGGGAACGCCGCTTCGGCGCGCTGGATTCGGAAGCCGTGGCGTGACCATGAGCCAGCAACAATCCGCGCAGGATCACAGCATCGGCGAAGGCGTGCTGCGGCTCTTGTTCGGCGTGTTCTTGGCGGTGGTGGCGATAGGTTTGGCGCTTTCGCCCTGGCCGGAACTGTTCGCCGCCATCACCGTCTTGATGACCTTGCTGGCGGCGCGCGAATGGCATCGCATGGTGCGCTCGCCCGCCAAAGCCGCCGAGATCGACCGCCAGGCGCTTCATATCCAGACCATCATCACCGGCGCCACCACCGCCTGCGCCTTGACGGCCATCGTGCTGCGGATTGTGCCCGCGGCTTTCGCCTGCTTGGTGCTGGGGATTGTCGCTTCTTATATCTGGGCCAGCCGGAATGACGACAATCCGTTCTGGCATGCGGGTGGGGTGCTCTATATCGGCCTGCCGTCCATGGCGTTGGTGGCTTTGCGGGTGTTTCCACTGCAGCCGGCGCTGATCGTGCTGGGCCTGTTCATGATCGTCTGGGCCACCGACACCGGCGCGCTGGTATTCGGAAAATTGCTTGGCGGCCCCAAGATCGCGCCGCGCCTGTCGCCCGGCAAAACCTGGGCGGGTACTCTTGGCGGCAGTATCACGGCCGCGATGGTTTACGGTCTCTACATCGCCTTGTTCGGATTCGATGCCGAAACGGCAATGCTGTTCGCCTTCGCCTTCAGTTTTGTCGCCCATGCCGGCGACTTGTTCGAAAGCTTGGTGAAGCGCCGCTTCGGCCTCAAGAATTCCGGCGGACTGATCCCCGGCCATGGCGGGATCCTGGATCGCGTGGATTCGCTGTTCGCCGCCAGCATCGTGATGGCGGTGCTGGTGTTCGGTTTCCACTTCAATCCTTTGTTCGGAGGGCGGGTCTGATGCCCATCGCCGCCACCCGGATTTTCGACGAATTGCCGCCGATGGACGAGGTCCTGGCGCGAACCGTCACCGTGCTGGGCTCCACCGGCTCGATCGGCGTCAACACCCTGGACGTGATCGCCCATGTCCGCAAATTGCATGGCGCCGATGCATTTCCCATCACCGCCTTGACCGCGGGGGAGAATGTCAAAACCCTGATCGAGCAAGCCAAGGCGATGAAGCCCAAGCTGGCGGTGATCGGCAACGAACAATTGTTTGGCGAATTGAAAGCCGGTCTGGCCGGCACCGGCATCGCGGTGGCGGCGGGTCGCCGGGCGGTGATCGAGGCGGGCGCGCGCGAAAGCGATTTTGTGATGGTCGCCATCATGGGCGCGGCGGCGATCGAACCGGCGCTGGCGGCCATCGCGCGCGGCGTGGTGGTGGCGCTGGCCAACAAGGAATGCGTGGTGGCGGCGGGGGCGGTGTTCCGCGCCGCCATCGAAAAATCCGGTGCCCAGATCCTGCCGGTGGACAGCGAACATAACGCCATCTTCCAGGTGCTGGGTTCTGGCGATGCCTCCGAGGCCGACCTGGTCACCATCACCGCCTCGGGCGGGCCGTTCCGCGACTGGACCTTGGAGCGCATGCGCGCCGCCACGGTGGAAGAGGCCGTCGCCCATCCCAATTGGGCGATGGGCCGCAAGATCTCGCTGGACAGCGCCACCCTGATGAACAAGGGACTGGAACTGATCGAGGCGCATTTCCTTTTTGCCTTGCCGCCGGAAAAACTGGCCGTGGTGGTGCATCCCCAGTCCATCGTGCATTGCCTGGTGAGCTATGAGGACGGCACCACCATGGCGCATCTGTCGGCGCCGGACATGCGCACGCCGATTGCCCATGCCCTGGGCTGGCCGCGCCGCATTCCCTCGCCATCGCGGCGTCTGGATCTGGCGGCCCTGGGGAGCCTGGTGTTCCAGCAGCCGGCGCATGACCGGTTTCCCGCGCTCAATCTTGCCATCGATTCGATGCGTTCGGGCGGACTGGCGCCGACGGTGCTCAACGCCGCCAACGAGATCGCGGTCCAGGCCTTCCTGGACCGCCGCATCGGATTTCTCGACATCCCCCGCGTGGTCGCCGCCGCGCTGGACCAGGATGTCGGCAGCAACGGGATCGCTGGGGATTTGCAAAGCGTGCTGGGCATAGATGCCCGCGCGCGTCTGTTGGCGGAGGAAATCTGCCAGAGAGTGGGAACATAGATGTTGGACGCGATTCACGGCCTGATTTCCTGGACCCCGCTGGGCCTGCCCGCCTTTCTTTTTGTCATCACCCTGGTGGTGTTCTTCCATGAGCTGGGCCACTTCCTGGTGGCGCGCTATTTCGGCGTGACGGTGGAGGTCTTCTCGGTCGGCTTCGGCAAGGAGATATTCGGCTGGACCGACCGGCGCGGCACCCGTTGGAAGGTGAGCTGGCTGCCCATCGGCGGCTATGTGAAATTCGCCGGTGATGCCGACGCCGCCTCGCGCCCCGATACCGAAGCCGCCGCGCATATGAGCGCCGAGGAGCGCAAGGGCGCGTTGCAGCTCAAGCCCCTGCACCAGCGCGCCTGGGTTGCCGCCAGCGGACCTTTGGCCAATTTCATTCTGGCCATCGTGATTTTGACAGGCCTGTCGCTGTATGCCGGCCGCACCGTCATCACGCCGGTGATCGGGCAGGTCACGCAGGGCAGTCCCGCCGAGGCGGCGGGCATCAAGACCGGCGATCTGGTCACCCGGATCGACAACACCGCCATCACCGATTTTCAGCAATTGCCCCAGATCATCTCGGTCAGTGGTGGCGCGCCGCTGGCCGTCGGCATCCGCCGGGCCGGGCAGGATATGACCATCCAGGTCACGCCCCGGCTGATGAAGGCCCGCGACGTGCTGGGCAACAATACCAGCCAGATGGTGATCGGCGTTCGCCCCGACCCACATGCCCCGGTGGTGCATGAACGGTATGGGCCGGTGGGGGCTTTTGCCGCCGCCTGCTCGGAAACCTGGAATATCACCAGGGGCACGATTCTGGGCGTGGGTCAGATGATCCGGGGCCATGCCTCGGCCGATCAGCTCAGCGGGCCGGTGGGAATCGCCAAAATGACCCGCCAGGTGGCGGATTTCGGCTTTCTGGCCTTGCTCAATCTGGTGGCTGTACTTTCTGTAAGCATCGGGTTGGCCAATCTTTTTCCGATTCCGCTCCTCGACGGGGGGCATCTTCTGTACTATGCATGCGAGGCTGTTTTGGGGCGTCCGCTTGGTGCGCGGGCCCAGGACGTTGGATTTCGGCTTGGGCTGGTTTTGGTTCTGGGGCTGATGCTCCTGACGACCTGGAATGACCTGGTCCGGCTGAATCTTTTCTGAAAACCGGGCCGCGCCTAGCCTGCGCCCCAAAAGACGAGTTGGCGAAAAACCGGGATGCGGATCTTGCGCCTTAGAAGCAGGTTGTTGCGCGCGACCTCCGCGAGTGTCTGTTTGGCGCTGGCGTCCATCCCAGCCTCCAATTCCGCTTGGGCGCAGCTGAGGCCCGGCGCCGCTGATCGCGCCAAGCAACTGAACCAGCAGGCGCCCAGCAATGCCGATGCCGCCGCCGCCGCCAATCCGGCCGGGCAATTGGCGGCGCCCGCCGCCGAGGCCCCCCGTGTCATCCAGCATATCGTGGTGCGCGGAACCCAGCGGGTCGAAGCCGGGACCGTGCTCACCTATGTGGGGGTGCGCGAAGGCGACAATTACACCGCCGCCGATGTCGACGCGGCGCTGAAGGCGCTGACCGCGACCGGGCTGTTTTCCGACGTCAAGACCAGCTTTGACGGCGCCACCGGCACCTTGACCATCCGCGTCACCGAGAACCCCATCGTCAATCAGGTGGTGTTCGAGGGCAATTCCAAGGTCTCGGACAAGGACCTCACCAAGGAAGTCCAGATCAAGCCGCGCGCCGTCTTCACCCGCGCCAAGGTCCAGGCCGATGTCCAGCGCATCATCGAACTCTATCGCCGCAACGGCAAATTCGCCGCCCGCGTCGATCCGCAGATCATCCAGCGCCCCCAGAACCGCGTCGATCTGCTCTTCTCGATCACCGACGGTCCCACCACCGGGGTCAGCAAGATCAATTTCATCGGCAACAAGGTCTATGACAGCGATACCTTGAGGGGCCAGGTCGCCACCGAGGAAAGCCGTTGGTGGAAATTCCTCGCTTCCAACGACAATTACGATCCCGACCGGCTGCAATTCGACCGCGAGTCGCTGCGCCGCTATTACGTCAATCGCGGCTATAAAGACTTCAAGGTTCTGAGCGCGGTGGCGCAGCTCACCCCGGACCGCGAGAGCTTCTACATCAATTTCACGGTGGAGGAGGGTGTCCGTTATCGTTTCGGCGAAATCAATATCGATTCCAAGATCGCCGAATTGCCTGCCTCCCAACTGCGCCCGCTGGTGGATGTGAAAAAAGGCGAGATCTATTCCCAGGACCAGGTGCAAAAGGCGATCGAGGCGTTGACCAACGCCGCCGGCACCAAGGGCTATGCCTTTGCCGACGTCCGTCCCCGTCTCAAGGGCAATCCCAAGACCAAGACCGTCGATCTGGGTTTCGAGATCGTGCAGGGCCCGCGCGTCTATATCGAAAAGATCAATATCGCGGGCAATACCCGCACCCTGGACAAGATCATCCGCCGCCAGTTCCGCCTGCAGGAAGGCGACGCCTTCAACCGCGTGTTGATCGATCGTTCGCGCACCCGCATCCGCGGCCTGGGATTCTTCAAGACCGTGGACGTCAAGAATGTGCCCGGTAGCCAGCCCGACCGCACCAACCTGACCGTCAATGTCGAAGAACAGTCGACCGCGGCGCTGCAGGTGGGTCTGGGCTATTCCTCCTATACCTCGCTGCTCGGCGAAGTCAGCTATACCGACACCAACTGGTTCGGGCGCGGGCAGTCGCTGCGGGTGTCGGTGCAAGCCTCCTACATCACCAAGCAGGCGATATTCAGCTTCACCGAACCCTATTTCCTGGACCGGGAGCTGGCGGCCGGATTCGATATCTATCAGAGCCAGACCAATTTCGATCAGGCGACCTTCCAGAGCAACACCAAAGGCGCGACCTTGCGGATGGGTTTTCCGATCTCGGAATACAGTACGGTGTCGCTAAGCTACCAATATAAGATCGAGGAAGTGCGCCCCTATGCCGGCGCGCCGCTGGACGTTCAACTGGCGGCGGGCTCGTTATACGGCTCGATCATGGCTTTCACCTATTCCTATGCCGATCTGGACGATTTTCGCAAACCGACCGCGGGATCGACCTTCTCTTTCTCGCAGCAATTTGCCGGGTTCGGCGGCAACCTAAAATTCACGAAAACCGAAGCCGTCGCTGCCACCTATACGCCCATGCTGGATGGCGCGATCGTGGCGAGCCTGAGCGCGAAGCTGGGCTATATCACCGGTTATGACGGCGCGCAGGTGCCGTTCAACGAGCGCTTCTTCGACGGCGGCGATACCTTCCGCGGTTTCTCGCTGGCGGGTATCGGTCCGCGCGATATCGTCGCCACCAGCAATACTGGCGCCTTGGGCGGCACGGTGCGCGCCATCGGCAGCGCGCAGATGCGCTTTCCCTCGCTGTTGCCCGAGAGCTATGGCGTGGGGCTTTCGCTGTTCACCGATTTCGGCACCATGGGCCGGCTGGACAATCTCAGCGGCTTCCGCCAATGCACCGGGGCGCAATATTCCGGTGTCGGCACCTGTGTGAAGGACAATCTGGCCTTCCGCGGCTCGGCCGGCATCAGCGTCAGCTGGAAATCGCCGTTCGGCCCGGTTCAGATCGACCTAGGCCTGCCCTATATGAAAACCTATTATGACCGTCCCCAGATCATTCACTTCAGCACTGCCACCGGAGGGTAGTAAGATGACCAGAACAACGCTCAAGCTCGCACTCGCGGCTCTCGCTCTATCGGTTACGCCCGTGCTGGCCGATCCGCCCCAAGCCAAGATCGTGGTGCTTGACCGCGCCGCAATCCTGCAATTCTCCAAGGTCGGCCAGGACATCGCCCGCCAGATGCAGGCCTATGCCAATCAAGCCAAGGCCGATCTGCAGGGCCAGGGCCGGGCGCTGCAGGCCGAAGGCCGGGCGCTGCAACAGCAGGTGGCGATCCTGGCGCCCGATGTGAAGCAAAAGCGGCTTGAGGCCTTTCAGGCCAAAGAGCGGTCGCTGCAAAACACCGCCCAGCGCAAGGACGACCAGCTCAAGGCCGGTTTTGCCCAGGCCCGCCAGACCATGGAACAGACCTTGGGCCCGATCCTCCAGCAGCTGGTAAAGGAACGCGGCGCCAATCTGGTGCTGGACAAGCAGGCGGTGGTGTTCGCCAATGCGTCGGGTTTCGATATCACCGGTGAGGCCATCAACCGGCTGAACCAGAAGCTGCCGGCGATCAAGGTCAATCTCAACGCGCCGCCGCCCTCGGCGCCCAAGAAATAGCGCCGGCGCCAAAGGTCCCAGATGGCCGATCCCCGTTTTTTCAAAAATCTTGGGCCCTTCTCGCTGGCGCAGATTTGCGAAAAAACCGGTATTGCGCGCCCTCCCGGAAGCGACGGCGCGCAGCTGCTGTACGATCTTGCCGACCTGGGCGGCGCGGGCCCGCGCCATGTGGCCTTCTATTCCGGCGCGCGCGGATTGCGCGACAGCTTTGCGGTCTCAAAGGCCGGTCTCTGTCTGGTGCCGTCTTCGGAAAGAGGCGGCAAGTGTCCATCCGCCCCAGCCGGGATGACGGTCGTGGAAGTGACTTCGGTCGGCCGTGCCTTCGCGGCCATCGCGGCGCTTTTCTATCCGGAACATTCCCAGCCGCGCTGGCCGCAGACAGGCGCGATTTCCGCCGATGCCAAGATCGGCCGCGATGTCGAGATCGCGCCTCATGTGGTCATCGCCCCGCTTGCGGAAATCGGCGACGGCACAAGACTGGGGCCCGGCACGGCGATCGGCCCCGGTGTCGCGGTCGGGCGCCATTGCGAGATCGGCGCCGGCGTCACCATCAGCCATTCCTATATCGGCGACCGCGTCATCATCCTGCCTGGGGCTCATATCGGCCAGCCCGGTTTCGGTTTCGCCACCACCGGCGAGGACTATCTTAAGATTCCCCAACTGGGTCGCGTCATCGTGCAGGACGATGTCGAGATCGGATCGGCCACCACCATCGACCGCGGCGCTCTGGGCGACACGGTGATCGGTGAAGGCAGCAAACTCGATAACCTGGTGATGATCGGCCACAACTGCCAGATCGGGCGCCGTTGCGTGATCGCGGGCCAGACCGGACTTGCGGGCAGCGTGGTTCTGGAGGACGGCGTGGTGCTGGCCGGCCAGGTGGGCCTGGGCGATCACACACGGGTCGGCGCCAAGGCGCGGATGGGCGCGCGCGCCGGAACCGGCTCCGCTTTCTTTCTGGAGGGCGGGCGGGATTATGGCGGGGCGCCCGCGAAACCTGTAAGAGAATGGGCCCGGGAGATTCACGCGCTGGCGCGATTGGCCAAGCCCCGTAAGCAGAACGACAATGACTGACAGTGCTATATTGGACGTCGAGCAGATCAAGCAGCTTCTGCCGCACCGCCCGCCGATGCTGCTGGTGGAAAAGCTGGCCGACATCGTGCCGCGCGAAAGCGCCACCGGTTACAAGGCGGTGAGCATCAACGAGCCCTATTTCATGGGGCATTTTCCCGAGCGGGCGGTGATGCCGGGCGTTTTGATCGTCGAGGCCATGGCGCAGACCGCGGGCGCGCTGGTGGTGCACAGCGTCAGCGGAAAGACAGGACCGGCGGTCTATTTTCTCACCATCGAGAAGGCGCGGTTTCGCAAACCGGTGGTGCCCGGCGATCTGCTGCGCATGCCGGTCAAGAAGCTGGCGCAGCGCGGCCCGGTGTGGAAATTCGAAGGCCAGGCTTTTGTCGGCGACACGCTTTGTGCCGAAGCGGAGTTCAGCGCCATGATCCATGACGGCGCCTCCGGATGAGCGTGCATCCCACCTCGGTGGTGGAAGACGGCGCGGTGATCGGTGCTGGTGCCGAAATCGGTCCTTTTTGCCATATCGGCCCCCGCGCGGTGCTGGAAGAGGGCGTGCGGCTGCGCTCGCATGTCTCGGTGACCGGCATCACAAGGATCGGCGCGCGCTGCGATCTCTATCCCGGCGTGGCGGTGGGGGGCGATGCCCAGATCCGCGGCAATGATTTCGCCGGCGGACGGCTGGAGATCGGCGCCGATTGCGTGCTGCGCGAAATGGTTTCGATGCATGTGGGCAGCGGCAAGGGCGGCGGGCTGACCAAAGTCGGCGCCCGCGGCTATTTCATGGCCAATTCCCATGTCGGGCACGATTGCCTGGTGGGCGAGGGCGTCACCTTCGCCAATTCGGTGGCGCTGGGCGGCCATGCCCTGATCGGCGACGGCGTGATCTTTGGCGGGCTGGCGGCGGTCCAGCAATTCTGCCGGGTCGGCAAGGGCGCCATGATCGGCGGGCTGACCGGCGTCAACCGCGATGTGATCCCCTATGCCATGGCGTTCGGCGATCATGTGGAACTGGCAGGACTCAACCTGATCGGGCTGAAACGGCGCGGACTTTCCCGCGACACCATCAACGCCTTACGCGCGACTTTCCGTTCGGTGTTTTACGGCGAAGGCGGCTGCGTGACGGATCGCGCCCGCGCCGCGAAGGAGAAGTATGCCGGCGTGGCGGAAGTCGGCGAGATAGTGGATTTCATCCTGGCCGACGCCAAACAGCAATTGTGCCTGGCGCGGCGGCGCGGCGGAGAGACTGTTTGAGCACCTTAGGTCTGATCGCAGGCGGAGGCGAGCTGCCACGCGCGGTGGCCCAGGCGGCCAAGGCGGCAGGCCGCGAGATCTATGTCGTGGCGCTGCTGGGCAGTGTGGTCGAGGATTGGACCAACGCCTTTCATCATGAGTTTCTCTCGCCGGGCGAACCGGGGCGCATCATCAAGGCCTTCAAGGACCATGGCGTGCAGGAGGTGTTGCTGTGCGGGCGGGTGGACCGGCCCAAATTCAACGAAATGAAGCTGGACGCCAAGGGCATGCTGTTGTTGCCCAAGGCGATCGCGGCGGCAAAGCAGGGCGATGACGCGCTGCTGCGCTTTATCGTGGGCATCTGCGAGGATGCGGGATTGACCGCCATCAGTGTCGCCCAGGCCGCGCCCGCGCTGGTGGCGGAAGAAGGCGTACTGGGCAAGATTGCGCCGGACGCCGAACATCGCGGCGATATCGCAAGGGCTTTCAAGATCGTGCATGCATTGGGCGCGCTGGATGTCGGCCAGGCGGCAGTGGTGTGCGATGGCCTGCCCTTGGCGGTGGAAGCGGCGGAAGGCACCGATGCCATGCTGTTGCGCATTCCCGTTTTGCGCGAAAGCCTGCGCGGCACACATGCGAAAAAGCGCGGCGTGCTGGCCAAGGCGCTGAAACCGCTTCAGGACGCCAAGACCGATATGCCGGTGGTTGGTGTGCAGACGGTGAAGAATGCCCATGCTGCCTTCCTGGCCGGTATCGCGGTGGAGGCCGGCAGCGCCCTGATCCTGGACAAGGCGGCGGTGGCGGCGGAGGCCGACCGGCTGGGCCTGTTCGTGATCGGCGTCAAACCGTGAAACAGCTGAATGTGATGCTGGTGTGCGGCGAGCCCCGCGCGGACGCGCCCGCGGACGCGCATATAAAAACGTGGGCATATGCATGCCGATAAAAAGTTTGAACATCATGCTGGTATGTGGCGAGCCGTCGGGCGATGCGCTGGGCGCGCAGCTGATGGCTGGCCTCAAGCAATTGGCTGGCGATCGCGTGCGGTTCACCGGCGTGGGCGGGCTGGCGATGGCGCGCGAGGGATTGGAGAGTCTGTATCCGCTGAACGACACCGCGGTGATGGGCCTGCGTGAGGTGGTGCCCGCCATTCCCGCCATTCTGCGCCGGGTCCGGCAGGCGGTGGATTTTGCGGTTCGCACCAAGCCGGACGTGGTGGTGGTGATCGACAGTCCCGATTTCACCCACCGCGTGGCGCGTGCGATCAAAAAGCGCGATCCCTCGATTAGGACAGTGGATTATGTCGCGCCCCAGGTCTGGGCATCGCGCGCCTATCGCGCCAAGGCGATGGCGCGGTATTTCGATCTTGTGCTGGCGCTGTTTCCTTTCGAGGTGGCGTTCTTCGAGAAGTACGGCTTGAAGGCCGCTTTTGTCGGCCACCCGGTGATCGAGCGGGCGGCCAAGGTGACGGGTGGGGATCAGTTACGCGCCCGGCTGGGCATCGCGCCGGAGGCGCCGTTGCTGGCGGTCTTGCCGGGCAGCCGCACCAGCGAGATCCGTTTCATTTTGCCGGTGTTTTATGGCGCGGTGACTTTGCTGGCCGGCATCATTCCAGGCCTGGTGACGGTGCTTCCCACCGTGCCGCATGTGGCGGCAAAAGTGCGCGCGGCAACCGCGGACTGGCCGGCGCCGCTGCATATCTTGGAAGGCGAGGCCGACAAGTATGCCGCCTTCGAGGCGTGCGATGTGGCGCTGGCGGCCTCGGGCACCGTGACGGCGGAACTGGCCTTGGCCCATACCCCGATGGTGGTGGGCTATCGTGTGGGCGGGCTGACCTATTTCCTGTCGAAATTTCTGATGACGGTGACCCACATCACCTTGATTAACATCCTTTTGGGCCGCGAGGCGGTGCCGGAATTCCTGCAATCGCGCGCCACGCCGGAGAATTTGGCCTTGGCGGTGGCGAAGCTGTTCACCGATGTTTCGGCGCGCGAAGCGCAAGTGGAGGCGATGAAGGAATTCGGGCGCTTGCTGGGCGAGGACGGCGAAGCGCCGTCATTGCGGGCGGCAAGGGTGTTGCTGGAGTTTTTGGAGAAGAGTTAGCAGCGTACACAACTCATATCTATTTTGACGACAATCTTGCCTAGGACATGTCGACTATGCAGTGGGAATTTCAAGACTCTCCGAACGTCGCAGTCATTACAAGTCGAGGGGTGGTGTTCGGCGGCGATTGGATAGCGCACGTGTCCCATGATGTTTCAGATGGAGGCTGGCAGTTTCACAGTGCGAGGCCTTTGAATGAGAACGATGCCGCCGTAGTTAGTCTGCAAGAAATCGCAGAGTTAGACCCAAGCATTGCGGAGTTGGCAGATCTACCTTTGGGCTGGCGCGCTTGGCGCGATTCCCAGACATCTCCGTGGCAGCGAAAAGAATTGGAGTTGGAGTAAATTTCAGCCTTCATTCTGGTGTGGAGGCGGGCACTGCTGGGATTTTTCATCAAATCCCAACTGTCATGATCTGCAAATACGGGCCATCCAGGCGACGACGGCGCTCTTGGAGCTGATCGGCTTTCCCTCTCCCCTTGTGGGAGAGGACGCAAAATCTTGCGCTTAGCGAAGCGCATGCGAAGCTAAGTGCTTAGATTTTGCTGGTGAGGGGGTGTTCGTGTCCCACTCACCCCTCACCTGAAAAATCAATGGGTTGAGCGTCGCTGCCGCTCCGCTAACCCAGTGATTTTTCTTCCTCTCCCTCAAGGGGAGAGGAAAATCTTATTTCCGCTTCGCCATCGGCACATAGGTGCGTTCGGTGGGCCCGGTATAGATCTGGCGCGGGCGGCCGATCTTCTGGTGCGGATCTTCCAGCATCTCCTTCCATTGCGCGATCCAGCCCACGGTGCGGGCCAGGGCGAACAGAGCGGTGAACATGGAGGTGGGGAAGCCCAGCGCCTTCAGAGTAATGCCGGAATAGAAATCGATGTTGGGATAGAGTTTTTTCTCAATGAAATAGGGATCGCTGAGCGCCACCTTTTCCAGCTCGATCGCCACTTTCAGCAGCGGATCATTGTGCAGGCCCAGCTCGTTGAGCACGGCATGGCACTGGATCTGCATCGCCTTGGCGCGGGGATCGTAATTCTTGTAGACACGATGGCCAAAGCCCATCAGGCGGAAGTTGCTGGTCTTGTCCTTGGCCTTGGCGACGAATTCCGGAATCCGGTCGACGGTGCCGATCTCTTCCAGCATCTTGAGCGCCGCCTCGTTGGCGCCGCCATGCGCCGGTCCCCACAGGCAGGCAATGCCCGCCGCGATGCAGGCGAACGGATTGGCGCCGGACGAACCCGCCAGCCGCACCGTCGAGGTCGAGGCGTTCTGCTCATGATCGGCATGCAGGATGAAGATGGTGTCCAGCGCCTTGGCCAGAACCGGATTGACGACATAGTCCTCGGCTGGAACCGAGAAGCACATGCGCAGGAAATTCTCGGTATAGCCAAGTTTGTTGAGCGGATACACGAAGGGCTGGCCGATATGATATTTGTAGGCCATGGCTGCGATGGTCGGCAGCTTGGCGATCAGCCTGTGGCTGGCGATCTCGCGCTGCTTGGGATCGGTGATGTCGGTGGAGTCGTGATAGAAGGCCGACAGTGCGCCGACCACGCCGCACATGATCGCCATCGGATGCGCGTCGCGGCGGAAACCGCGGAAGAAGGTCGCCAGCTGCTCATGCACCATGGTGTGGCGGGTGATGGCGTAGGTGAACTTGTCCATCTGGCTGGCATTGGGCAGTTCGCCATGAAGGAGCAGATAACAGCTTTCCAGGAAGCTGGAATGTTCGGCCAGATCGCCGATGGAATAGCCGCGATATTGCAACACACCCTTGTCGCCATCGATGAAGGTGATGTTGGATTCGGTCGAGGCGGTGGAGGTGAAGCCGGGATCGTAGGTGAAGATGTCCGCTTGGTCGTAAAGCTTGCGGATGTCCAAGACATTGGGGCCCTGGCTGCCGGCAAAGACCGGGAACTCATAATCCTTCCCGCCATAGTTGAGCTTGGCGGTTCCCGCGGGCTTGATCTTGCTTTCTCTCATGGCCAATTCCCCCATTTTGCACTGCAATAAAGCCACGCTTTTGACGGTTCGTCACGTGGTTTGATAACGATAAAGGTTACGGTTTCACCCTCTGTAAGCCCTTATCCGGATTAGGGATTCTTCCCGTCCCAGCAGGGCCAGCATCTCGAACAAAGGCGGCGAGGAGGTCTTGCCGGTCAGGGCGGCGCGCAAGGGCTGCGCCACTTGGCCCAATTTGAGCCCTTTGGCGTCCGCGAAGCCGCGCGCGGCGGCTTCCAGATCGGAGGCGCCCCAATCGGTGGCTTCCAGCGCCGGCAGGGTTTCGGCCAGGAGGGCGCGGGCCTGCGGCATAAGCAGCTTGGCGGCAGCTTCGTCCAAGGCGCGGGGGCCGTCGGTGAAGAGGAATTCCGCGCCCTGGCTCAGTTCGACCAGGGTCTTGGCCCGCTCTTTCAGCGACGGCATGGCGGCCTGAAGACGCGCGCGCGCGGTCGTGCCGAGGACGCGCGGCGGCGTCTCGCGCGACAAAAATTCGGTGACTTCCGCCACCAAAGTCGCATCGGCGCTTTCACGAATGTAATGGCCGTTGAGATTGTCCAGCTTCTTGTAATCCATCCGTGCCGCGCTTTTGCCGATGGAGTCCAGGTTGAACCATTCGATTGCCTGGGCGGTGGAGATGATCTCGTCATCGCCATGGCTCCAACCCAGCCGCAGCAGATAGTTGCGCATGGTCTCAGGCAGATAGCCCATATCGCGATAGGCCCCGACCGCGAGCGCGCCATGGCGCTTGGAAAGCTTGGCGCCGTCGGGGCCGTTGATCAGGGGCAGGTGGCCATAGACCGGCACCGGCGCACCCATGGCCTCGATCAATTGGAGTTGACGCGCGGCATTGTTGAGATGGTCGGCGCCGCGAATGACATGGGTAATGCCCATATCGAAATCGTCCACCACCACCGCCAGCATGTAGGTGGGGGTGCCGTCCGAGCGCAGCAGAACCATGTCGTCCAGCTGGGTGTTTTCGAAGCGCACATGGCCCAGCACCATGTCATGGACGATGGTTTCCCCGTCCTGGCGGGCTTTGAGCCGCACGACAAATGGCTTGCCTTGCTGTTCGGGGCCGGGATGACGGTCGCGCCAGCGCCCGTCATAGCGCATCGGTTTTCCCGTCGCCTTTTGCTCTTCCCGCATTTGGGTGAGTTCTTCGGCCGTGGCGTAACAGCGATAGGCCTTGTCTTCGGCCAGAAGCTTTTCAGCCACTTCGCGGTGGCGGGTGGCGCGGGCAAATTGAAAGATCACCTCGCCGTCCCAGTTCAGCCCCATCCAGCGCATGCCAGCCAGAATGGCGTCCACCGCTTCGGGGGTGGAGCGCTCGCGGTCGGTATCCTCGATCCGCAAAAGGAATGTGCCGCCGGTGTGGCGGGCGTACAGCCAGTTGAACAAAGCGGTGCGGGCGCCGCCGATATGCAGCATGCCTGTGGGCGAGGGGGCGAAGCGCAGGACGGGTTTGGTGTTTTCAGCCATGATCGGCAGGGACTTAGAGTAGTGCAGGGGCCTTGGCAAATGGGGAACGACCCGCGTAGCGGGGCAAATCGATCCGGTGGATCGATTTGAGTTCCGAATGCGCCGAGTACAAGCGAGGCGCCGGGGCAAAGTGAATGCTATTGCAAAGTGAATTCGCAGCGGAAGGTGATCGCTGGCCGCTGTGGCTGCCGGTGGCGCTTGGGGCCGGTTCCGGGGCCTATTTCGCGCTTCCCGCCGAGCCGCCCATCCTCTTTGCCTGGATCGCGCTGGGCCTGACCTGGGGCGCCGCAACCTTGGCCATTATCGGGCGGGCACGCTGGCGGTTCGCGTTCCTCTGGGCCTTGCTGGCGGCGCTGTTCTTGGGTTTTGGCCTGGCCAAATTGCGTGAGACCAAAATCCGCACGCCGGTGTTGGAGCGCGGTTCGGTGGTCCATCTCACCGGACGGCTGGTGTCGCTGGAGCCGCGCGAAAAAGGCGTGCGGGTGGTGTTGGAGGAAGTCCGCTCCGGCGGGCTTGATCCTTTGCCGCGCCGGGTACGGATCGCGATGCGTGCCCCAAGCACGCAACAGAGCGCGGATTTCCAGCCCGGCGACTGGCTGAGTTTGACGGCGCGGCTGGATACGCCGCCCGCACCCAGCGAGCCGGGCGCCAACGATCTGGGGCGGAGTCTGTATTTCCGATCCATCGGGGCGGTGGGTTTTGCCTATGGCAGGGCGCACGCCGTGCCCCCCGCGCATCCGCCGGCTTTTCGCCAACGCATCGGCGATGCGGTCGAACGATTGCGCCTTGCGATGACACAGCGCATCCAGACGGCGCTGCCCGGCAGCACCGGCGGCATCGCCGCGTCCCTGATCACCGGCGAACGCGGCGGCATAGCCGAGGAGGATGAGGAAGCGCTGCGCGATGCCGGCCTGGCGCATATCCTGGCCATCTCGGGATTGCAGATGGCGATGGTGGGCGGCGGCATCTTTTGGCTGTTGCGCGCCCTGCTGGCCGCGATACCGGCGCTGGTGCTGCACTATCCGATCAAGAAATGGGCGGCGGTGGGTGCGCTGGCGGGTTCTATTTTCTATTTGACCATCAGCGGCGCGGCGCCGTCGGCGGTACGGGCCTTTGTGATGTTCGCCACCGTGATGCTGGCGGTGCTGCTGGATCGGCCGGCGCTGACCATGCGGTCGCTGGCGCTGGCGGCCGCGATCCTTCTGGTGCTGCGGCCCGAATCGATCGCGGATCCGGGGTTTCAGATGTCTTTCGCGGCCGTGGCCGGCCTGGTGGCGGTGGCGGAATGGGAAGGCCAGCGCGAGCGGGCGGCGCCGCGCGGCGCGCTGTATCGCTATGTCCATGGCACGGTGATGACCAGCCTGATCGGCAGTCTCGTCACCCTGCCTTACGCCCTATTTTATTTCGAACGCGCCACCCATTACGGCGTGCTGGGCAATCTGATCGCCATGCCGGTGATGGGCTTTTGGGTGATGCCGGCGGCGGCGCTGTCGGTGGTGTTGATGCCGCTGGGGCTCGATGGCTTTGGCTTGCGTCTGCTGGAGCAGGGCATCGAGATCATGGTGGGAAGCGGACGTTGGG
>DATFEF010000012.1:0-91872 GCA_035251465.1 Rhizomicrobium sp. | reverse complement strand
ATGCATTGCCCACTCTTCCAGCGCTCCCAGAGCTCGACCTTCTGCTGCGGCGTAAACCAGACCCGCGATACCTGTCCCATGTGCCCTACCTCCTTATCTCATCAGATTAGAAGGTGTTGCGCTCATCCATTGAACCCGCCGTCAAAAGCGGACATTCAGCCAGGGGCGCATCCGGATGACGCTGGGGAGACCGTTTTGCCCCCCCTTTTTAATGGGTGCCGCGATGAGTCCCACGTGAAACTGGCCCCCACCTGAGCGTGGAACCTGCCGGCGCCGGAACGAGTATGCTCAAAGCTACTCATGCTGAACGGTTACAGCCGAGCTGCCGTGACTATAATTCAAAGTCTCCAAAGGAGGTGTTTCATGGACTTCGATACAGCGAAAGTGAGGGAGCTCCTCGATCAGCGCGACGCTATCGATCGCCAGATCCAGGATCTCTTTATAGGTTCCAAATCGCGAGCGCCGCAGAAGTGCTCGCATTGTCAGCAGGAAGGACATTCCGTGCGGACATGCCCCCATAAGCAATCATGATATAGTGAACTAGCCAGCGAAAGCTGGTGTGCCGGATTCCTTCCTTTTTCTGGTATCGCGAGAGCTCCCGTAAGGGAGCTCTTTGCGTTTGATACTACAGGAGTCGAAGTTGTTTCATCGCTCGTCGGAATTGTGCTCGGGTTCCTCTTCAAACTCTTCTGAACTTTCTTGCCACCACATTTCTAATTCCGGCGGCGCAGGATCAATGTGTGGCTCAAACTCGACGTCATCATTCATAAAAACGTGGCTTAACTTCTAAGGCCCTGCGGGCTCTGGGCATTATAGCTGTCGATAAACGGCACGCGCCGGTTGTCCACACGATCCAGAATATTCGAACTGGTGTGTGCTAAAGTGAAGTAATGCTACCAAACGTAAACCGCGAAGAGTCTGCATCTCATGATATAGTTTCTTCGCGTTTGGTAGCGCCGACTGCCCGCCGCTTTTCGAAGCAGCGGGCTTTTTCGTGCCGTCCTGGGGGTATAACGGCGGGACATTAATAAGGCCGTTCCAGCGCAGGCTCCGCAAGCCGAAACACAGCGGATCGTTCGACGGAAATCTGCGTCTTTTTCTTCCGCGTCGCGGGGGAAAGGGGGCGCATCTTATCATTCTCTGGAAATCAAAACTGGGCTGAATGAATTTGTATGGAATTACCTCATGACTATCAGAAGAAATTTCATAGCGACCCGGCCAAGAAGAAGAAACGAGCCGGTCTTGCTCGCAGTGCGTGGGAAGAGCAGCTCGATAATTTTGCGGCAAAAATCAACCCGAGCCGAATTAAAAGAAGGCTCAAACCTTACGGCCATTCCCACATTGGGCAGAGGCTTAACGCTTGCGGCATCCATGATGCGGAAGCCGCTTACATTTTCTTCCGCAAACTAGAAACGGAGTCGCGCAATTTCCCGGCGCTATTTGAAAAGCTGACTACAACAAACTCGTTTCCAGGCTTTCTTCTCAACCGGAAGATTCATCTAAAAACTTGAACCAGCTTCTGAGGTTTACTTGAAGATAAACGAGAGAAACAAAAATCATTGAAATCGACCATACCGCAAGCGAAAGCGGGATAATCGCCGCAAGAGGCGTATCGAGAAGACCGATTGTGAATTGGGAAATGGCGGCAATCAACGAGACAAGAACGGCGAAAAATAAAAGGAGCGCAAAATTCCGAAGCGGTGCATATCGCTTCAGTTCTGAGTTTAGCTTTTTCTTTTCTTCCCACTTTGCCTTGTACTCATCAGTGCCATAGACGTTTGTTTTCATCGTAACAATGATGAACGTTTTCAATGAAAATAGAAATGCAGACACAGTCAAAAGCCCGGCGAAAAGAGGCTGCCTCATACTTCCTTGGTAGAATAATAGAACTTTTCCCAGATCTTCGATGGAAAGGAACCAATAGGCTGCGCCGCCAATCGACGACGCGACTACGAACAGCAAAGCCAAGTAGCACTTTGCACCAAATTGCGGCATCAAAAGAACAAGTCCTTATTGTTGCGCGCCGTCTTAAGAAGGTTCTTTATGACAGGGGACTTCGCAAAATCCTCCACGTCAGTTTCCAGGTTTGCCGTCGTTTCATCAAAATCAAATTCACCAAACCCTTCGATATTTTGGGCAAGATGAATTGTTTGATACTCGCCATCTGCGTCAATTGCTACGACTTTGCCACGCCCGATTTTCTTCTTCTTGACGAATGAAGATATTGCGTCGGTTATATCGTCAACCGAGTCAGGCTTCTCAAAGGAAACCGTTTCTTGCACTCGCCTGAGATCGATGTCCGGCGAGAAAACTCGTTGTTGGGCGATCACCGTAGAAACATCGAATTGAAACCGCTTGATTGCGTTCATCGTCTTGAGGATCGCGGCATAGTCCTCTGGTTTATAAAAGAGAGCAAACTTTAAACTGCGCTTGAATGTTTCCTTTGCGGCTTTCTCCGCCTTTAGCGCCGACTTCCCGCCTTTGACCAATTGTGCGGTCCTCGCTGCAATTCGTAACTTCCGTTCGGGGTTCCAAAAACCGTAGCGGAGGAACACACCAAATCGAAGAGGGCTGCAGGAGGCATGATACTGTTAGTATACACCGCAAAAGGCTTTCTTGTTGAGAACAAAGAAATTGAAATCCATCAAGCGTGCACCGGCCTCAAGTTCAGAAATCTTGATAGTTAGCTTGCCGCCCTTTTTTCGTAACTCCGGAAAAGTCTTCTGATCTTTCGCCGTGATCAGCAACCCGGTGTAAAAATCCTTGTCTGAATCTTCTTCGAAAAGAAAAAGGCGGTCGTGGTCGGCAAATTTGTGTTCCTTGGTAGCGCTCGATTGGTCAATGAGCACCTTTGCGAACTCGGGGAGCGAAATTCCGTCGCCAGCAAAAAGCTGGAATCCCTGAAATGTGATTTTCATGCGCGCTCCCTAGCCCCGTTCCCGCCCAGGTATACGCAACAGGCAGCAGGATTTTGGGGGGATTCCTAACCAGTTGGCTAGCTGGAAGCTGGTTTTTGGTTACCCGTTTGAGGGGCGTTTTGGTGGCTTCGCTGACCATAATTTCGACTTTGGGCCACGCACCCGAATCAACCTCGATACCCCGAGATTGATGGGCTGTTTCGCCCCGCCGCAATCGCGGCGGAATAGTTGGGTTTTTGCGCGCCCCTACTAGAACTTGGTTTCACGCGCTAGAAACTGTGCCGGATGATCAAACAGCTGTGGGCGGTTGGCTAACAGGCTTGTCCGTAAGCGGATGAAGTAGTTGTTTCGTCCATGTCGCGTTCCTTGCTTCCCACCCGGGCGCACGGTTCTGCGGCTGGTGCCCGGCCGTTTTGGAGGCTCGGGGGCCAGTACTGACGGACGGCGTAGGTTAGCTCAGTAAGATAGAGCGTCCTCGCCTTCCTTGGGGAAGGTCGGTGGTGCAACTCCACTCCCTAACCCGTCCTAGGTGCTGCGGGGCCTGGTTTCCGGTGCAACGGAGATCGGGCCCTTGCCTTTTCCGGTCTCTCCCGGACGTCCCCTTGAAAAATCCACCATTTTCCCGGTTTTCCGGGCTTTTTTCTTGCTCGCCAATGTGTGCATTTCGCACATCTTGCGAAATGGATATGCCATTGCGCCGAGCCTGGGTGTCAATAGGTTTGCCTATTAATCCCCTGCCCTAGGACTGAGGGCTTTATTTTTCATAAGGCGCAGCTGGCGCTCTGTTCTGGATGCACAGGGCGCTGGTCGGAAGGCATAATTTTTTGCGTTGGCCCAGTGCCGCGAGACAATACCGAGACAATGGATTACGCTCTAACTGCCTAAGTATTGGTAGCACCGGACGGATTTGAACCGCCGACCAAGGGATTATGATTCCCCTGCTCTACCACTGAGCTACGGTGCCAGACCGGACGGCACCAAGGGAGGGGCCGCGGAGGCGGGGATGTAGGGTTGCGGGCCCTGAGCTGTCAAGTTTGGCCCCGGAAAGCCGGCGCTCATGCGGCCGCCGCGATCCAGCCGCCGCCCAACACACGGCTGCCATCGGGATCGTAGAACACACAGGCCTGGCCGGGCGCGATGGCGCCTTCCGGCGCCGCCAGTTCCACCCGCGCCGCGCCGTCAGCCAGCGGCGTCACCATGGCCGCCACCGGCGGACGCATGGAACGCACTTTGACCCGCGCCGGGAAAGGCGCGTCATGCGCCGCCAGCCAGTTGACCTGGCGCAAGGTGATGGCCGACGAGTCCAGCGCCGCACGCGGGCCCACAACCACCTTTGCATTGACCGGGTCGAGCTTGAGCACAAAAAGCGGCTCGGCATTGCCCGAAAGATTCAGGCCCTTGCGCTGGCCGACGGTGAAGTTGGCGATGCCGTCATGGCGGCCCAGCACCTCCCCGGACCGGTCCACGATATCGCCGGGCCGCGCCGCATCGGGCTTAAGGCGATTGACGATGGCCGTATAGCGTCCTTCCGGCACAAAGCAGATGTCCTGGCTGTCCGGCTTGTCGGCATTGACCAGCCCCAGCTCGGCGGCAATGGCGCGCACCGAACCCTTGTCCATGCCGCCCAAAGGAAAGCGCAGATAGTCGAGCTGCGCCTGGGTGGTGGCGAAAAGAAAATAGCTCTGGTCCCGCGCATTGTCGGCGGCCGCATGCAGTTCCGCGCCGTCTGGGCCTTCCACGCGGCGGACATAATGGCCGGTGGCCAGGGCCTCGGCGCCCAACGCGCGGGCGGTGTCCAACAGATCGGCGAACTTCACCCGCTCATTGCAACGCACGCAGGGGATGGGCGTCTCACCCCTGGCATAGCTTTCGGCGAAATCCTCGATCACGGCTTTGCGGAAGCGGCTTTCATAATCCAGCACATAATGGGGAATGCCGATGCTCTGCGCCACGCGCTTGGCATCATAGATGTCGGCGCCGGCACAGCAGGCGCCCTTGCGGGCGGGCGTCTTGTCTTCCGGATAAAGCTGCAAAGTGATGCCCACCACGTCGAAACCTTGGCGCTTGAGCAACGCGGCGGTGACGGACGAGTCGACTCCTCCGGACATGGCCGCGACCACGCGGCTTCCTGGCTTGAGGGAATGGGTCATCTTGGCCGGTGCTATAGGACCGGCCCCGGAGAAGCGCAAGATTAAGGGTCAGGAGCCCGAAATCGGCAGGTAATTCAGCAGCGAAAGCTGGTGCAGCCCCGCCGTGACCTGCAGCGCCGCCTGCAACTGGGTCTGGTTCAGCGACAGCCTTGTGGCGGCCTCGGCCATGTTGGTGTCCTGAACATCGGAGGTGAAACGCTTGTACAGCGTGTCCAAGGAGGCTTGCTGGGTCTGGGCGTCGGTCAGGCGGTTGGAGACATAGCCGTTGGCCGCCGTGACGGCGTTCAGATCGGTGCTGACCGTCGTGACCTGGCTGATGGAATTCGTCAGGAAAGTGTTCTGGGCCGCGCTGAGAGTGGTGGCCGCATTGAAATTTCCGGCGCCGGTGGCGTCGAAGTCGGCGATATCCTTCAGCGCCTGCATCAGCCCGGTGGCGATATCGGAAGCGGTCAGGCTGTAGCCGACAGTCACCCCGTCGGCCACCTGCACCGATTTCTTGAGATCGCCATTGGCAAAGGCATTTGCGGCGCTGGCCAGCGGTTGCAGACCCGCCAGGGTGCCGACCGTCACCGGCGGCACGTCGGTTTTGCCGCCGCTATAGATGTAGTCGCCATTGGCGTCCTTGGAATTTAGGATGGCGGCGGCCTGATCGAAAATACTTTGCGCCTGGGTCATCAGGGTGGTGCCGTCATTGTTGGCGACGGCATCGCTGACCGCTTTCTTCAGGGACATCGCCAGGCTGGACAGGCTGGTCAACTGGGTATCCTGCAGATCGGTCTGGGTGACGGCGAACTTGGTGGCGTTGGTATAGGCATCGTTGCGCGCATTGGCGGCAAGCGTCGCGGTCAGAACCTGGGCCTTGTCGCCGAATCCGGCATAGGTGTTGGCGTTCTTGCCCGAAGCGATCTGTTCCTGCACCTTGTCCAATGCGCTACCGGCATTCTGGATCTGGCTGAGAAAGAAGGCGGTCTGAGCGGCGGTGGAAACGCGATCAATGCTCATGGCTCATGGGTCCTTAGCGAATATCTAGCAGCGCCTGGTACATCTGGTCGACCACGCTCAGCAGGCGCGCGCCCGCAGCATAGGCCTGTTGGTATGTCGTCAGCGCCGTCAACTCTTCATCCAGATTGACGCCGGAATCGGAGGCGATCCGCGCCTTGGCCTCGTTCAACCGGTCGTCCTGGGTGGTCTGGTTCGCGGTCACCGCATTCGATTGGGTAGAGACATTCTGATAGAAGCTCGCCGCATAATCCGACAGCGACGTGGCCTGGGCGGCGATGCCGCCGGCGGCCTGGAAGGCCTGGGTCTTGGTGATCACATTCTGCAGCGCGATGGCGCCGGCATTGTCGCCCGCCGACACCACGGTGTCGCCCGCCACGCTGGTGGGCGCGATGGCGGGACTGGCAAAGCCCAACCGCACGGGACTGGCGCTAACCGCTGGCGTCAGCGCAAAGCCGATCGCCTGTGAGGCTTGCGCGTTGGCGCCCATCCCGAAAATCTGGGTGAAGCTCATGCCCGTGGTGCCGCGCTGGGTGGTGTCGCCGGTCACGTTCAGCGTATAGCCGGGATAGAGGGCGCTGGTGGCGGTCGAGATCGAGCCGTCCGAATTCAAGGTGAAGGTCGCACCGCCGCCCATCGCGGTGTTCAGCGCCGTCACGATATTGCCCACCGTCTGGCCGGCGGTGGTGGTGATGCTGACATTCCTGACGACGTCGCCGTCCGGGCCCTTCAGCGACATGCTGATCACGCCACCCGCCGCGATGCCGCTGGCATCGCCCGCCGAAAGGCCGGTGGCGGTGATCGAGGGCACCTGGGACTTGAAGATATCGTTCAGGCCAAAAAATTGTGAAAAGCCGGCGGTGCCGCGTAGCGAAGGCGTGGTCGCGTCATCCTGAATCAGAATGCCATTGCTGCCGGTGGCGGCGATGGAAAGCTGGCCATTGGAAAAACTGGCGCTGCCGTTCGCGCCCAGCGCCGTGTTCAGCGCGGTGGTAAAGCTGCCGACGGTGGTGCCGATGCTGACGGCCGCGCCGCCATCGACCCTCAGGGTCCCGGCATTGAAATCCACATCGATCCGCGACACCAGATTGCCGCTAGAATTGGCGACGGCGATGGTGGTCTTGCCGGTGAAATTCAGGCTATCGGCCGACAGCAAGCCCGTGTTGCGGCCAGCCAAGGCAGTGGGCGGCGGATAGGCGGCATTGGCGTTGGCCTGGGCGTTGAAGGCCAGCGCGGTGTGCTGCGCCAGGTTTCCCAAGGTCTGCGACAGTCCGCCCAGCACCTGATCGCGCATATCGATCAGGCCTTTCAGCGAACCGCCGTCAAGATGCGGGTCCAGCGCGAAGGCCGAACCGATTGTCTGGCCATTGGCCGGATTCATATCTTGGATGGTAATGGTATTATAGGTGCCGTTCTGGGCGCTGCCGGAATAGGACAGCTGGGCATAGGTATTGGACACCAGGTTGACGCCGTCGGCGGTCGAAACATTGACGCTGCCATCGGCGTTGGTGCTGGTCTTGATTCCCATCACCTGAGCAAGATTGCCCAGTACCACATCGCGCTGGTCGATCATGGCGGAGGGCTGGTCGCTGCCGGAAACGGTGGCCGCCCGGATCTGGATGTTCAGGTCATAGACCTGCTTGATCAGCGTATTGGTGGAAGCGATCGAGTTGACCGCCTGCTGGTCGACCTGGCTGCGCAACGCTGAAATCGTGCCGGAGACATCGGAAAAGGTCTGGGCCAGGCTGTTAAGCGCATTCATCACCCCGGTGCGGCCGGCGCTAGAGGTGGGCGCCTGGGAAGCAGTGGCGAAGGCGGCAGCCAGATTGGTGAGCTGGGTCGCCAGGGACTGATTGTCGCCGGGGCTGCCCAAGAGCCCGTTCAACTGGGAGAACAGACCGGCCATGGTATCGTATTGCGAGGCCGCGCCATTGGCCGCGAGCTGCTCCTGGACCAGGAATTGATTGCTGACGCGCTGGATGGTGGCGATGTCCACGCCCATCAACTGGCCGCCGGCGCTCAAGGTCTGCTGATTGACGATCCGGCGGGCGTAGCCCTCGGTGTTCAAGTTGGCGACATTGTTGGCGACCACAGCCAAAGCGGCGCTGTTGGTCTTGAGCGCGCTGATGGCACTGGCGGCAATTCCGTTCAGGCTCACGGTCTGTCGTCCGAATACAATGTTCCGCACAAACTGTCGCAAGCCCCATGCCACTTTGGTCCCCGGGTGAAGCTCGGCATTTTTCCCGCTTTTCAGGACTTTTCACACCGTTCGGGGCCGCCACGCACGCGGCAGAGTTTGCCGCTCCGGCAGGTCCTGCCCGTCTCTTTACGCGATCCGCCGACCCAATTTTCTCAAAAACATCAACAAAATCGCAGGTCACTGCAATTGGCCCGGCCCTTGCGTCTGCTTCCCCGAGCAAAATTTTTTGCGGACCATTTATCGGAAGACCTGCGTGCGAGCTTCAGCGGCATCTCAGACGATTTCTCCTGCGGACATTCCCGCGCCGCAGGCCAAGGCCGACGCCAATAAGGCGGGCGCCAACAAGGCGGACACGGCTTCGCCCTTCGCATTGCTGATGGAGGCCACGGCCAAGGATCCCGCCAAGGCGGTCAGGAAAGATGCGAAGGAATCCGGCGACAAGTCGGCGGATGACAAGCCTGTCGTTAAGCAGAATGATGTCAAACAGAATGACACAAAGCAAAACAACAATGTCGCCGCTCGCACGGCGTCTCAGCCCGTATCGGCCAAGCCCGCAAAGCAGGACAAGGATTCAGACAAGAACAAGGACGATACGGTCCAGGCCGGCGAGAGCACGGCCGATGACCAGCAAGTCGCTTCCGTCGCGCAACCGGTATCCGATCAGCAGGCGCTGCCGCCGCCCGCGCCAGCCGCCATCACCGTGCCGGCCGACCCGGTGCTGGAAGCACAAACAGACACCGCGATTGCAGACACCGAGATTGATGGCGCCACGCCGATAGTCGAAACGGCGGTGCCCGGCATGCCCGCTTCCGGCATGGGCGTACCGCAATCGGGTGTCATGGACGCACCGGCACAGCCCGGCGAAATCGCGCAGACACAAACCCCGCCGCAAACCGCGCCGCAGGGGCCCGCGCAGCCTGGCGATGCCGAGGCTGAAGACTCTGAAACGATCGTGACGGCCGCCGCTGCCCAGACAGTCCCGGCGGGACCGCCCGTCGCGGCCAAGGATACCGCCAAGCCCGTGAAGACCGCGGCGAAAAGCGAAACCGCCAAGCCGGAAATCACCGGTGTTGAAAGTGTCAACGACACCGCGATGCAATCCGCCAAAGCCGGCGACAGCGATGAAGCGAATCCTGCCAAAACCGATCTCGCCCAAAACGGTCTGGCCAAGCCCGACGGCACGGACGGCGCTTCCCTCAAGGGCGCCCATAACAGCGTTGCAAGCAACGCCAAAGCCGATACCGGCGCATCCGACAAGACCGACACACCGCATATCGATATCCGTCCGGTGGAAAGTGTCGATGCCGCCGCCGCGAAACCGGCGCCGCAATCGGCGACGGTGTCCAATGCCGCTTTCGCCATCAACACCCTTGCCGCGCCCCAGGCCGCCCAACACAGCCAGGCGCCGATCGCCACCCAGCATGTACAGGTGACGGCGCAGGCCGCGCCCGATGTGCCGGCTTTGGCGGTGGAGATCGCCGCCAAATCCCAGAGCGGCGCCAAGCAATTCGACATCCGCCTGGATCCGCCCGAGCTGGGCCGGGTGGAAGTCCGCCTGTCGATCGACGCCACCGGCAAGGCCAGCGCCCATCTTTCCGCCGACCAGCCGCAAACCCTGAGCCTGTTGCAAAAGGACGCCCCCCTCCTGACACGCGCCCTGCGCGAGGCGGGCCTGGATGTTTCCCAGGACGGACTCAATTTCTCGCTGCGCCAGCAGGCCCACGACCAGAGCGGCAATGACAGCAACAATGGCCGCTTCGCTTCATCGCGTGCCTTCTCACTCGCCGCGACCGCCAGCATCGACCCCGCCGCCGTCACCATGGCCTATCGCGGCCTGGCCGACGGCCGTGTGGACATCAGAGTTTAAAAGGGCACCGCCATGACCGTGACACCCACCGACTCGACGACCGGCACCGCGACGCCCCCCAGCGCGATGAAGCAACTGTCGGGCAATTTCTCGACCTTCCTCACCCTGCTGACGACGCAGTTGAAGAACCAGGACCCCACCAGTCCGATGGACTCCAATGCTTTCACCCAGCAATTGGTGATGTACAGCCAGGTCGAACAGCAGATCAACACCAACGACAATCTCAAGAGCTTGATCTCGCAAGGCGCCAGCAATGCCGCCGCGATGACGACCGGCTATCTGGGCAAGAAAGTCTCGATCCTCAACGGCAATGCCGCGCTGACCGGCGGCAACGCCAGCTGGACCTACAATCTCTCCGGGCCCGCCACCGCCAGCCAGCTCACCGTCACCGACGCCAACGGCAAGACCGTCTATACCGCCGCGGGCGAAATCGGCGCGGGCAATCACAGTTTTGTCTGGAATGGCAAGGACAATAGCGGCAACCAGCTTTCCGATGGCGGCTACAAATTGACCGTCGCCGCCATCGACGCGATCGGCGGCACCGTCGACAGCAGCGTCGCCAGCGCGGGCACCGTTACCCAAATCGACATGACCGGCGCCAAACCGCGCCTGATCATCGGCAGCATGGAAATCGACCTGGCGGACATCGCCGCGGTCGCGAATTGAGTTTGAAGTTTTGAAACATCGGTGCCCAGAACCGGCACCAAACCGCAAGCGGATCCGGTCGAACACCTTTTATCCGCCCTGAAGGAAACGTAAAATGAGCTTGTATGGAGCATTGAATATCGGCGTCGCCGGCTTGGCCGCCAACAGCCAGGCGCTGTCGGCCACCTCGTCCAACATCGCCAACGTCAACACGGTTGGCTACAAGATCCAGACCATCAACTTCCAGACCTTTCTGAACGCTCCGGGCCTGGCGGGTAATTCCTCGGCCGGCGTGGGCGTGGTGATCGGCCAGGATGTCACGACCCAGGGTCTGCCGACCACGACAACCTCGAACACCGACATGTCCATCACGGGCAACGGCTTTTTCGTGGTCGCCACCAGCCCGCTACCCGGCGCGACGCAGGAATATACCCGCGCCGGCAGCTTTACCCCCGATCAGGTCGGCAATCTGAAGAACGCCGCCGGTCTTTATCTGATGGGCTACAAGCTGGATTCGCAGGGCAATGTCCCCACCAGCTCCAGCGCGCTCAACCCGATCAATGTGACCAGCCTGTCGGGTAAGGCACAGGCCACCACCTCCTTGGGCATCCAGGCCAATCTGCAGGCCAGCTCAACCGCGGTTCCCGGTTATACCACCGGCCAGATGACCTCCGGCGCGGTGACGCCCGCCTTCCAACGCACCATCAATGTCTATGACAGCCAGGGCGGCAGCCAGCCGCTCACCTTCTCCTTCGTCAAGACCGCCGCCAACACCTGGGCCTATGAAGCCGCTTATGCCGGCAATGCGGCAAACCTCTCGTCCCCCAACCCCATCGGCACCGGCACCGTCACCTTCAACTCCGACGGCACGCTGAAGAACGTCAACGGCGCGGCGCCACCGGCGGGCATTTTCAACCTGACCGTTCCGTGGGCGGCGAGCACCGGCCTGGCGGCGCAGACGATCGCCGTCAATCTCGGCAGCGTCGGCGGCACTTCGGGTCTTACCCAATTCGACACTGCTTCGACCTTGAACGGCACCTCGCCCGACGGTTCGTCCTTCGGCAACGTCACCGGCGTGACGGTGGCCAAAGACGGCACGGTGACGGCGCTGTTCTCCAACGGCCTGTCGCAAAGCGTCTACAAAATCCCGATCGCGACCTTCACCAACGCCAATGGCCTGGGCCAGGTGAACGGCAACGCCTATGTCGCCACCCGGGAATCGGGCGCGGCCAGCGTCAATCTGGCCGGCACCGGCAGCGCCGGCGGCATCGCCGCGCGTTCGCTGGAGGCTTCGACGGTCGACTTGGCGACGGAGTTCACCAATCTGATCACCACGCAGCGCGCTTATTCCGCCTCGGCGCGCATTATCACCACCGCCAACCAGATGCTGCAGCAGCTGGAACAGTTGCCGACAAACTAAGATGAACGGGAAAGTCCATGAAAATGGGCTTCCCGGCGTCAAACTGAGACGAGTTTAGTGAAGCATTTATGAGTTCGTTTACCACGTGTCTTGGCCATTTTTAAACGCGGGGCAGCGTAGTTTTCGGGGTGAATAGTGTCGGGAGTTTTTAAAATGGAAGAGCGCAAAGGACGCGTGAGCTACGTCATCGGGCCCGATGGGTCGCCGCTGACGCTCGCCGACTTGCCGCCGCCTTCGACGCGCCGCTGGGTCATTCGCCGCAAGGCCGAAGTTGTCGCGGCGGTGCGCGGCGGATTGCTGAGCCTGGATGATGCCTGCAAGCGCTATACGCTGACGGTGGAGGAATTCCTCGCCTGGCAGCACGCCATCGACCGTTTCGGCCTGGCGGGCCTTCGTGCGACCAGGGTGCAACAGTACCGCAATTGACCGCGAAGCGGTCATCCCCGGCGAGCATTGCGTGAGCAATGCGAGGAAAGGGGATCCAGGGTAAATAAGAACCACGCGAGAAACCCGCAATCCGGAGAATTCGTAAACAGCCGGTTAAGCAAAATAGCCAGTAGGTTCAATCGCGTACGGCTTTTCCTTTAAGCCTAATTTTACCGTATAGGCGGCAATGTTTGCCTAGCAGAACGGACGGAGCTGTTTTCCGTCCGCATTCCGCGAGGAGGACATCTTGCCCGAGTTTTTCAAATCGGTTGGCGCGGCCCGTTTCGGCGTCATGGCCGGCGTGGCTGCCGTCCTCACCGCTTTCTTCCTCTATATAGCGGGCGCCATCACCGAACCGCCCAAGACCATCCTGTTCTCCGGCCTGGAGTCGCGCGACGCCGCCGCCGTGACCAGCAAGCTCGATGGCATGACCGTCAAATACGACGTCAAGGATGGCGGCACCATTCTGGTGCCGGCCGATCAGGTCACCAAGCTGCGCATGGCGCTGGCGCAGGACAATCTGCCCGCCGCCGGCGTGGGCTATGAGATTTTCGACAAGTCCGACACTTTCGGCACCACCGCCTTTGTCCAGAACGTCAATCACCAGCGCGCGCTGGAAGGAGAACTTTCCCGTTCGATGCAGACCATCGAGGGGATCTTGACCGCGCGCGTGCATCTGGTGGTTCCCGAGCGCCAGATCTTTTCCCGCGACGACCAGCAGCCCAGCGCCTCGGTGGTGCTCAAAACCAGCGGCAAGCTTGATCGCGGCCAAGTAAGAGCCGTCCAACATCTGGTGGCCGCGGCGGTGTCCGGCCTTTCCGCCGACCGCGTCGCCATTGTCGATGACCGCGGCAACCTGCTGGCGGGCGGCGACGACAAGTCCGGCCCCGGCGCGCTTGCCCGCAGCCAGGACGAAGACACGTCCAACTACGAGAATTCGCTGCGCCAGCGCATCGAAGCCATCGTCAGCTCGGTGGTAGGCATGGGCCGCGTGCAGGTCCAGGTCGCCGCCGACATCAGCTACAACCACACCCAGACCACCAGCGAGACCTACGATCCCGAAAGCAAGGTGGTGCGCTCCACCCAGACGGTGGAACAGAATTCCTCCAACACCAGCGGCAGCACCGGCGCCGCGGTATCGGTGGCCAGTGCCCTGCCGGGCGGCGGCCAACCCGCCGCCAGCGGCGGCGATCAGTCCAAGGACACGTCGGGGCGCACCGAGGAAACCACCAATTACGAGATTTCCAAGAAGATCACGACCTCCACGATCGATGGCGGCGACGTGAAGAAGCTGTCCGTCGCCGTGGTCGTGGATGGCTCCGGCGACACCGCCGCCACTTATAAGCCGCGCAGCACCGACGAAATGGCCAAGATCACCGCCCTGGTGAAATCGGCGATAGGCTTCGATCCCTCCCGCGGCGATCAAGTGCAAGTCACCAACATGCAATTCGCCCATATGGAACAAAGCGCCGGCACCGAAGCGCCCAAGCCGCTGCTGGGCCTGGACAGTTCCTATTGGTTCAAGATCATCGAAGCCGCGATCCTCTGCATCACCGCCTTGCTGATCGGCCTGTTTGTCGCAAAACCACTGATCAACCGCATGTTCTCGGCGCAAACCGCGTCGGGCACGGGCCCCACCCCCCTGGCCAACGGTTCGGCGGTGGCGGGCGCCCTGCCGGCTCCGGCCAGCGCCGACCAGCAGGCGGCGGCCGGTCAGGAGGGCGCTCCGGCGCTACCGTCACCCAAGTCCAGCATCGACATCAGCCGCATCGACGGACAGGTGCGCGAATCCTCCATCAAGAAGGTCGGCGAAGTGGTCTCCGCGCATCCCGAAGAGGCGCTGGCGATCATCCGCACCTGGCTCCATCAACCGGTCTAAACCATGTCCAAGCCCGCAAAAGCCGCCGTCAAAGAAGACATCCGCTCCCTCACCGGGGCCGAGCGCGCCGCCATCATCATGCTCTCGCTGGGCGAAGAACATTCCCAGCAGGTTTGGAAGATGATGGACGAGGATGAGATCAAGGAAGTCTCCCAGGTGATGTCCAATCTGGGTTCGGTTTCCTCGGCCCTGATCGAAAAGCTGCTGGTGGACTTCGTCTCCCAGATGTCGGGCACCGGCTCGGTGATGGGCTCCTACGAATCCACCGAACGCCTGCTCGCCAACATCCTGCCCGGCGATAAGGTCGGTTCGATCATGGAAGAAATCCGTGGTCCCGCCGGCCGCACCATGTGGGACAAGCTGGCGAATGTGAACGAGACGGTTCTGGCCAACTATCTCAAGAACGAATATCCCCAGACCGTTTCGGTGGTGCTGAGCAAGATCAAGCCGGAGCATGCCGCACGCGTGCTGGGCGCCCTGCCCGAAGAATTCGCGCTGGAAGTGGTGCAGCGCATGCTGCGCATGGAAAGCGTGCAGAAGGACATTCTCGACAAGGTCGAGCAGACCCTGCGGGTGGAGTTCATGTCCAACCTGGCGCGCACCGCCAAGCGCGACGCCCATGAGCAGATGGCGGAAATCTTCAACAATTTCGACCGCCAGACCGAGAGCCGCTTCATCACCGCCCTGGAAGAGCGCTCGCGCGACGCCGCCGAACGCATCAAGGCGCTGATGTTCACCTTCGAGGACCTGGCCAAGCTCGATCCGGGTTCCATCCAGACCCTGCTGCGCAATGTCGAGAAGGACAAGTTGGGCCTGGCGCTGAAGGGCGCCACCGACGGCCTGCGCGACGTCTTCTTCTCCAACATGAGCGAACGCGCCGGCAAGATCCTGCGCGACGACATGGAAGCGATGGGACCGGTGCGCCTGAAGGACGTCGATGAGGCCCAGATGCGCATGGTCAATATCGCCAAGGACCTGGCCAACAAGGGCGAGATCATGATTGCCGGCGGCAGCGCCGAAGACGAGTTGGTGTACTGATGACCGCCGCAAAGAACAGCGCCCCGAAATTCACCTTCGATACCGAATTCACCGGACCGGACGATCGCCGCGCGCCCGCCGCCCAGGCCCGCCAGAAACAGACCCTCACCATCGAAGAGCTGGAGAATGTAAAAGCCACGGCCCGCAACGAAGGCGAGAGCAGCGCCCAGGCCCGCGCCACCGATGCCCTGGAACGCACCATCGCCGCCCTGACCATTTCGGTGCGCGCGGCGCTGGATGTCAGCCATGCCGAAATCGATCAGGTGCGCGACGATGCCGCGCGCCTGGCGATGACGATGGCCAGGAAAATCGCCCCTGCCGCGCTCGCGGCCCTGCCCGCCGGCGATGTGGAAGCCGCGCTGCGCCAGGCGATGCATCAGGCGATCGCCGAACCGCGCATCACCTTGCGTGCCGCCCCGGCGGTGGCCGAGATACTGGAGCCCAGGCTGGCCGACATCGCCCATCAAGAAGGTTATGAGGGCCGCGTGCTGATCGCCGCCGATCCCGTCATGACCGGCGCCGATTGCCGCATCGAATGGCGCGGCGGTGGCGCCGAACGCAGCGAAAGCATCATCGAGGACGCGCTGAGCGCCCTGATTTCCCGTCATTTCCCGCACACAGTGAAAGGATAGTCCCATGGCGACCGACAATGTCGATCTGCCCGATCTCAGCCAGGAAGGAGCGCCCGGTGCCTCCGGCGCGCTGCTCAACACCGACACGCCCGCGGAGACCGCGCTCAAGCACACGGCGGCGGACCTTGAAGCGGTGTTCGACGTGCCGGTCACGGTCAGCGCCGTGCTGGGCAAAAGTGGCATGGAAGTCAGCCAGCTGCTCAAGCTGGGCCGCGGCACCATCGTCGAGCTGGACCGCAAAGTCGGCGAGGCCATCGACATCTATGTCAACGACCGCCTGGTCGCGCGCGGTGAAGTCGTGCTGGTGGAAGACCGGCTGGGCATCACCATGACGGAAATCATCAAGGCCGGGTCCGGCTCTTAAGGACTGAAGGGATACCAACATGCGTCTACTTATCGTCGGCGGACTACAGGGCCAAATCGGCCTGGCCACCAAAATCGCCATGGACAAGGGTGCCAAGGTCACCCATGCCGCGGACATAGAACAGGCCCTGGCTACCCTGCGCGGCGGCATCGGCGCCGATCTGGTGTTCTGCGATGTCAGCCTGGAGATTGGCGCCCTGGTGCGCGGTCTGGCCGCCGAACGCATCTGCACGCCGGTGGTGGCCTGCGGCATCGGCACCGACACGCGCCGCGCCGTCGACGCGATCCGCGCCGGCGCCAAGGAATATCTGCCGCTGCCCGCCGATCCTGAACTGATCGCGGCGGTGCTGGCGGCGGTCGCCGACGAATCCCACCAGCTCGTCTATGAAGACGAAGCCATGGCGGCGGTTCTCAGCCTGGCCGACCAGATCGCCGGCAGCGAAGCCTCCATCCTGGTCACCGGCGAAAGCGGTACCGGTAAGGAAGTGTTGGCGCGCTATGTCCATCGCAAGTCGGCGCGCAATGACAAGCCCTTCATCTCCGTGAACTGCGCCGCGATCCCGGAAAATCTGCTGGAATCGGAATTGTTCGGTCACGAAAAAGGCGCCTTCACCGGCGCCATCGCCCGGCGCATCGGCAAGTTCGAGGAAGCCAATGGCGGCACCCTGTTGCTGGACGAAATCAGCGAGATGGATGCCCGTTTGCAGGCCAAGCTGCTGCGCGCCATCCAGGAACGTGAAATCGACCGGGTCGGCGGCACCAAGCCGGTCAAGGTGGACATCCGCATCATCGCCACCTCCAACCGCGACCTGGCGGAAGCGGTCAAGCACGGCACCTTCCGGGAAGACCTTCTCTACCGCTTGAACGTCGTCAATCTGCGCCTGCCCGCCTTGCGCGAGCGGCCCAAGGATATTCGCGCGCTGGCGCATCATTTCGCGCGCAAATATGCGGAAGCCAATGGCGTGCCCTATCGCCCGATCTCTTCTCAGACCGAACGCCTGCTGCTCGGCCACGCCTGGAGAGGCAATGTCCGCGAACTGGAAAACACCATCCATCGCGCCGTGCTGCTGGCGAGCGGTGCCGAGATCGGCCCGGAAGCCATCCGCCTGCCCGACGGCACCCAGGTGGGCGCCGCGCCGGCGGTGATCGCGCAAAATCCCAGCGTGCAGAGCGCGGTGGTTTCGGCCACCGCCGTGACCCGCGGCCTGGTGGGACGCACCGTCAGCGATGTCGAGCGCGATCTGATCCTGGACACCTTGGACCACTGCCTGGGCAATCGTACCCATGCCGCCAATATCTTGGGCATCTCCATCCGCACCTTGCGCAACAAGCTGCGTGAGTATTCGGATTCTGGTCTGTCGATCCCCAATCATGGCGAACAGCGCCCGTCCGAACAGAAAATGGCTGGGTGAGGAACGGTTCGCCGAAGGCGAACGAAATGGTCCGTCGTTAGCGACAGCGTAGCGCGACGACCATTTCGAGTGACGAACGCCGCGAGCTTGAGCGAGCGGCAGGCATGACGTGAAAGAAGTGTGAGATAAAATGTCCGACATCGGCACCACAGCCAAGGGCTTTGATCTGACGCCCGCCAGGATCGGCGACTTCATTCGCAAGTCCGATCTCGGCCTGGCGATCGGAATCATGGCCATCCTGGTGGTGCTGATCGTGCCGCTGCCGACCTGGCTGCTGGACGTGTCGCTGGCCTTTTCGCTGAGCTTCTCGATCCTGATCCTGATGACTGCGGTGTTTATCCGCAAACCGCTGGAATTCTCGTCCTTTCCCACCATCCTGCTCATCACCACCATGCTGCGGCTGGCGCTGAACCTCGCCTCCACCCGCCTGATCCTGGGGCATGGCAATGAGGGCACCGCCGCGTCCGGCTATGTCATCCAGGCCTTCGGCAATCTGGTGATGCAGGGCAATTTCGTCATCGGGTTGATCGTTTTCGCCATTCTGATCATCGTCAATTTCATCGTCATCACCAAGGGTTCGGGCCGCATCGCCGAAGTGGCGGCGCGCTTCAGCCTGGATGCCATGCCCGGCAAGCAGATGGCGATCGACGCCGACCTGTCCGCCGGCCTGATCGACGAGAAGGAAGCCAAGGCCCGGCGCAAGACTATCGAGGCGGAATCCAATTTCTTCGGCGCCATGGACGGCGCCAGCAAATTCGTGCGCGGTGACGCCATTGCTGGCCTGCTGATCGTGGGCATCAACATCGTGGGCGGCATCATCATCGGCGTGGCGCAAAAGGGCATGAGCTTCGGCGACGCGTCCCACACATTCACCCTGCTGACGGTGGGTGACGGGCTGGTGTCGCAGATGCCGGCACTGATCGTTTCCACCGCCGCCGGCCTGATGGTGTCCAAAGCGGGTGTCGAAGGCGCCACCGACAAGGCGCTGATGACTCAACTCTCCTTCTATCCCCAGGCGCTGGGCATGGCCGCCGCCGTGATGGGCATCGTGGCGATCCTGCCGGGCATGCCGACCATCGTGTTCGGAGCCCTTTCGCTGAGCACCGGCTCACTGGCCTATTACGCCTTTAAGCGCAGGGACGCGCGTACTGCCCAGGCAGCGGCCGAAGTCGCCCAGGCTGACGGTCCGCCCAAAGAAGAGCCGATCTCAACCGCCCTGGCGCTGGATCTGCTGCGGATCGAACTCGGCTATGGCCTGTTGCCCCTGATCAATGACGTGCAAGGCCATCGCATCACCGACCAGATCAAGGCCCTGCGCCGCCAGTTGGCGCAGGAGATGGGCTTTGTCATGCCCGCCGTGCGCATCCTGGACAATATGCAGTTGGGCGCCAACGAATACCGCATCCGTATCAAGGAATTCGATTCCGGCAAGGGCGAACTCTTCCCCGGCAGCTTCCTGATCATGGATCCCAAGGGCTTGCCCATCGATCTGCCGGGCACGGCCACGACAGAACCCGCCTTCGGCCTGCCCGCCACCTGGGTTTCCGGCAGCCTGAAGGAAGAAGCCTCTTTCCGCGGCTTCACCGTGGTGGATCCCGGCACGGTGCTGACCACGCACCTGACCGAAGTGCTCAAGAGCCACATGGCGGAACTGCTCTCCTATGCCGAGACCAAGAAGCTGCTGGACGACCTGCCGCCGGAGAACAAGAAACTGGTGGAAGAACTGATCCCCTCGCAGATCTCGGTGACCGGCGTGCAGCGCGTGCTGCAGACCCTGTTGGGGGAACGCGTTTCGATCCGCGATTTGCCCGCCATCCTGGAAGGCGTCGCCGAAGCCGTCGGCCATACCAAGAACGCGCTCTACATCACCGAGCATGTGCGCGCGCGCCTGGCCCGCCAGCTCTGCCACGCCAATCTTTCGCCGGGCGGCTATCTGCCGCTGATCGCGCTGTCTCCCAATTGGGAACAGGCCTTTATGGAAAGCATCGTCGGCAGCGGCGAGGAGCGGCAGCTCGCCATGGCGCCGTCCAAGCTGCAACAGTTCATTCAGCAGGTACGCGAGGCTTTTGACGAAGCCGGCACCAAGAATGAAGTGCCGATTCTGCTGACCAGTCCGCAGATCCGTCCCTTTGTGCGCTCCATCGTCGAACGCTTCCGTCCCCAGACCGTGGTGATGAGCCAGAACGAAATCCACGCCTCGGTGCGGCTGCGCACTCTTGGTCAGGTTTAAGTGGGGGGCCAGGTTTGACCATGGCGCAGCTCCAGGCCAGCAATAACCTGATCGCCTTTCCGCGCGCCGACTTGCGCAACCTCTTGGGCGAAACCATGAAGCGCCACCGCTTGCCGGAAAGCCTGGCGCAGGCGCTGGTGCGCGAGTCCGCCAAATTTCCCGAAATCAGCCTGGACACGGCCTTGACCTTCGCCCTGGCCCACCGCCTGAAGCCCAAGCCGGTCGATCTGGAAAAAGCCCGCGGCATATTGCTGGTGGGACCGGCCGGGGCCGGCAAAAGCGCCGTTGCCGCCAAGATCGTCCATGCCGCCACCCTGATCGGCCGCAAGACCGAACTGACCCGCGCCGATGGCGGGCTGGCATTATTTCGCACCGGCACCAATCCGCCGGACTTGCTGACGGTGATGGAAGCCGACGGCTTCAATCCGCTCAACCCGCGTGCCGCCAGCGCCTTCAGCGCCCTGGGCGACATCGAAGGCGTGGAAACCATCGGCGTGGTTTCGGCGCTCAGCGATGCCGAGGATGTCAGCGACATCGTTACCGCCTTCCGCTTCCGCCGGGTGATCGTCACCAACATGGATCGCACCCGCCGTTTGGGCGCGGCCTTGGCCGCTTGCCTGTCGGGGGCGGCGCTCGCCCATGTCACGCATGGGCCCAGGCCCGAAGATGGCTTGGACACGCTGGAGCCCGGCGCGTTGGCCGACCAAATGCTGGAAGTCTTTTCGCACTGAACAGCGCGTCAGCGCTTTTTGCCGCCGGATTTGCCGCGATTATCGACAGCAAACGGCCCAGGCCCCAACCCCACCAGCAAGAGCAAGCCGCCACAGATCGCGAAATCGCGCGCGAAGATCGCGAACTGCTGGGCGCGCTCGGCGCCTTCCGGAAAATGCCAGAAATCATGCATGGTCACTGTCGCGATCATGGTCATGCCAAACAGCAGGATTGCGGCATGCCTTGTGTGCCAGCCGAACAGAAGCGAGATGCTGCCCATCACGATCAACAGCAATACCACCAGCAGAACCAGCGGCGGCAGCGGCACTTGCTTGGCGGCCAGATCGGCGGCGATGGTGGACCAATTCTGCAGGATGTCCATCGCGCTGGTCGTATAGAACCAGACAAAGGCGCAGCGTCCGAAGAACGGTGAAATGGTTTCCGCGAATGACATGCCCTTGATGCCCCCCAACGACCGGGCCTGCCAGCCCTGGCAGCGACTCAACTGACGGAATCATAAGGCAGCTGCGTCCTGGTTCAACCAGATGGTTAATCCGGACGCGGTCTTTTTGCCACAAATGGCAGCGAGGTGTGACTCTTATGGAACGCCGCAAACAGGGGCCGCGTTATGGCAGCGAAGGGATCCAATTCGAGGCCTTGCAATGTCTGCGATTGGCATTTCCGCGCCCCGCGCCAAGGGCTTTGCGGTTTCCGCCTCTGCCGATATCCGGCATGAGCATCTCGTCTTCGAGCGCCAGCAGTCCTTGGCGTTGCGGGAGAGGGAGTGGGAAGACCGGATTCAGCCTCTGCTACCCTGGAGCGCGTTAATCATGCGGGGGTTGGCCGTAACGATCTTCACCGCCGCCATCCTGGCAATGATGATCTGACGTCCGCCGCTTCGTTAGCGCGCAGGATTTTGTGGCCTAAGCAGGGTGAGCCATGTCACGCGTAGCGTGTGAGCAGGTCCAGTGGACCTGCGAAAGTGGCGAACGCCGCGAGCTTAGGCGAGCGGCCGGGGGTCGCTACGGGTCGTTATAAATTTTAAGCGCTGCGAAGCGCGTGCTTGCGCAGATGACGAACCAACGCAATTTCGTCCAAACGCGCCTGAGCGCGCCGGGCCTGCATTTCGCTGAGCCGCTTGGCCTGCTGCTCGGTGGCGACTTCCAGAGACTTGAGGTCCTGGAAAGCGTCGGTCAGGTCCTGCTGCGCGGCGGCATATTCGCGTTCGATTTCCTTCAGGGTGGTGCGCAGGTTTTCCCGCCGCGCCTCGATGGAGCGCAAGAAGGACGGAAAGGCCAGGCGGCCAATATCGGAATCGCCGGCGCGCTGTTTTTCGCGCGCCACATTGTCGTCCAGATCGGTCAGCTTGCGCTCCAGATCGGCCTTCATGGCATCGATCGAGGCAATCCGGCGTTTCATTTCATCGACGCGAAAGCGCTTGAGGCGCAGCAGCGTATCGGTCCGGGTCATCGCGCACTCCCTTCGGCGCTGTCCAGAATGGCGGACAGGGCGTCATAGCATTCGCTCAACGCCGCCCGCTCGGTCTTGGACTGAGCCAAAAAAGCCTCGAGGGCGGGATAGAGCCTCATGGCATCGTCCACTTCAGGATTCGTGCCAGCCTTGTAGGCGCCCAGCCGGATCAGTTCCGCCATGTCCTCATAGATGGTCAGCGGCTGGCGAGCCCGCAAAACCAGCTTTTGTTCGTCGTCCGTGTTGCAAGCCGGCATGGCGCGGCTGACGCTTTTAAGGATATTGATGGCTGGAAAGCGTCCCCGTTCCGCAATGGCACGTTCCAAAACGATATGACCGTCCAGGATGCCCCGCACCGCGTCAGCCACCGGTTCATTATGGTCGTCGCCTTCCACCAGCACGGTAAACAGGCCGGTAATCGTGCCGCTGCCGTCGGGACCGGGACCGGCACGTTCCAGCAGCCGCGGCAGTTCGGCAAAGACGGTTGGGGTATAGCCCTTGGAGGCCGGCGGCTCGCCCGCCGAAAGCCCGATCTCGCGCTGGGCCATGGCAAAGCGGGTGACCGAATCCATCAGCAGCAATACATTCAGGCCGCAATCGCGCAGCTGCTCGGCCACGGTCATGGCAATATAGGCCGCCTGGCGGCGCACCAGCGGCGCTTCATCCGAGGTGGCCGCGATCACGACGGAACGGGCCAGGCCTTCCTCGCCCAGATCGTCTTCGATGAATTCTTTCACCTCGCGGCCGCGTTCGCCGATCAATCCGATCACGATGGCGTCGGCGTCGGAATTGCGCGCCAGCATCGACAGCAAAATGGATTTGCCCACGCCGCTGCCGGCGAAAATCCCCATACGCTGACCGGCGCAGCAGGTGGTGAAGGCGTTCATGGCGCGCACACCCAGATCCAGCTTGCCGCCCAAGCGGCCCCGGCTGGTGGCGGGCGGCGGTGGTGCCTTGATGGCGTAAGCGGTGGCGCCTTGCGGCAGGGCGCCTTTGCCGTCCACCGGCTGGCCAAACCCGTCAATCACCCGGCCCAGCCAGGCTTTGGAGGGATAAATCGATGCGGGACGATCCTCGAAATCCGCCCGAGCCCCTAGGGTAATCCCGTCCAGCGATCCCAGCGGCATGACCAAGGCCCTTCCGTCGCGAAAGCCGACCACTTCACAGGAAATAGTTCTATGATTTCCAATGCTTATGCGGCACTGACCGCCCAAGCTCACCGCGCCCTGGGCGCCGGTGACTTCCACCGCCAGCCCTTCGATACGAGCGACCCGGCCAAAGCGGGTCAGGGTGGGGACGGCCTCGATATCCGACAGCAAAGCGCGCATAAAATTCCCGTTTTTGGCGCTTTTTGCGCCTCTGGGCCGATTTTTCGAAGATTTTTTATCCTCGATGCGCGTCATCCTGAGGCCAAAAATTTAAATGCCGGTAAACTTAATAAATTGAATCAACCCCCTTAGCCGGACCCGGAGTCCTTTACTGGCCTTAATCCGGGGTGAGAAAGGGCTGAAGCTTGCCCGCTATGTTAAAGCTGCTGTTAACTATTTGTGCTTACGGTCCGGAAACCGATTAACCCTAACCCACACCATGTTGGGTATGGCCGACCGTTAAGAGAGGGACCAGAAATGCGCGTACTCTTGATCGAAGACGACAGCGCCATGGCGCGCAGCATCGAGCTGATGCTCCGTAGCGAGGGGCTTAACGTTTACACCACCGATCTCGGCGAAGAAGGGATCGATCTGGGTAAGCTTTATGACTACGACATTATTGTTCTGGACTTGCAGCTGCCCGACATGAGCGGCTTTGAAGTCCTCAAGGCCCTGCGTGTCGCCAAGGTGCAGACGCCGGTCCTGATCCTGTCGGGCAATGCCATTGTCGAAGCCAAGGTCAAGGCCCTGGGCTTCGGCGCCGACGATTACATGACCAAGCCCTTCCACAAGGACGAGCTGGTCGCCCGCATTCAGGCCGTGGTTCGCCGTTCCAAGGGCCACAGCCAGTCGGTCATCACCACCGGCAAGCTTACCGTCAATCTGGACGCCAAGACCGTGGAAGTGGACGGCGCCCGCGTGCATCTGACTGGCAAGGAATATCAGATGTTGGAACTCTTGAGCCTGCGCAAGGGCACCACCCTGACCAAGGAAATGTTCCTCAATCACCTGTATGGCGGCATGGACGAGCCGGAATTGAAGATCATCGACGTCTTCATCTGCAAGCTGCGCAAGAAGCTGGCCGCCGCCACCGAAGGCGCCAATTATATTGAGACCGTCTGGGGCCGCGGCTATGTGCTGCGCGATCCCAATGGCGAAGAGATTATCCAGGTTGCGTAAGCGCCCGGATAGATAGACGCAGAAAGGGCGCCCCTGCGGCGCCCTTTTTATTTCCGGGTGCAGCTCAGCAGCCTGTTGTCCAGACTGGAGGCGATCAGCAGGCGGTCTGCCGCCGCGACGGCCACGCTGGCGCCCGCCAATTGCGATCCGTCATCACCGTAAATTTGTTCCTTGGCCCGCGGCACGCCGCTGACCAGATTGACGCGCAAAATCTGGGACGCCGCGCGCTTGCCGGGACCGGCGGCCGCCGCGCGCCATTCCAGCAGATCGGCATGGCCTGCCACCAGCATCTGTCCCTGGGCATCGAGGCTTAGCTTCTCCGGCCCGGTGGAAAGATTGAGTGTGTCGTCTTCGGTCAATTGGCCGGTAAAAGGCTCGCGCGTGAAAGTGGTCAAGGACCGGCTGAGCAACCCGCCCACGATCAGGTGGTCCCCCTTCGGGGTCAGCAACAGACTACGGGTGCCATAAAGTCCATCGGCAACTTGGCTGAAAGTGGTGCCGTTGAAATAGAGCACATTGCCACCGGGAATAATGCCGTAGGTCTGCAGCCCATGGATCAGCGGATTTTTGCCCGCCGTGCCGTTGGCGACATAGAATTGATCGGGACCGGCGACAACCACATCCTGAGGATCGCTCATCAATCCGCCCGCGATGGTGCCCTGCGCCGCCAGTGCGGGTGTGCCAGTTGCATCCTTGATTTCAAAAGAGTCGATGCTGAAGCGTCCGCCAGTCCGGCGGTTGACCGCGAACAACAACAGACGGCCGGGCGTGCGATAAAGGCCGATGCCGCGCGGATGAAAATCCTTCGGCGCGCCGGCAAGCCTGACCGGATTGCCGCCCGACAGGGGCATCGCGTAGATTCCGTCCTGGGGACCGGGACCGCGCGCGCTGCCAACCGAAAGAAACACATGGCCCCCAGCGGCTTCCATATCCTGAACCCCGGGCAGGCTGGCGACGACTTGGCAGGTGCCGGAAAAGCCCGGTTTCACGCTGGAAAACACGCCATTGACCCAAATGCCGCGCGCCAAGGCGCTGATCAGCGCCACAATCGCCAGGGCAGCCAGCGCGCGAAGCGGCCTGCGCGGACGGCCAAGCCTCATAACGATGTGTCCGCGAATTGCAGCGAAGCCAGCCGCGCATAAAGCCCGCCCCCCGCCACCAGTTCGGCATGACTGCCTTCGGCCACCACCCGGCCTTCCTCCATCACCACAATCCGCGCCAGCCGCTGGATGGTGGAGAAGCGGTGGGCAATCACCAAGGTGGTGCGGCCGACCATCAGGTTCGCCAGCGCGGTCTGCACCAGGCGTTCATTCTCCGCATCCAATGCCGAGGTCGCTTCGTCGAGCAACAGAAGCGGGGCGTCGCGCAGAATCGCACGCGCAATCGCCAGCCGCTGGCGCTGTCCGCCCGAAAGCGTCACGCCGCGCTCGCCCACCAGCGTGTCGAAACCCTGGGGCAGTTTTTCGATGAACTCCGTGGCGGCGGCGGCATCGGCGGCGGCGCGGATCTGGTCTTCGCGCGCCTCCTGGCGGCCATAGCGGATATTGTCGGCGATGCTGCCGGAAAAGATCACCGGCTCTTGCGACACCACCGCGATTTTCTGGCGCAGCGCGACGGGATCGAGCTGGGTGATGTCGATGCCGTCAAAACGGATTTGACCCGCTTGGGCCTCGAAAAAGCGCAGCATCAATTGAAAGACGGTGGATTTTCCCGCCCCGCTGGGCCCAACCAGCGCCACGGCTTCGCCGCTGGCCACTTTGAGCGAGAACCCGTTCAAGGCTTTGAAATCCGGCCTGGTGGGATAGCGGAAGGTCACGTCCTGGAACCAAACCGCGCCGCCGCAGCGGGCGGGCAATTGCAGCGGCCGGGCGGGCGGGCGGATGGCGGGCACTTCATGCAGCAATTCCATCAATCTTTCGGTGGCGCCCGCGGCGCGCTGCAAATCGCCCCACACTTCGCTAAGGGCGCCGACGCCACCGCCGGTCAGGAAGCCGTAAAAGATAAAAGCCACCAGCTGACCCGCCGAAACGCGTCCGCCGATGAAATCATGCAGCCCGATCAGCCCCACCGTGGCCAAACCGGCAAAGGCGGTGAAGATCGCAACCGCTGTGAGGATGGCGCGCGCCAAGGTCCGGCCCTTGGCGAAAGCAAAGGCGCGCTCCACCGCATCACCGAAAGCACCGCGCTCATACGCTTCCTGGGTGAAAGCCTGCACGGTGGGAACCGCATTCAAAGTCTCGCTGGCGCGCGCCGAGGTGTCGGCGATGGAATCCTGGCTCTGGCGCGAAAGTTTTCGCACCCAACGCCCGAACAAAAGCAGCGGCAGCAGCACCAGCACCACCGCCGCCACCACCAGCAAAGTCAGCTTCACGCTGGTGACGAACATCAGCACCAGCCCGCCGGTCAGGGTCACCAGATTGCGCAATGCCAATGAGATCGAGGACCCCACCACCGTCTGAATCAGGGTTGTGTCGGCGGTCATACGCGACAACACTTCGCCGGTGCGGGTGACTTCGAAGAATTGGGGCGACAGGCCCAGGACATTGTCGAACACGGCCTTGCGGATATCGGCGACCACCCGCTCGCCCAGCCAGGTTACGGCATAGAAACGAATCGCGGCCGCCAGCCCCAGCACCGCCGCCGCGACCACAAAGGCGGCGTAGAAACCCGACAAGGCATGGGCCTGGATCTCCGAAAGGCCCCGGGCGTCGATCAGCCCCCGGGCGAACTGGGGCAGCATCAGGGTGGCCGAGGACGAGGCGATCAGGGCCAGGACGGCCACCAGGATCCGCCCCCGGTAAGGCCGCAAGAAAGGCAGGATCCCCTTAAGGGGTGCCAAGGACTTGGCTTTGGGCCGGCCCGCCGCGATGCGGGCGGTTTCGCTGGTAAAACTGCTGTCTCCCCTCGCCAAACCGGCCGCCTTTTTGTTAACCCCGGGCTGTATATAGGGACGGCTGGGCCAGGCCAAAGGAACTATTGCCGCCTTGCGGGGCCACAAGGCCTCCCGTATAAGCCCCGGCTTCCGGCCGCCCGTCAGAACTGGGCGGCCGGCCATGAAAGGTACGCGTCATGAAAAAGGGCATCCACCCCGACTATCACTTTGTCGAAGTTCAGCTGAACGACGGCACCACCTACAAGACGCGCACCACCTATGGTTCCGCGGGCCAGAAGGTCACGCTCGACATCGACCCGACCACCCACCCGGCCTGGACCGGCGGTCAGCAGCAGTTGATGGACCGTGGCGGCAGGCTCACCCGCTTCAACAAGAAGTTCGCCGGTTTCGTGAAGGGGTGAGGCACGTCCGCGAAGCGGCAAATCGGTCCAGTGGACCGATTTGAGTGCCGAACGCCGCAGCGGCGCGTCCAAGCGCGCCGCGAGGCCGGGACGCTCTTACACCAGATACGAAAACGCCGCCGGTTTCCGGCGGCGTTTTCGTTTGTGCTTGACGCTCGGATTTATTTAGCGCCGAAGGCCTGGGCCAGAGCATTTATCTGGCCGCGCGCGCCGGGCGGAACTTCGGCCATACCGAACAAGACGTCGTCCAGCCGCGCGATGCGGCGATAAAGATTGTCGCTGCGCCCCAACAGATCCTGCAATTGTACCGGCAATTCATCGATTTCCCCGACGCAAACACCAAGGCAGATTTCGCGGCTGCCCAACCGGTAACGGTCATGCAAGGCGTCGGCGCGATCCATGTCGCCATCGCGCACCGCGCGCTGGACCAACAGCCAGCTCGCCGCCTGCATCAGCCGGGTGGTGACGCGCATGCTTTCGCCGGCATAGAGCATGGCCGCCTTGCGCGGCAAGGTGCGGGCTTCCTCGCGGCCCTTGCCGTCGAGATAGCGGGCGGTTTCCTCCACCAACGCCATGCCCTCATCAAAGGTGCGATCGAACATCGCGGTGTCGATGAAATTCGCGACGTCGGCATCGTTGCTCAACATAGTGTCTCCGATCAAATTGGCGCGACGCTAGCAAGCCCAAACCGGCCCGCAAAGAACAATGGTTGGTAAATGCCCCGAATAAGCGCGCATATGCCTAACGTTGCTGTGCGTATTAACACTTTTTGTTTGCCCTACCGCTTCGCTGCTTGAGAGCAGGCATTATCGCTTGAAGAAGCTTTCCGCCGTGGATTTGGTGGCCTGCCGGGCCTTGATCGCGACAGCGCAGCGCGCGATTTCTTCTTCCAGCCGGGCGATTCGTTTTTCTAGCTCATGCGCGGAAAGGGCGGAAATATCCTCGCCCAACACGATATCGGGAAGTTTCTTGCGCGGTTGCAGATCGTCCAAGTCCATCGCCTGAGCCTCCCGTTCCGGTTTAGTCTTAGCCGGAGGACAAGGCGGCGCAAGCCATGAAAGCCGTTCATATTGAGGGCCCGGGCCAAGAGTACCGGCTGATGGTGAACACCGTGCCCCGGCCCGAACCCGGGGCCGGCGAAGTGCTGATCGCGGTGAAGGCGGCTGGTCTTAACAATGCCGATCTGCTGCAGGCGCGCGGCAAATATCCGCCGCCGCCAGGGGCTTCGCCGATTCTCGGCCTGGAAGTTTCCGGTGTGATCGTGGAACTGGGGAACGAGGCCGGCCCCTGGAAGGTTGGCGACAAGGTTTGCGCCTTGCTGCCGGGTGGCGGCTATAGCGAGTATGCCGTGGCCGATTCAGGTTCGATCCTGCCGGTACCCGACAGGATGGACCTGGTTGAAGCGGCAGGGTTACCGGAAGCCGCTTTCACCGCCTGGACCAACATCGTGGATGCGGGCCGGCTCGCCCCCGGCGAAAGCCTGCTGATTCACGGGGGAACCTCCGGCATCGGCAGTCTGGCGATCCAGATTTTCGCAGGTAGCGGGCACAAGATTTTCACCACCGCCGGCAGCGCGGAAAAATGCGCCGCTGCCCGCAGCTTTGGGGCGGCGCGCGCCATCAACTATCGCCAGGAGGACTTCGCCGCCGTGGTAAAGGCCGAAACCGGCGGCAAAGGCGTGGATGTCATTCTCGACATGGTCGGCGCCGGCTATGTCCAGCGCAACATCGAGGCCGCCGCGCCATGGGGCCGCATCGTCAATATCGCCTATCAGAATGGCTTCAGGGCCGAAGTGGATTTTACCGCCGTCTTGACCAAGAGATTGACACTGACGGCAACCACTCTGCGCGGCCGGACCACGGACCAGAAACGCGCCATCCGCGACGTTCTGCTGCGCGAGGTCTGGCCCCGGCTGGGAACCGGCGTGCGGCCGGTGATTGACCGGGTTTTTCCGCTGGAACAGGCCCAGCAGGCCCATGAATTCATGGCCAAAACCGGCCATACCGGCAAAATCTTGTTGCAGATCGCTTGAAAGCCTTTGCGTGGGCCGGGCAGCCCCGCTAAAAGACCGCATTCCTCGAAAGGACTAGCCTGACGAGGGGCGGTGGACCCGGATACGGCCCCCGCTCAACGGGAGAAAACCGCCATGGCCGTCGAACAAAAACCCCTGATGCCCAAGGCCACCGCCGTCTGGCTGGTGGACAATACCGCTTTGTCCTTCGAGCAGATCGCGGATTTCTGCGGCTTGCATCCGCTGGAAGTCAAAGGCATCGCCGACGAGGATGTGGCCAAGGGCATTAAAGGCCAGGACCCGGTCGCCACCGGCCAGTTGACCCGCGAGCAGATCGCCGATGCCGAAAAGGATCCGCGCAAGCGCCTGAAGATGGCGCCCGCCAAGCACAAGATGCCCAGCGTGCGCCTGAAGCGCGCGCCGCGTTACACCCCGGTCAGCAAGCGGCAGGACAAGCCCGATGCCGTCTATTGGCTGATCCGCAACCATCCCGAATTCAGCGACAGCGACATCATCAAGCTGATCGGCACCACCAAGGCCACCATCGCCAAGATCCGCGAGCGCTCGCACTGGAACGCCGCCAACATCAAGGCGGTCGATCCGGTGACCTTGGGTCTTTGCTCGCAGCTGGAACTGGATCTGGCGGTGAGCCGCGTCAACGCCAAGCTGGAACGGGCACAGAAGCGCGCCGCCAGGAAAGGCGCGGCGCTGAAATCCATCGCCGAAACCACGGCCGATCCATTGGCGATGCCGGCGGTGGTGCCCGCCGAAGGCGAAGGCGCGCCTGCTCCTGACGATTACAAACTGTCGAGCGAACTCGAACAGGATTAGGCGGCGTGGCCGTTAAAATACGTACTTAACGGCCACGAAGCCCAATACCACGACCGCCAGAAAAGCAAACAAGGTTGCTTCCAGCCGCGTCTCGATAAAGCGGCGCGCCACGTCGCCTTTCCAGTAGAGCAGCCCGGCAACCAGGAAGTAGCGGCCGCCGCGGGTGATGACCGACAGGAGCATGAACATCGCAAAACTGTAATGGGCAAAGCCGGATGCGATGGTGACCAGCTTGTAGGGAAGCGGGCTAAACCCTTTACCGATGATCACCCAGGCGCCGTAGGTGGCATACCATTGCTGAAACTGAGCCAAATCGTCGCCCATGCGATAAATGCTGATCAGCCATTGGCCCAGGGAATCGAACAGAAAGGCGCCGATGGCATAGCCGGCCGCGCCGCCCAACACCGACCATAAGGTGCACCAACCCGCCAGCGCCCAAGCTCTTTGGCGGTCCGCCATCACCATGGGAATCAGCATGATGTCGGTCGGGATGGGGAAGAAGGAAGCCTCGGCAAAGGTGAGGCCGGCCAGCGCCCGCCAGGCATGCTTGCCCTTGGCATTGCGCATCATCCAATCATAAAGCACCCGGATACCGGTCGGTTTGGGCTGGGTCTGTTCGGTAGCTGACATCAATCTGTTCCTTAAGGCCTTCTATCATCGCGTTGGGTGCGGTCAACCTTGTCGGGAAATAAGGCTTTCTTTAGCGTGCCTGCCTGATGAGACCACAAAAATCCAAACAAAAGCCAAAGCGCAAAACCGTCACAAAACCGCCAAGGCCCTACGAATCGGGCCTGGACCGGGTGGCGGCCAATTATCAGCCCCTGACGCCGCTGTCGTTCCTGGAACGGGCCGCACGTACCTTTCCCGGCCGTACTGCCATCATCCACGGCAAACAGCGCATCGATTACGCCACTTTCTATGCGCGGGCGCGCCGGCTGGCCTCGGCGCTGGCCAGCCGCGGCATCCGCAAAGGCGACACGGTGGCGGTGATGTTGGCCAATACCCCGCCCATGCTGGAGGCCCATTATGGCGTGCCCATGCTGGGAGCAGTGCTGAATGCGCTGAACACCAGGCTGGATGCGGCGGCGCTTGCCTTCATGCTGGAACATGGAGGTGCGAAAATCCTGATCGCCGACCGGGAATTCTCCGCCACCGTCGGCGACGCGCTCAAGCTGCTGAAGAAAAAACCGCTGGTGATCGATTATGACGACAAGGAATTTCCGCAAACTGGCGCGCGGCTGGGCAAGATCGATTATGAGAAATTCCTCAAATCCGGCGATCCGGACTTTGACTGGCGCATGCCCGACGATGAATGGGACGCCATAGCCCTGAATTACACCTCCGGCACCACCGGCAATCCCAAGGGCGTGGTCTATCACCATCGCGGCGCCGCCCTGATGTGTTACGGCAATGCCCTGGCCGGAACCATGGTCGATCATCCGGTGCTGCTCTGGACCCTGCCGATGTTTCACTGCAACGGCTGGTGCATGCCCTGGTCGCTGTCGGCGGTGGCGGGCACCCATGTCTGCCTGCGCTGGGTCAGGGCGGGCGCGATCTTCGAGGCCCTGGCCGCGCATGGCGTTACCCATCTGTGTGGCGCGCCTATCGTGATGAGCACCTTGGTCAACGCCATACCGGCCGAGCGCAAGAGCTTTCCCCAGAAAGTGCGCTTCATGGCCGCCGCCGCGCCGCCGCCGGAAAGCGTGTTGGCGGCGATGGCCGAAGCCGGTTTCGAAGTCGTGCATGTCTATGGCCTGACCGAGGTCTATGGTCCGGCCGTGGTCAATGAATGGCACCCCGAATGGGACGCGCTGGACAGCGCAGGACGCGCCGCCAGGAAAGCGCGCCAAGGCGTGCGCTATGCCCCGCTGGAAGGTTTGGCGGTGCTAAACCCCAAGACCATGAAACCGGTACCCGCCGACGGCGAGACCATCGGCGAAGTGATGATGCGCGGCAATATCGTGATGCGCGGCTATCTGGACAATTCCAAGGCGACCCAGGAGGCCTTCAAGGGCGGCTGGTTTCACACCGGCGATCTGGGGGTGATGTATCCGGACGGCTATATCCAGCTCAAGGACCGTTCCAAGGACATCATCATTTCCGGCGGCGAAAACATCTCCTCCATTGAAGTGGAGAATGCCATCGCCAAGCATCCCGCGGTCTTGTTCGTGGCCGTCGTGGCCCGCCCCGACGCCAAATGGGGCGAACATCCTTGCGCCTTTGTCGAGTTAAGGCCCGGCGCGGCGGCAACCACGGAGGACATACTGGGCTTCGTCCGCCAGCGGCTGGCGAAATTCAAGATGCCGCGCACTATGGTCTTTGCCGAACTGCCCAAGACCTCGACCGGCAAGATTCAGAAATTCGTCCTGCGGGAACGGGCCAAAAGCCTGTGACCAGCCGCTATGCCCTGGCCTTCATTTTTCTGACCGTGCTGATCGACACGATCGGTCTTGGGGTGATCATTCCGGTCTCGCCCGGCATCATCGCCGAGTTGACGCATGAGCCGATCAGCAGGGCGAGCTTCAGGGCGTGATCGCCAGCATCACCAGCCTGACCTCCATCGGGGCACCACTGATGATGACCAGCTTGCTCGCCTGGTTCAGCGGCCCGCACGCGCCAGTTTATTTTCCCGGCGCGGCTTTTATGGCGGCTTCGCTGTGCGAAGTGGGTGGACTTGCGCTGTTTTTTCTCGCCCGGCGGCGGGCGCGGCTCAGTTGACCGCGGCTCTAAGCCGCTCGAGCTCGTCTTTAATTCGGAGTTTTTGCTTCTTCAGGGCGGCGACGCGCATCTCATCCCAATCGGGATTGGCCATCTCGCTCTCTATAATGTCTTCGATTTTCCTATGTTGGTTGGACAGATGATTGATGTGTCCTTGTATCGCCATGCATGCACCTCATCGATTGAATTTCGATCGGCCGGCGCGGCTATAGGCTCGCGCCTAGGCCCCAAAAGTGAAGCACCATTCCCGGTCCCTGTCATCCCCCAAAAGGCGGACTGGCGAAACTCTTTGTGCCAGGCTTAATAAATGCTAACGGAAGCCCATGAGGGTGCGGGAAACGGCGAAAAATAAAGCAGAACGGCTGGTTATCGGGCTGTCGGGGGCCTCGGGCGTGGCCTATGGCATCCGCGCGCTGGAAGCGTGCCGGCAGTTGGGGATAGAATCGCACTTGGTTATGACCAAGCCAGCGGAAATGACCATCGGGTACGAAACGGAACTTTCACCCCGGCAAGTCGCAGCCAAGGCGGACTTCCACTATGCCATTGGCGATATCGCCGCGCCCATCGCCAGCGGAAGTTTCAAGACCAAGGGCATGATCGTGGCGCCCTGTTCGGTACGAACCATGAGCGAGATCGCGACCGGCGTCACCACCAGCCTGCTCACGCGCGCCGCCGATGTGATGTTGAAGGAACGCCGTCCGCTGGTGCTGATGGTGCGCGAGACACCGCTGCATCTGGGCCATCTGCGCAGCATGACGGCGCTGGCGGAAATGGGCGCGATCATTCTGCCGCCGGTGCCCGCCTTTTATGCCGCGCCGCGCACGCTTTCGGATCTGGTGGATCAGATGGTTGGGCGCGCTTTGGATCTATTCGGTTACGACTGGCCGGATGTAAAACGCTGGGGCGAAGAATTGGCCAAGGGCAGACGCAAGAAGAGGCCGCAATGAGTCGCGTTGTCGGCCCCGATGAAGTCGCCGCCCGCGCCAAGCTGACCCAGCTGATGCAGGAGCATCGCGACCTGGACGCCGCCATCGAGGCCATGGTCCAAGCGGGCAATCCCGATCTGTTGGCGCTGTCACGGCTGAAGAAGCGCAAGCTTCAGTTGAAAGACGAAATCACCGAGATCAACAACGGCCTGCTGCCGGATATCATCGCTTGAAACCCAAGGTCGGTCTTATCACCTTGGGCGTGCGCGATCTGGCGCGGTCGCTGGCTTTTTATCGCGATGGGCTGGGTTGGCCAACCCACGACTACAATCCCGAGGCCGACATCGTGTTCTTCTCGCTGGAGGGTACCTGGCTGGCGCTTTATCCACGCGAGAAGTTGGCGGAGGATGCCGGCGTGTCCGATGGTCATGGCTTCGGCGGCATCACCCTGGCCCATAATGAGCCGTCCCCGGAAAAGGTGGATGCGGCCTATGCACAAGCGATGGCGGCGGGCGCGCAGGCGGTGAAGCCGCCGCAAAAAGCCTTCTGGGGCGGCTATTCCGGCTACTTCGCCGATCCCGACGGCTATCTGTGGGAAATCGCCTTCAATCCGTTCATGGATCTGACCTGATCGCCTGACCCAGTCATCAAGCCGGCGCCAGTTCGCCCAGCTTCTTACGGATCGCGTCCAGCGCGAGCTGCGGATTGCCATTGTCGGGTCCGCCGGCCTGGGCCATGTCGGGCCGCCCGCCGCCGCCCTTGCCGCCCAAGGCTTCCGCCGCCACCCGCACCAGATCCACCGCGCTGATGCGCGCGGTGAGATCGTCGGTGACACCGGCCACGATCGAGGCTTTGCCGTCGGCGGCGGCCACAAAGGCGACCACGCCGGAACCCACTTGCGACTTGGCGCCATCGGCCAGACTTTTAAGATCCTTGGGCGAGACACCCTCCACCAGCCGCAAAACGGTCTTGAGACCGGCGATGGTTTCCGCGCCCTCATCGCCGCCCTTGGCGGGACCGGCCAAAGCAAGTTGCTTTTTGGCTTCCGCCAGTTCGCGTTCCAGCTTGCGGCGTTCCTCGGAAAGCTGCGCCACCCGGCCCGCCAATTCGCCAATCGGGGTCTTGATCGCATAGGCCGCCTCGCGGGCGATTTCGGCCTGGCCGGAGAGATAGCGGCGGGCATGTTCGGATGTCAGCGCCTCGATACGGCGCACCCCGGCCGCTACGGCGCTTTCCGCCAGGATGGTGAATAGGCCGATATCGCCCAAGCGGTGGACATGGGTGCCACCGCACAGTTCGACCGAATAGGCCTTCTCGGCCTCAAGGTCAGCGCCCCCCACTTCCTTGCCCATACTAAGCACGCGCACTTCGTCGCCATACTTTTCGCCGAACAGCGCTTCGGCGCCGGCCGCGACTGCCTGATCGGTCGGCATCAGACGGGTGGTGGTATCGGAATTTTGCCGGATCACTTGATTGACCTGGGCTTCGATCTTTTCCAGCTCTTCCGCCGATACCGGCTTGGGATGAGAGAAGTCGAAACGCAGACGTTCCGCATTCACCAGCGAACCCTTCTGGCTGACGTGATGGCCCAGCACGCGCTTGAGCGCGGCGTGCAAAAGATGTGTGGCGCTGTGATTGGCGCGGGTGGCGCGGCGGCGTTCCTGGTCCACTTTCAAATCCACCGCATCGCCCGGCGCAATGCCGCCTTCGGTGATGCGTACGGCATGGATATGCAACGCACCCAGCTTCTTCTGAGTGTCGGTAACCTGACCCTTGGCCTTGGCCGATGCCATATGGCCGCTGTCGCCCGCCTGGCCGCCGGATTCGCCGTAGAACGGCGTCTGGTTGGTGACGATCTCCACCGCCTCGCCGGCATGGGCCGCCATCACCCGGCCGCCATCCTTGAAGATGGCCAGCACCACACCTTCGGCTTCCTCGGTGTCATAGCCCAAAAATTCGGTGCGGCCGACTTCGTCCAAAACCGCGAACCACTGCGCTTCACTGGCAGCTTCGCCCGAGCCCGACCAGGACGCACGGGCTTCCGCCTTTTGTTTCTGCATCGCGGCCGAGAAGCCTTCGGTCTCCACCGTGATGCCACGGGCGCGCAAGGACTCTTCGGTCAGGTCGAGCGGAAAGCCGTAGGTATCGTAGAGCTTGAAGGCCAGTTCGCCTTTGAGCCGGTCGCCTTTTTTCAGACCGGCGCTGGCTTCATCCAACAGCTTCAAACCCCGCGCCAAAGTCTCGCGGAAGCGGATCTCTTCCAGCTTCAGAGTTTCGGCGATCAGCGCCTCGCCGCGCTTGAGCTCGGGATAGGCCGAGCCCATTTCGCCCACCAGGGCCGGCACCAGCCGGTGCATCAAGGGATCCTTGGTGCCCAGCAGATGCGCATGGCGCATGGCACGGCGCATGATCCGGCGCAGCACATAGCCGCGGCCCTCGTTGGACGGCAGCACACCATCGGCGATCAGGAAGGAGGTGGCCCGCAGATGGTCGGAAATGATGCGATGGCTGAAGGTGGCCTCGCCCTTGCTGTCCACGCCGCTGGCCGATTCCGAAGCCGCGATCAGGTGGCGGAACAGGTCCACATCGTAATTGTTGGTGACGCCTTGCAGGATGGCGGCGATCCGCTCCAAGCCCATGCCGGTATCGATGGATGGCTTGGGCAGATCCAGGCGGGTTTTTTCGTCCACCTGCTCGAACTGCATGAACACCAGGTTCCAGAATTCCAGGAAGCGGTCACCGTCTTCCTCCGCCGAGCCCGGCGGGCCGCCCGCGACCGACGGCCCCTGGTCGTAGAAGATTTCCGAGCAATAGCCGCAAGGGCCGGTCGGCCCCATCGCCCAGAGATTGCTCTCATGGCCGATGATCCGGTCGTCGGAAAAACCGGCGATCTTTTTCCACAGCTGACGCGCCTGGTCGTCGGTGGGATAGACCGTGACCAAGAGCTTGTCCGCAGGCAGACCGATCACCTTGGAGACGAAATCCCAGGCAAAAGTGATCGCCTCTTCCTTGAAATAATCGCCGAAGGAGAAGTTCCCCAGCATCTCGAAGAAGGTGTGATGGCGGGCGGTATAACCGACATTGTCCAGGTCGTTATGCTTGCCCCCGGCCCGGACGCATTTTTGCACCGTGGTGGCGCGGCTATAGGGGCGCTTTTCCGCCCCCGTGAACAGGTTCTTGAACTGGACCATGCCTGCATTGGTGAACAGCAGGGTGGGGTCGTTGCGCGGCACCAGGGGCGAGGACGGGACCACGCTGTGGCCGCGTTCGGCGAAGAAATCCAGAAACCCGCTGCGGACGTCGGAAAGGCTTTTCATGGGGTCCGGTTGTAACGGCTCACAAAAACCTTGTCACGCCTGGGTTTTTGGGTGGCGGCTATGCCTTTTTGAGCCCACCCACGGCTCCTCATGCTTCGACAGGCTCAGCATGAGGATTTCACTCATTTCCTCACCCTGAGCTTGTCGAAGGGTGAGGCGACCATCACGTCGAACAAAACTAACCCGCCTGAAAAACAAAGGGCGCCCCGCATTCACAAGGGCGCCCACGAGTGTAGGCGAAGCCGGAGCGACAAAAAAACAGAAGGCGCCGCCCATTCACAGGCGGCGCCTTCTGCCGAGGAGTTGAGCCCGGGGCTGCGAAACCATGGGACTCAACTTTTTCGCAAGCCTTGCGGCTTATTCGTCTTCCGCCTCCGCTTTTTCGCTAGCATCCAACACCAGGTTCTGGCCGATCTGGCCGGCATTGGCGCGGATGGCCTGTTCGATCTTGTCGGCAATGTCGGTGTTTTCGGTGAGAAAGGTCTTGGCGGCTTCGCGGCCCTGGCCGATGCGGCTGCCGTCATAGGAGTACCAGGAGCCCGATTTCTCCACGATCCCGGCCTTGACGCCCAGATCGATCAGCTCGCCCACCTTGGAGATGCCGACGCCATACATGATGTCGAACTCGACCTGCTTGAAGGGCGGGGCGACCTTGTTCTTGACCACTTTGACGCGGGTCTGGTTGCCGACCACTTCGTCGCGATCCTTGAGGGCGCCGATACGGCGGATATCGAGCCGCACCGAGGAATAGAATTTCAAGGCATTGCCGCCGGTGGTGGTTTCCGGATTGCCAAACATGATGCCGATTTTCATGCGGATCTGGTTGATGAACAGCACGATGGTATTGGACTTGGAAATGCTGCCCGTCAGCTTGCGCAGCGCCTGGCTCATCAGCCGCGCCTGAAGGCCGGGCAGGGAATCGCCCATTTCGCCTTCCAGTTCCGCCTTGGGGGTCAGCGCCGCCACCGAGTCGATCACCACAATGTCGACGCCGCCGGAGCGCACCAGGGTATCGGTGATTTCCAGCGCCTGTTCGCCGGTATCGGGCTGGGAGATCAGCATCTCGTCAATGTCCACGCCCAGTTTCTTGGCATAGACCGGATCGAGCGCATGCTCGGCATCGACATAGGCGGCGGTGCCGCCTTTTTTCTGGATCTCGGCCACCACATGCAGCGCCAAGGTGGTCTTGCCCGAGGATTCCGGACCATAGACCTCGATCACCCGGCCGCGCGGCAGCCCGCCGATGCCGAGCGCGATGTCCAGACCCAGGCTGCCGGTGGAGACGGCGTCGGTCGCCAGGCCCAGGTCGCGGCTGCCCAGCTTCATCACCGAGCCCTTGCCGAACGCCCGGTCGATCTGGCTCAGCGCGGCCTCGAGCGCCCGCTTGCGATCATTATTCTGTTCCTTGCCCACCACCCGTAAAGCCGCCTGCGACATGACTTTCTCCTCGGTTATTCCACAGCGACCGCCGATCCCCAAGCGAATCCGGCGGCGGGTGGAGAGACTGAAAGTACATGGTTTGTTCTCTTTGGCAAGGCACGAGATAAAGCACTGAAGGATATAGAAATTACTAGATATCGTTCTTGTATTGTCCTGAAGCGGAGCGCTGAGGAACTTTTGTTCCAGGCCATTCGCGGGAATAATTATCTATTTGCAATAATATATTTCTGTAGTACAGAATATCATTATAGCAAGATGGGAACTACAGCATGCCACCAACCTCCGACCTCGCTCTGTCGCCGACATTCGAACGTGCCCGCACACTCAGCAGCGTGCTGCGGTGGTTTTTCATCGTCAATTTCTGGGTGACGGCTGTCTGGGTCGCCTGGGTACCGCTTCTGCTGATCTGGCCAGAAGCTATCAAATATAGTCTGGACGGTTCGCTGGTTTCGGTGGCCAGCCAACCGATGCCCGAGCGAATAAATGCCGTCGCGGCGGTTGTCATACGCACCGCACCGGCACTGGTCCTGCTTTATCATGCCATCAAAATATTCGGCTGTTTCACCAAAGGCGAGGTCTTCGCGGCCACGCCGATCACCCATATCCGTGCCGCCGGACTTTGGACCATCATCTGGGCCTTCGCCCCCAGCGCCGCGCAGCTCATCCTCGAACACCATGTCAGGATGAAGTTTGAGCCTGGGTTGCTGGCCTTCGGCATCGCCACCTTTATCGCCGCGCATGTGATGGGCGAAGCCCAGCGCATCGCCGACGAGAATGCGAGCATTCTGTAATGATTGTGGTGCAACTCGACGTCATGCTGGCCAAGCGCAAGATGCGCTCCAAGGAATTGGCGGAGCGCATCGGCTTCACCGAGGCCAATGTCTCGCTGCTGAAATCGGGAAAGGTGAAAGGCGTGCGCTTTGAGACCCTGGAAAAGATTTGCGCCATCCTGGACTGCCAGCCCGGCGACTTGCTGGAATACCGGCCCGACACCGCCTGACCGCCCCTTTTCAAGCCAGGTGCGCGGCAGTTAGGCTCCGCGCCGACAAAAAGTCAGGGGACGGACAATGCGCGCAATCAGGATCGTGACCCTGGGTCTGGCGGCGGGCGTCTGGACGGCTTCACCGGCCGCCGCCAAGGGCCATCTGCCGACCAGCGCCAGCATCGGCGGGCTGTTTGCCCGCGCGTATCACTAAGAGATATCGCCATGAAGAAGATTCTATTCGCGCTTGCCGGCTTGATTTTGGCCGCGCCCGCCCAAGCCAAAATCGAAAAGGCGCCCTGGGGCCAAACCGCCGATGGCCAAAAGATCGACATCTACACCCTGACCAATGCACGCGGCATGAGCGCGCGTATCACCAATTACGGCGCCTTCCTGGTCAGCCTCAATGTCCCCGACCGCAACGGCAAGATGGCGGATGTGGTGCTGGGCTATGACAATCTGGAAGGCTACACCCGCGGCACTTCCTATGGCGCGGTGATCGGGCGCTTCGCCAACCGCATCGGCGGCGCGAAATTCACCTTGGACGGTAAGACCTATTATTTGAAAGCCAATGCCGGGCCCAACAATATCCATGGTGGGCCGATCGGCTTTAGCCATCACGTCTATAGCGCCACGCCCTTGGATCGCCCCTCCCCCGCCTTGATCCTGCATATGGTCAGTTCGGACGGCGATCAGGGCTTTCCCGGCAATCTGGATTTCACCGTCACCTATACGCTCACCGCCGGCAATGCGCTGAAGATCGAATATCGCGCCACCACCGATAGGCCGACAGTGCTGAACCCCACCAACCATTCCTATTTCAACCTCAAAGGCGCCGGAAATGGCGATGTGCTGAACCACCGCCTGCAGATTTTCTCGGACGCGGTGACGCCCAACGACGCCAATCACATGGCGACCGGCGAAGTGATGAAAGTATCGGGCACCGGTTTTGACTTCACGCGTCCCAAGCCCATCGGCAAGGACATCAACGGCCCCGATCCGGCAATCGTGGCCACGCCGGGCTATGACATCAACTTCATCCTGCGCGGAGCCATGGGACGCTTGCGGCCCGCCGCCCATGTGGTGGAGCCGGAATCGGGCCGGGTGATGGATGTGCTGACCACCCAGCCGGGCATCCAGCTTTACCTGCCCAACAACGACAAGCCGATGATCGGCAAGGGCGGGGCGCAGTACATCAAGCGCGGCGCCTTCTGCCTGGAGACCCAGCATTTCGCCAATTCGCCCAACATACCGTCTTTTCCCAGCACGGTGCTGCGGCCGGGCAAGATTTTCTATGAAGTGACGGAATTTCGTTTCTCAAGCCGGAAGTGACGGCAAAGCAAAAGGCGCCGCGGTTTCGCGCGGCGCCTTTTGGTCTTTCCATCGGAACTACTTGGGGGCGTAGGGACCCACTTCGGGCTTGCCCTGGGTGTTGGCCATGCTGCCCAATTCCTGCTTCACGCCGGCGGCGATGGCGGAGGTTTCGCTCATCCCCTGGAAACAGGTGAAGTCCGGACGGTCGCGCCAAGAAAACGGACCGCACAGCCGTACGCCCGCCTTGATGGCGGCGTCATGCACGATGTTGATTTGGCGCTCATAGTCGGGATCGCCCTGCTTGTAGCCGGAGTGATTGCCCAGATCGCCGCTGGCCGCAAAGATCGCGGTCACGCCCGGAATCTTGGCGATGCGGTCGGCATCCTTGAGGCCCGCCAGCGTCTCGATCATCAGGATCAACACCAGATTGTCGTTGATGGTCTTGCGATAGCCGCCCGGCACAGTGCCCCAGAAATCGGAGCCGTAGGCCTGGCCGCCGCCGGCGCTACGCCGGCCCAGGGGCGGGAAGTACGCCCAGTCACGCGCCCGCAAGGCTTCCTCATAGGAACGCACGGTGGGCACCACCAGAACCAGCGCGCCGGCGTCCAGCGCATGCGCTGCCTCACGCTCGTCGGTATAGGCAATGCGCGCGCCTGGCACCGCCTTGGCGTGCGGGCATTGCGCCCACATGCGCGCGGTTTGTTCCCAGTCGCGCGGGCTGTGCTGATGTTCGGTCCAGATGAAGTCGAAACCGGCATTGGCCATGGCGCAATAAGTGGAGGGATCGGTGGTCCGGTTCAGCGTGCCGCCGACCACCTTCTCACCGCGCATCATCTTGAGCTTAACCGGGTTCCAGATTTTGGCGCCGCCCGGAATGTCGTAGTTGGGTCCGTACTTCCAGGTCTTGTCGTCGAATTTGCCTTGGTTGACGGCGCCCGGAAGCGCCTTATCGATCGCCTTGCTGTCCACGCCGGCCGGCGCGGCAAGCGGAAACTTCTGAGAACCCGCCGCCGCATAGTTTGCATACGGATCGGCATTCTGCGACAGCGCGGCGACCGTGCCAAAACCAACAGCCGCGACAAACGCGGCTGAGAATAGTAAGCGTTTCATTGCATTTCTCTCCCCTGGGCGCTCATGCGAGGCCGATTTGCGAAGGCGGCAGCTAACCAGGAGGCAGGAGGCAGGTCAAACCGCTGCCGGCGCGCCTTCGCACTCGCAATATAGTGTCGCGCGGAGCGGTTTTTTACGGATGCCTGCCAGGGGCGAAGCCATGCGAATGGCAAATCTTGCCGCTGTCATCTTTCTGGCACCAGGGCGTCACGCACGACCGCGTTAGCGTGCGCTCAGAGTCAGGCACTGCGCATAGCTGCGCGCATAAATGCGCTGCTGTGTCGCCTGGTCGAAGCCATTGTTGCCGGCATCCTGCATCGCCACGGAACGGCAGAAACCCGTATCGGCGGGTTCTGGTGCGGCCGCGGCCGGCGGCGCGGATACCGATCTGGGCGCCGGTTTTGCCACTGCCTCCGGGTCCTCGGCGGAACCTTTCAGCCCGCCATAGTTCAGGGCGCGATCCCAATCGGTATCGGTGCAACCCACAAGCAGCAGGCAAAAGATCAAGGGTGAAATTTTTTTCATCGACCGCGAACCATAGGGCAAGTTGGGCCTAGTGTCGTGGTTTCGAAGTTCGCCACATCATCGATATCAGGCTCTTGGCGAACTTCGAAACCAAAACGACACTAGGAATCAATAAGTTGGCTAGTGTCCTTACGATTCCGAAATTCGCTAACACCCGATATAGGGATCATGCGAATTTCGGAATCGGGACACTAGTGTCCCGAAGGTTGAAACGATTGCGTTGCGCGCGGCATCAGCCAGCGCCCGCCAGCACTTCTTTGACCTTGGCCGCCAGCTGCTTGAGGCCAAACGGCTTGGGCAGGAAGTGAATATCTTCCGAACTCTGGTCGCTGCGGCGAAATGCCTCTTCGGCGTAGCCGGACATGAAGATGACCGCCAGGTCAGGCTTTAACGCCTTGACATGCCGCACCATGGTGGGCCCGTCCATATTGGGCATCACCACATCGGTGATGATGAGGTCGATGGTATTGACGTCGTTCTTGACGATTTCCAGCGCTTCTTCGCCGCCGCCGGCTTCCAGCACATGGTATCCGCGCATACGAAGAGCGCGCGCCGCAAAGCTGCGCACTGCCTCTTCGTCTTCCACCAGCAGGATGGTGTCCTGACCGGTGACATCGCGCGCCGCGGCGGGTGGCGCCTCGGCGGGCACGGCATCCGCCGCCTCGACCTTGCGGCGCGGCAGATAAATCTTGAAGCACGTGCCCTTGCCCAGCTCGCTGTCCACGGTGATGAAGCCGCCGGACTGCTTGACGATGCCATAGACCGTCGCCAGCCCCAGGCCGGTGCCCTGGCCCACCGGCTTGGTGGTGAAAAAAGGATCGAAGATCTTGCTCTGGATTTCCTTCGACATGCCGGTGCCGGTATCGGCCACATCGATGCGGACATAATCGCCCGCCGGCATGATGGCGGTCCCCAGCGCCGAGGCGGCAGCCACCGTCTGGTTGGCGGTGCGGATGGTAACCGTGCCGCCCGACGGCATGGCGTCGCGGGCATTGACCACCAGATTGATGATGGCGTTGCCCAACTGTGCCTCGTCGGCATGCACCGCCCACAGATCGGGTTCGCGCTCCACCGTCAGGGTGATGCCCTCGCCCACCAGACGGCGCAACATCTGGGCGAGCTCACCGATCACATCGCCAAGCGCCAGTATCTTGGGCTGCATGGTCTGCTTGCGGCTGAAGGCCAGAAGCTGGCTCACCAGGGCGGCGGCGCGCAGCGCGTTCTGGTGTACCTCGTTTATTTCCTTGAACGAGGGATCGCCCGCCTGGTGGCGCATCAGCAGAAACTCGCAATTGCCGATGATCACGGTGAGCAGATTGTTGAAGTCGTGCGCCACGCCGCCCGCGAGCTGGCCCACGGCCTGCATTTTCTGCGACTGGGCGAACTTGGTCTCCAGCGCCTTTTGCTCGGAGACATCCACCAGATACAGAACGACCGTGCCGGTTTCCCCCAAGGAAGAAGGCATGGGCGCGGCGAACAATTCCGCCATGCGGTCTTCGCCATGGCCCGACTTGGTGCCGCGCAATTCCACCGGCTTGAGGCCGGTCTCGCCCTTTGCGGCGTGGGCGATCAAAGCCATGATCCGAGCCTGGTCATTGCCTTCGACCAGCCCAGCGAAATTCCGCCCGGTCAAAGACCCCGATGCGCCAAAGAACTTGGCCAGCGCCGTATTGGCATTGCTGATCGCGCCCGCGCCGTCGGTGAAAGCCACGCCCACGGGCGCGTCGCGGAACAGATCGCCGACATTTTGCGGCGCGGCCTGCGCTGCGGCGGGCGCGACCACGTCCGGCGCGGCATTGTCTTCTGATTGCCGCGCCTGCGGCGCGGGGGCCGCAACAAGCGCGGCCGGTGCGCGCTGCAACACCGGCTGGGGCGAGGTACTGGCCGCCAGGCGCGGCGTAAACCACCAGGCAGTCTGCTTGTCGGGGAGCGGGCGCACCGCGGCAACGATTTCCAGGCCTGGTAAGACGACGAAGGTTTCCTCGCGCGCGCGCCCTTCGGCGGCATCGCGCGACAGCCGATAGAGCACAGCGGCACTAGGCTCACCCGCTATCGCAAGCTCGGGCGGCGGCGGGGATTCGCTTTCGCCCACACCCGCCATGCGCCGATAGACGGGATTACAGTCCAGCACCGCGCCGTCTTCGCCGGTGACCGCCCAGGCGACATTGGCCTTCGCGGCGGCTTCGGCGACGCGCAAGGCATCCTGGGTGGCGCGTCCGGCGCGTGGCCAGACCGCGAAAAGCAACAAGATGGCGATCAGGGCAATCCCGCCCAGCAGGGCGTGGCCCGCCAGGCCCGCCACTTGCGGCGCGGCCATGGCCAGACCGGCAGCCAACAGGGCCATGATTGCGCAGCCCAAAGCGGCCCAGCGCCAGGGGCCGGTGGCAACTCCCAGGCCGGCGTCAGACATAGATTTAGCGGCGTTCATATCGCCACAATACAAGATTCGGTTAACCAATCCTTTCTAAGGATTAAAGAGCTGGATTCATTAATTAATTTCTGACGAGCGTGAACGCTGTTCGGCCCGTTTTGCGCGAAAAGTTAACTGCCGAATCAGGTCGCCCGAGCGGGGAGTTTTCCCTGCAGCCGCAGCACATAACCGATGACCTGAGCCACCGCCTTGAAATGTTCCGGCGGCACCGGATCGTCAATCTCGATCGCGGCGTGCAGGGCGCGCGCCAGCGGCGGATTTTCCACCACCGGCACATCATTCTCTTCGGCCACGGCGCGGATACGCAGCGCCAGCGCGTCGACGCCCTTGGCGACGCAGACCGGCGCCGCCATCTTGCCGCTTTCATATTTCAGCGCCACGGCAAAGTGGGTCGGGTTCATGATCACCACGGTGGCCGAAGGCACCGCCGCCATCATGCGCTTGCGGGCGCGGTCGTGGCGCAGCTGGCGGATCTTGGCCTTGATGGTGGGATCGCCTTCATTCTGGCGATACTCTTCCTTGATCTCCTGCTTGGACATCCGGTTGCGCGCCATGAAGCGCATGCGCTGCCAGAAATAGTCCAGCCCGGCGATCACGGCCAGCGCCGCCAGCGAAGCCATCAGCACCTTGAACAACAGGCGCGACATGTCATGCATCACCGTAATGGTCGATTGGTTGAGCATGGCTTCCAGCCCGCCGCGCTCCGGCCAGAGCTGGGTCCAGATCGCCACGCCCACCACCGCGATCTTGGCCAGGCCTTTGAGAAGATTCATCCAGCCCTCGGCGCCGAACAGGCGTTTGAACCCGGCCATGGGTGAGACTTTCGAAAAGTCCGGCGCGATCTTGTCGAAGGAAAAACCGGGCAGGCTTTGCAGCATATGGCCGGCAAGGCCGGCAACCATCATCACCACGAAAAACGGCCCAAGCGCGAGCGCCAGCTGGGGCAGCAGGAGCCACATCATGGCCGCAAGTCCCGCGCCGTCCACGCTCATGGCGTCGGGCTGTTGTAGAAACAAAGTCAGCGAATGCCCCAGACTCATGGCGGTATATTTGCCGAACATCGCGATGGCCAAGGTGCCGCCGCCCAACAGGATAAAGGTGGTGACTTCCGGAGATTTGACGACATCGCCATTCTCGCGCGCCTGCTCCAGCCTTTTTGCTGTCGGCTCTTCGGTCTGTTGCGATTTGTCCTGGTCTTCCGCCATGGGCTTTTCCTATCGCTTCTCAACTTGAGGCGTCATAGGAATACCGCCATGGATTTGGCGTAGTAGGTCAGGAAAACCGTCATCAGCGAGCCGATCAGAGCCAGCATGATCACAAAGCCGCACATGATGTTGAGCGGCACCGCGACAAAGAAAATCTGCAACTGCGGCATCAGCCGCGCCAGCACACCCAGCCCGGCATAGACCGCGAAGCCGAATACCAGAAACGGCGCGGCCAGTTGGAAGCCCAGGGCAAAGGAGGAGGAAGTGAGCTGGATCACCAGTTGCGTCATGTCGCCCACCGGCAAGTGGCCGCCCGGCGGCAGCATGCGATAGCTGCCGGCGATGGCGCCGATCGCCAGATGATGCAGGTTGGTCAGGAAGATCAGGGTGGTGCCCAGCAGCATCATGAAGTTTCCCACCACGGCGCCTTGGGTGTTCTGGGTGGGATCGAGCGTCTGGGCATAGGCCAGGCCGATCTGGGTGGCGATCAGATAGCCCGCCACTTGCAGCGCGCTCATGATGATGCGCGCCATGGCGCCCACCAGCACGCCGGCGGTAACTTCCTGCGCAATCATGATGGTCAGCGCCACGCTGTTTTCCGGCGAGACGGCGGGATAGTTGCCTTGCACCTGCGGTGTCAGCGCGAAGGCAATCGCCAGCGCCAGCACCAGGCGCACCCGGCTGGGCACGCCCATTTCGCCGATCGCCGGCAACAGCATCACCATCGCGCCGACCCGGCTGAAGACCAGAAGGTAGGTCAGGACAATGCCGGACAGCGCGGGAAGGTGGATGGTCATCTAATCAGTAAGCTGCGATGCGTCCGGCGATATCGGTCATCAGCCCGTTCATGGCTGCGCCCGCAAACGGCAGGGCCAATAGCAGCACCACGAAAATGGCCACGATCTTGGGCACGAAGACCAAAGTCTGTTCCTGAATCTGGGTCACGGCCTGCAAAAGCCCGATGCCCAGGCCGACCACCAAGGCGGTGAGCATCGAAGGCGCGATGATCTCCAGCAAAACAAAAATGGCGGATCGGGCGAAATCAATTGTGCTTGCGGCGTCCATATCAAGTCTCTTTTCTGTTGGTCGCGCGGCCTGACGGTTGGTACGCTATCGCTACCAACCGCACTGGCCAACGCTCCTCGGCGAAGTCTATGGTGAAAATCAGATCGGCATATTCATGATGGACTGGTAGGCGGCGACGACCTTGTCGCGCACCGCCACCACGGTATCCAAGGTGATCTCGGCGGCATTCACCGACTGGACCACATCGATCAGATTGGCCTTGCCCTGCACTTGCTGGCTGGCGGCATGCTCGCCCTGGCGCATGGTGTTGATAGAGTCCTTGAGCGCGCCCGACAGGAAGTCGGAGAAATTTCCGCCCGGCACATTGGCGGGTGTTATGCCAGAGGACGCGGTGCTCATCTGGGCGGCGGCGCGGTAGGCGGCGGCGGCGGCGGCGGGAATGGCCATACTTTATCCTTTCATTGGATCCCCGCCTGCGCGGGGATGACGCTTCGCGTCACTTCTTCAGAAGATCGACGGTTTTCGCCAGCATCTGCTTGGTCGATTCCATCACCGACAGATCGGCTTCGTAGGAGCGCTGGGCTGCGCGCATGTCCATGATTTCCACCAGGCTGTCGACATTGGGCAGCTTCACATAGCCCTGCTTGTCGGCATTGGGATTGCCGGGATCGTACTGGCTGCGAAAATCGCTTCTGTCGGGAATCGGCTTGCCGGCCGCGACCAGCGTGGCGTCCAGCTCGCGGTTGAAATCGGGCTTGATGGTCGCGATCTTGCGGCGATAGGGATCGGCGCCCTTGATCGGCGAGGTGGAACTGGCGTTGGCGATATTCTCCGCAATGGTCTTCATGCGGTCGGTCTGGGCGCGCATGCCCGAGGCCGCGACCGCCATGGATTTCGAAAAGTCCATCTTGTTTCTCCTGTTTTTCAAAAACCAGTGTTCAAAAACGCAATGTTCAAACTAACGGCCGATCGCCGTCTTCATCATCGTCATGGCTTTGGCATAAAGATTGGCGGCGGCCTGGAATTGGGCCTGGGTGTCCGACACCTTGATCATTTCCACTTCCAGCGCCACGGCATTGCCGTTGGGGTTGAATGCCTGATCGGGGGTTTCGTGATCCTCGAATTTGCCGGAACGCGACGTCGTCAACGCAATGTGACGCGCATCGGTCGTCATCATGGCTGCGCCGGTCCGGCCAGGACCGCCCAGCATCTGATCGAAATCCAAGGGTTTTAGATCGCGCGCGACATAGCGCGGCGTATCGGCATTGGCGACGTTCTGCGAGAGCAAATCCTGGCGCTGATTGAGCCAGTTCATGCGCTGCTTCAGCATCGAGAACAGCGGCAAATCTGTGATCTCCATGGCGGTAACCTTTTGTTAGCCCTGAATTCAAGGCGAGCCTGCGCCCGCCATGCTTAAGCACGGCTTAACACCGCGCATTTTTTGCCGGGCACATTCTGCCGCGCCTTAACCCGCGATTAAGGTTGATCGCCGTTAATCGCCACATGGAATTCATCGATCTCCTGCGTTATGTCGGCGCCCTGCTCCTGGTGCTGGCGATGGTCGGCGGCGCCGGCCTGTTGGCGCGCCGCTTTGGCGTGCCGGGCGTGACCAAAGCCGCCGGCGCCAAGCGGCTTGCCGTGGTGGAAACCCTGTTGATCGGGCCGCGCCAGCGTTTGCTGATCCTGCGCCGAGACAATGTCGAGCATCTGGTTCTATCCGGACCCGACGGCGTGTCGGTGATTGAAAACAATATTGCCGCGCAGACCTCCGCTCGGGGCGCGCCGTGAGTTTGCTCAAACGCCTGATCCCTTTTCTTTTGCTGCTGGCGATTGCCGTGCCCCATGCCGCATTCGCCGCCACCTTGCCCATGGCCCAGGCCAATGCGCCGGCCGCCGCCGCGGCGGCAGCCGCCAATGGCGGGCTTTCCATCGACTTAAACGGCAGCGGTCTTTTCACCGATCGCATGCTGCAGATCGTCGCGCTGATCACGGTTCTGTCCATCGCGCCGTCGATCATCATCATGATGACCAGTTTCGTGCGCATCGTGGTCGTGCTGTCGCTGCTGCGCACCGCGTTGGGCCTGCAGCAGTCGCCGCCCAACAGCGTGATCGTATCGCTGGCGATGTTCCTGACTTTGTTTGTCATGAGCCCAACCCTGACCGATGCCTACAATCAGGGCATCAAGCCGATGATGAACAACACCGTCACCACCGAGCAGGGTTTCACCCAGGCGCTGGTGCCGATGAAGAAATTCATGCTGGCGCATGTGCGCGATGCCGATCTCAAGCTGTTCTCGGACATGGCCAAGCAGAAGCCCACCAGCGATCCCGCCCAGGCTGCCGTCACCACCTTGGCGCCGGCCTTCATGTTGTCTGAGCTCAAGCGCGCCTTTGAGATCGGCTTTTTGATCTTCGTGCCCTTTTTGATCATCGACATGGCGGTGGCCTCGATCCTGATGAGCATGGGCATGATGATGCTGCCGCCGGTGATTATTTCCCTGCCCTTCAAGCTGATCTTTTTCGTGCTGGTGGACGGCTGGCGGCTGATCGCCGGATCGCTGGTGCAGAGCTATATGCACTCCCCGCCCCCGACCTGATCTTCACCGCATGTGACGGGCGCCCAATGTGACCGGCGCAAAGCGCGACCATTTGGCAGGCTTGAAAAGGGAACAAAGCACTCTATTTCCCGCTGATGATGATTTACGGTCGCCCGATCCGCAATCCCCGCCTTTTGCTGGTTAGCGCCCTGTTGGCGGCCGGCCTGATGCTTCCCCTGCTCGGCGCAATCGCCTAGCGATTTTGCAAGAATTCCGCGCTAAACTCCTGCCATGGCGCACGACCACACCTTGTCTAGTCGCGGGCACGGGCATGCACACGGCCATGGCCATACGCACGATCATACTCATGGGCATGACCATGAGTCGGATGCCCATGGCCATGGCATCTGGACCCGCGATCACGTTTTTTTAGGCCATAGCCATTCCAGGGCCGAGACCCGCGCCAAATGGGCCGCCATCGTCACAGCCCTGTTCATGGTGGTGGAGATCGTCTGCGGCCTGGCCTACCGCTCCATGGCGCTGCTCGCCGATGGCGCCCATATGGCGACCCATGTGGGAGCGCTGGGGCTGGCGGCGGGCGCCTATTGGCTGGCGCGCCGCCATAGCGGAAGCGGACGTTTCACCTTCGGATCGGGGAAATTCGGTGACCTGGCCGCCTTCGCCAGCGCCATCATCCTGGGGCTGACGGCGATCGCGGTGGCGGTGGAATCGGCGCAACGGATCATCACACCGGCCGCCGTGCAGTATGGCGACGCGCTGCTGATCGCCTGTATCGGCCTGGCGGTCAATCTGATCAGTGCGCTGATCCTCAAGGGCAATCCTTCTCACGATCATGCGCATGGCCATTCCCATGGCCATGACAACAATATGCGCGCCGCCTATATGCATGTGCTGGCCGATGCCGCCACCAGTGTGCTGGCGATTGTCGCCTTGGCCGCGGGCTATTATTTCGGCCTTGGCATATTGGATCCGCTATGCGGCCTGGTCGGCGCTGTTGTGATCGCCTCCTGGTCCTATGGCTTGATCCGCGACAGCGCCATGGTGCTGCTGGATGCCGATGCCGATCCGCAGCAGTCCGATGAAATCCGTACCTTTCTGCAAGATGAACTCAAGGCGCGCATTCCCGATCTGCATCTTTGGCGGCTGGGCCCCGGCCATCGCGGCTTGATCGTCTCGCTGATTTCTCCCGATGCGATCAGCGCGGAAGCGGTTAAAGCGACCTTGCGCGGCCGTTATCCGGATCTGTCCCATGTCACCGTCGAGGTCGCGGTCTGCGCCGATTGCACATGAGATTCTGGAAGCGCAAAAGGCAGCAAGTTGAGCAAGCGGTGGATGACGTGGCCATCACCGCCACCGATCTGGCTGAGAAGACCATGGTCATCGGTCCCGCCGGCGTCTTGCTGCTGTTGGGCGCGGCGGCGGTTGGCGCGGCGGCGACCTATTACGTTACCCGGAAGCGTAAGGCGGACAAAAAGACCCAGGACTAAGGGTCCTTTGTTAAGGGTCCCGGCGCTTGGCGGCATAGAGCCAGGACAGCGTCGCGGCCAAAAGGGCTATGGCGGCGACGCTGGTTACCCCCAATGCGCCTGACGCGATCAACCGCAGGACCGTTATGGGCGGGGGCGCAGGCAGCTCTTGGCCGGGCAGCAACGCGCCGGGCGCCGGTCCGGCGGCAATCCGGGCCAGCACAATCCGCAGAATTATAAAAGGCAGCTGAGTGAGCAGAAGGGTCCGCAGCAACAGCCAGAAATTTCCTTCCGCCATCCGGAAACCGGAATCCAGACGCTGCTCCGCGCTGGCTGCGGGCACGCCAATAGCGATGGCGGGAAAGATCAGCGCGATCTGCACGGCTAGGATTGCCGCGCCGATGGTAACCAGGACTTCCGAGAGCGTGCGCACAAAGGCCACCGACGCCATCAACAGGCAAAAATCACGCGCGGCCATCACACTCAGCAACAACGCAGCCAGCCATGTGAAAAACCTCCGGACCTCGGCGGGAGCCAGGCGGGTTTGGCGCAGCAGAATGAAACGGTGAATTGCCACCGCGAGCGGCGCCGTCAATGCCGACCAGAACAGCACAACCAGAATCTGGGCGCCCAAATAAGCGCCCAGTGTCGCCAGGCTGAAATCCTCAAACTTGGGAACGGTCAAAGCAGTCTTGACCGGTGCAATACCCAAAGCCGCCACGCCGAATGCCGCGCCAAGAATCAAGATAAGAATGAACAACAGCGGCAAGGCGCCAAATGCGTCAGCCAAACTGCGCCAACTGCGTCTGGCGATCTCGCGCGCCGTTACCGGCCCTTCAAAACGGATCACCAGCCCCTCCCTATTTTCTGAAGTTTAAACACCAGCCCCAAAACAAAAAAGCCGCCCATCGGGGCGGCCTCTATGCAGATCGTGGAGGGGTTACCGCGGAAGAAGGCCTTCGCGCTGCAGGCGCTTGCGCTGCAGCTTGCGGTAGCGGCGCACGGCTTCGGCGCGCTCGCGCGCCCGCTTCTCGCTGGGCTTCTCATAGGCGCCGCGCAGCTTCATCTCCCGGAAGATGCCTTCGCGCTGCATCTTCTTCTTCAGCGCCTTAAGCGCCTGGTCGATGTTGTTGTCGCGGACGATGATCTGCAAAGTCAAAGCTCCTGGGCGGAAAATTTAAGAGGCGCGGGTGATACCAGACGGCATTTTCCCTGTCTACCCACGGAAATTAACCCTCCACCGCCCTTGGCCGGATCCTTCCACAAGGCCATATTTCCCGCCATGGCAATTTTGAAAATCGCCCGCATGGGCCACCCTGTTCTAGCTACCCCGGCCCGGCTGGTCACGGACCCTAAAAGTCCGGAAATCCGCCGCTTGGTCAATGACATGGTGGAAACCATGATAGACGCCAATGGGGCCGGACTGGCCGCCCCCCAGGTTCATGTTCCCCTGCGGGTGGTGGTGTTCCAGGCCCCCGACGGCCGTGCCGATCCGGGCCTGGCCGATGCGGAGCGGTTCGACCACACCGCGCCCCTGACCGTGCTGATAAACCCCGAAATCACGGTGTTGGACCCCGGCTTGGAGGGCGGTTGGGAAGGCTGCCTGTCGGTGCCGGGGTTGCGCGGCTGGGTCGAACGTCCCGCCCATATCCGTTATCGCGGCTTGGGGCTGGAGGGCGAAAGGATCGAGCGGGTGGCGCGCGGCTTCCACGCCCGGGTGGTGCAGCATGAATGCGATCACCTGGATGGCCGGCTCTATACCTCGCGCATGAGCGATCTTTCGCGGCTGATCTTTGAGTCCGAAGTCCGTCATTTCCAGGTGGCGTCATGACTGGCCCCCAAAAAACAACAAAGCCGCCGCGCAGGAAGGCCGCGCCAAAAGCGCAAACGCAAACGGCGGCAGCCAAAGAGATGCCGAAAGACAAAAGAAGCGATCGGGAAATGCGCGAGGCGGTGCTGGCCACAGCCCTTGCCCATGCCGCCTTTGACGGCTTTACCGATAGCATGCTGCACAAGTCGGGCGCCGAAGCCGGGGTTGCCAAATCCGAGCTGGGGCGGCTGTTTGAGAACGGCGCCATCAGCCTGATCGAATTTTATTCCACCCATACCGATGCCCAGATGGAAACGCGGCTGGCGGGAATGGACCTCAAGGCAATGAAGATTCGCGAGCGCATCGCGGCTGCGGTAAAGACCAGGCTCGCCATCCTCAAACCGCACAAGGAAGCGGCGCGCCGCGCCGCCGCCTTGCTGTCGCTGCCCATGCATGCGGCGCTGGGCGCCAAGCTGATGTACCGCACGGTGGATGCGATGTGGCGCGCCGCCGGCGACACCTCCACCGATTTCAATTTCTACACCAAGCGCGGCATTCTCGCCGGCGTCTATGGCGCCACCGCCATGCGCTGGTTTAACGACACCAGCGCGGATGAAAAACCCACCGAGGAATTCCTCGCCGCCCGCATCGACAATGTGATGCAGTTCGAGAAGTTCAAGGCCAAGGCCAAGGAAGCGCTGTCGAACTTTCCCGCCTTCGCCGACTGGGGCAAACCAAAAGCGAAATAGCTCTGTTGTCATTCCCGGCCGAGCGTTGCGAAAGCAATGCGAGGGGAAGGGGATGACAATCAGAGCAACTCCGCTATCTGGACCGCGTTCAAAGCTGCGCCTTTCAGCAGTTGATCCGCCGCCACAAACATGCTGATCGACTTGCCGGACGGATCCGACAGATCCTGGCGGATGCGGCCCGCCAGCACATCGCCCTGGCCGGAAGCATCCTGGGGCATGGGGAAATAATTGTTGGCCCAATCGTCCACCAGCTTGACGCCGGGCGCCTTGGCCAGAAGCGCCTTCACGTCTTGCGGCGCGATGGGACGCTCGCATTCGAAGGTCATGGACACGCAATGGGCGCGCAGCACCGGCACGCGGATGCAAGTGGCCGAGACCGCGATCCTGTCATCCTCGAATATCTTCTTGGTCTCCTTGATGACCTTGCTCTCTTCGTCGTTATAGCCGGTCGCCATGTCGATGGCGGTGTTGTGGCTGAAGAGATTGAAGGCATAGGGATACTTCACCACCTTCGGTTCATAGCGCTTGCCGTCCAGATAGGCGCGGGTGGAAAGCTCCAGCTCCTCCATCAAGGCTGCGCCGCCACCAGACGCCGCCTGATAGGTGGAAACGATCAGCCGCTTGACCGGATTGACTCGATGCACCGGCCAAAGCGGCACCAGCGTGGTGATGGCCGCGCAATTGGGATTGGCGATGATGCCTTTGTGGCCGGCGATACGCCGGGCATTGATCTCCGGCACCACCAGCGGCACGGCAGGATCGGCGCGGAAGGCGGAGGAATTGTCCACCACAACCGCGCCGGCCTTCACCGCGATGGGAGCATACTGTTTGGAGATGCCGCTGCCCGCCGAGAAGAGCGCAATGTCCACGCCGTCAAAGGCGCGGTCGGTCAGCTCTTCAATCACCAGTTCCTGGCCGCGAAAACTCTGAATCTTGCCCGCCGAACGGGCCGACGCCAACAGCTTGAGCGAGGCCAGCGGCACGCCCCGGCTTTGCAAACAGCCGACAAACTCGCGGCCTACGGCACCTGTGGCACCCACAATGGCAACATGCTTATTCTTCATTTCAAACTCCACTTTATTCCTGGCGGCTCCGGCTCGTGCCTAGGCCGCAACAAAAAAGCCCCGTCCGGATTTGGAGCGGGGCTTGGGTATTCGGCTTTTTTGCTTGTTAAGCGCGCACGATCCCAGCCCCGGCCATAGTCGGGGTCTTGGTCTTCTTGGCGCGCTTGGTCTTAAAGGTCATAGGGTCGGCGTCCATCGCTGGCGGGCAGATACTGCACAATATCCGGCGAGGTCAAGTCCCGGTTTATTTGGGCGACTTTAGCCGTGTGACGTGACCCATTTTGCGTCCGGGGTGGCTTTCCGATTTTCCGTAGAGATGCAGCGCGCCGCCGGTGGCAAGCGCCTGCCAGGCATCGGCCTCTGCCCCGATGATATTTTCCATCACCGCATCGGCATGACGGACGGGATCGCCCAGCGGCCATCCCGCCACGGCGCGGATATGCTGTTCGAACTGGGAACACTGACAGGCTTCGATGGTCCAATGGCCGGTATTATGGACCCGTGGCGCGATCTCATTGACCAGCAATTCGCCATTGCGGCCCACGAACAGCTCCACCGCAAAGACGCCCACATAGTCCAGCGCGTCGCCGATCGTCTTGGCGATGGCCTTGGCACTTTCCACCTGCGCCGCCGTCAGGCGCGACGGCACGGTGGAGCGGCGCAGGATGTGGTTCTCGTGCGTATTTTCCGGCGGATCGTAAGCGGCAAAACCGCCATCGGCGCCCCGCGCCGCCACCACCGAAGCCTCATAGAAAAAATCGACAAAGCCTTCCAAGATGGCGGGCGCGCCCTTGAAGCTGTGAAAGGCCTTGGCGGCTTCCTCGGCGCTGCCGACTTTCGCCTGGCCCTTGCCGTCATAACCGAGGCGGCGGGTCTTAAGGATTGCCTTGCCGTTCAGCTTTCCAAATGCCTCACGCGCCTGCTCCACGGAAGAAACGTCAAAAAACGGCGCGGTCTTCAACCCCAATTTTTCGACAAAGGTTTTTTCCGTGAGCCGGTCCTGGGTCATGGCCAAAGCATGCGCGCCCGGGCGCACAATTACATGCTCGGCCATATGCGCGATGGCATGGGCCGGCAGGTTCTCGAATTCGAAGGTCACCACATCGCAAGCATCGGCGAAGGCGGCCAGCATGTTCAGATCGTCATAAGACGCGGCCAGCGACTGCTGAGTCACCTGGAAGGCCGGCGCATCGGCTGTGTCGTTATAGATGCAGCTCTTCAGCCCCAACCGCGCCGCCGCCATGGCCAGCATGCGGCCCAACTGTCCGCCGCCGACGATTCCAATGGTGCCGCCGGGAGGAACCGGCGTGTCGCGGCTTTTCATTTCGGGCGTTTGGCGACCGAACGGGTCTGCTTGGCGCGCCAGGCCTCCAGCCGCCGTTTCACGCCCAGGTCGGAAAGCCCCAGGATCGCGGCGGCGTGCAGCGCGGCGTTCTTGGCGCCCGCCTCGCCGATGGCAAAGGTGGCCACCGGCACGCCGCCCGGCATCTGGGCAATGGAAAGAAGCGAATCCAGCCCCTTCAGCGCGCGGCTCTGCACCGGCACGCCCAACACCGGCAAGCTGGTCATCGACGCCACCATGCCCGGCAGATGCGCCGCCCCGCCTGCCCCCGCGATGATCACCTTGAGGCCGCGGTCCTCCGCCTCCTTGGCATAGGCCGCCATGCGGTCGGGGGTGCGGTGGGCGGAGACGATGCGGGTCTCATAGCCGATTTTGAGGGCATCCAGCATATGGGCGCACCCCTGCATGGTCGCCCAGTCGGACTGGCTGCCCATGATGATGCCAATAGCCGGTCTGATGGCGGATTTGGCCGTCTTGCTTCGAATCGCCATGCCGGCCGATCTCCCCCGCGAAGCGGCGCAGTATAGGCACCAAAAAGCCCAAGGAAAGAGCAGTCTTAGCCCGGGTTAACCCTGCCTTGGGGGTCGTCAATCCTTTGTTAAGCACCGGAAAGCTAGTTTTCTGAGGCCAAGAATTGGCGGACATTATGAAAGTAGAACGCAACACCCCCTTACACGCCACCCGCTCGGTGGCTCAGGCAGCCTATGCCCGCCGGGTCGAAGGCGCGGCCAGCGGCAGCCTGGATGGGGTCGCGCCCGCCGCCTCGGTGCTGGGCATTCCTGAATCCGAATTCACCCCCAGGGTGCGCGACGCCATCATGGGGCTGATGAGCGAAGTCGATAGCCTGCGCCGCGAGCTGGGCCAGACCCGCGCCCGCCTGGACGAAGTGGAAAAGACCGCCGACCAGGACGGCATGCTGCCGCTGCTCAACCGCCGCGCCTTTGTGCGCGAACTGACGCGCTATATCGCCATCACCGACCGCTACAAGACGCCCGCCTCGCTGATCTATTTCGACCTTAATCACCTGAAGAAAACCAACGACACGTTGGGCCATGCCGCGGGCGATGCAGTCCTGGCGCATTTCACCGAAGTGCTGACGGCGCATGTGCGCGAGAGCGATTGCGTGGGCCGGTTGGGCGGCGACGAATTCGGTGTGTTGCTGTCTCACGCCAACCAAGAACAGGCCCAGAAGAAAGCCGATATTCTGGCCAAGGCGCTGGAAGCCGCGCCCACCCAGTGGAATGGAAATTCCATTCCGGTCAGCTTCGCTTATGGCGCCTTTGAATTGAAATCCGGCGACAATCCCGATGTCGCCATGGCGCGGGCCGACCAGGCGATGTACGAGCAGAAGCGGGCGTCAAGAAACGCCGCCGAATAGTTAAACGTGCCCCGGGAAGGCGCGTTCCAAAGCTAAATATGCCAGGTCTTTACTCGTCGGTTTTTCAAGCTCTACGGCACTTTGGCTGATTTCGGGCCGCAGCCCGCACAGAAGGGCAATTGAAAAGTCCCAAAAATGAAGAACAGCCAGATCCCCAACCTTTTCAAAAAGACTTCGAATTCGAGTTTGAACATGCGGATGTGTCTCACTTGGCACTCCGTCTTTTGACAGGCGCGCCACGAAGTACAGCCCAACCAGTGCAGCTATTGACCTCTTACCTAGTACTCGGCCCTCAGCATCACCGCTGCGCTTCTCGTATTCCGCTATTTCGACGAACAAAAAATCAAAGGCGTAGCCATCACAAGCAGATTCTTCTTCGTGAGGGTCGGCGATCTTCGCCAAACAAGTAAATAGTTCCGCATGCTTCATTTCATGCAAAACTGCCCAGCATGTCGCCATCGCGTAAATCTCGCGAATAGCTTTCGCCTCCATGCCTTCCCGCTCCTCTCGATGCTGAGGGATGCTCTCGGGCCATTTCGGAGCGAATAGATCGCCAATCTTTTCTGCCGCTTCAATTGCCTGCCGCAATTGAATCAACTCGTCAGCAGGTAGCAGCGATCCCATCTTTTTCTGCTTTTCGAAATTTTCAAAGTCTAGCCATGCAGCATGACTTAATAGCCAGATTTGCTGCAGAAACCCCTCAGAAATGCATACGGTCCCGTCGATAACGCCAAGTGTCGGTCTCGCTGACTTTGAAAACTGTATTCCTATACCCAGCTTAAAAAGCCTGTCTAACTCCGCAACTCGCTCGGGCGCACTGCGAAGCAACAATTCATAGCACAGTATGGTTACATCCCCTTCTTTGGGGATAACTTCCAGCAAATGAGGAAAAGGTTTCTCCCCCTCTGACAATTACGCCATCGCCTTTTTCAGGTTTTCGTCGACTTTATCCAGGAAGCCCTCTGTGGTGAGCCACTTCTGATCCGGGCCGACAAGGAGTGCGAGATCCTTGGTCATGAAGCCCTGCTCGACGGTGTCGACACAGACCTTTTCCATGGTCGAGGCGAATTTGGCGAGCTTGTCGTTATTGTCCAGTTTGGCGCGATGCGACAGCCCGCGCGTCCAGGCAAAAATCGACGCGATGGAATTGGTCGAGGTCGACTTGCCCTTCTGATGCTCGCGGTAATGGCGGGTCACGGTGCCATGCGCGGCTTCGGCTTCCACCGTCTTACCGTCGGGAGTGAACAGCACGCTGGTCATCAGGCCCAAGGAACCGAAGCCCTGCGCCACGGTGTCGGACTGCACATCGCCGTCGTAATTCTTGCAGGCCCAGACATAGCCGCCGCTCCACTTCAAAGCGGACGCCACCATGTCGTCGATCAAGCGATGTTCATAAACGATGCCCGCCGCCTTGAACTTGGCGGCGAATTCCGCGTCATAGATTTCCTGGAACAGGTCCTTGAAGCGGCCGTCATAGGCTTTCAGAATCGTGTTCTTGGTCGACAGATAGACCGGATATTTGCGCATCAAGCCGTAATTCAGCGAGGCGCGGGCGAATTCGCGGATCGACTCGTCCAGATTGTACATCGCCATGGCGACGCCGCCGCCCGGCGCCTTGAACACTTCATGTTCGATGGTCTTGCCGTCTTCGCCGACAAACTTGATGGTGAGCGTGCCCTTGCCGGGGAAGACAAAATCAGTGGCGCGATATTGATCGCCGAAAGCATGACGGCCGACCACGATCGGCTGGGTCCAGCCGGGCACCAGGCGCGGCACATTCTTGCAGATGATGGGCTCGCGGAAGATCACCCCGCCCAGGATGTTGCGGATGGTGCCGTTGGGCGACTTCCACATTTTCTTGAGCTTGAATTCCTCCACCCGCGCCTCATCCGGGGTGATGGTGGCGCATTTCACGCCCACGCCGTATTTCTTGATCGCCTCGGCGGCCTCGACCGTCACCTTGTCGTCGGTGGCGTCGCGATGCTCGATGGAAAGATCGTAATAATGCAGGTCCACATCCAGATAGGGCAGCACCAGCTTTTTCTTGATCAGGTCCCAGATGATGCGGGTCATCTCATCGCCGTCCAGCTCGACGACAGGGTTGGCGACCTTGATCTTTTCCATGGACATATTCCTTACCTAATGGGCCTCGAAAATTGTGGCGGGAGGGGCTATAGCGGGCCTCGTTTAGCCCGCCCATAAAGGCCCGTCAAAGCGCCAAATGACCGCCCCCGCCGTGATCCTGTCCCATCCGCAAATGGGGGAAAATGTCGGGGCCGCCGCCCGGGCGATGAAGAATTTCGGGCTTTCGGAACTGATCCTGATCGCCCCCAAATTCGAATGGCCCAACGACCGGGCACAGGTCCTGGCCTCAGGCTCCGCCGACATATTGGAAAACACCAAAATCTATCGCACCGCCGCCGAGGCGCTGGGGCCCTTCAACCTGGTGCTGGCGACCACGGCGCGCGACCGCGATATCCTGAAGGAAATCCACACACCGGAAGCCGCCGCCCGGCGCTTGCGGACCGCCGCACAAGCGGGCGCGCGCACAGCCATTCTGTTCGGCGGCGAGCGCGCCGGGCTGGACAATGAGGAAATGAGCCTATGCGACGCGGTGATCACCATTCCCACCGCCGAATTTTCCTCCCTCAATCTGGGCCAGGCGGTGCTGCTGCTGGGCTATGAATGGCTGAAATCCGCCGATGCCACGCCGGACGTCCGCACCCGCTCCACCATCGCGGTTCCCGCCAGCCGCGCCGAACTGACCGGCCTGTTCGAGCATCTGGAGCGGGAGCTGGATGCCGCCGAATTCCTCTTTCCTCCCGCCAAGCGCGAAACCATGGTACGCAACATCCGCGCCATGATCCTGCGGTCCGGCCTCACCGATCAGGAGGCGCGCACCATTCGCGGCATGATCGTGGCGCTGGTGCGCAACAAGTATCGAGGAAAGAAGTGAGCGCAGTCCTCCAGTATATCGATATCGACCAGGGAGTGGCGATCGCGGTTGCCTGCGTGGCACTTGGTTTGACGAAAGGACAGTCGCGCTTTTGGCTGCTTTTGGCGTCGGCGCTTGTCATCCTGGGAAAGGGCCTTTTGAAGCTGGTATGGTTCGGGCCCAGCTTAATCCCCAATAGCGCGGTCCCCTATATCGGTTTTGCCTTTGTGGCGGTGATCGCCATTATCTTCGCGGCGATTCCGCTGTTTCGCATCGAAAAAGCCAAGACGCGCTATTTACTGCTGGCGGCGGCGGTGCTTTTCATTATCGGCGTGGGCGGCGGCAGCTATTACCTGATCGGCCGTCCGCATCTGGCGCAGCGCGAGGCCAGCGGACTCAACACCCGAGAAGTCAGCGGGTTGGTGCCTTTCCTGATTCAACGTGTGCGGCAATATCCGGGTGACGCCCGCGCCTGGCGCTATCTGGGCGAAGCTTATATGGCGGCCAAGGATCCGCGCGACGCCGCCAAAGCCTTTGCCAAGGTGATCGAACTGACCGGCCGGGGCGACGCCGCATTGAACGCCGCTTATGGCGAGGCGCTGGTGGCGGCCAGCAATGGCGCGGTGCCGCCGGAAGCCGAAAAGGCTTTTACCGCCGCGCTGGCCGCCGATCCCACCAGCGCGCCCGCGCGCTTTTATCTGGGGCTGGCAAAAGCGGAGCGCAAAGACTATGCCGGCGCGATCCAGCTGTGGCAGAGCTTGCTCGCCGACATACCGGCGACCGCGCCGCTGCATCAGATTCTGGTGGACCGGATTGCAATTCTGACGTCGCAATCCATGGGGCAATCGCCGGGCGGCGCGCCCAATCCCCGCGCCATGGTGGAGATGCTGGCAGCGCGGCTGAAAGCCGATCCCAATGACGCGCTGGGCTGGGTCCGGCTGATGCGCGCCTATACCGTGCTGGGAGAAACGCAAAAGGCCAAGCAGGCTTTGGTATCCGCCCGCAAGGCCTTTGCCGATAACAAGGATGCCCAGACCGCTTTCACCACGGCGGCCAAGGCGCTCAAGCTGAATTAAGGTATCGTGCATGCCAGAATTGCGGCATTCCGGTTCCTGATTGGTTTTGGCGCTGCGGCCCATTATATTGACCCAGACCATGACCATCGTACCCCAAGCAGATTTTAAGGCCGAGATTTTTGAAGCCGCCCGCAAGGCCCATTTCAGCGTGACCCTGCACGAGCCGGCCGATTTCGAGGGCATGCGGCGGGCCGGCCGTTTGGCGGCCGAAGTGTTGGATCTGCTGGTGCCCTTGGTGAAGCCCGGGGTTACCACCGCCGCCCTGGACAAGATCGCCTATGACTACATCATCGCCCATGGCGCCATTCCGGCCTGCCTGGGCTATCGCGGTTATCGCCACACCGTCTGCACCTCGATCAATCACGTCGTGTGTCACGGCATTCCGGGCGACAAGCCACTGCGCGATGGCGACATCGTCAATATCGACGTCACCGTGATCCTGGACGGTTGGCATGGCGACACCAGCCGGATGTATCCGGTGGGCGAGGTCAAGCGCAAAGCCGAGCGGCTGGTCGAGATCACCTATGACGCCATGATGCGCGGCATCGCCGCCGTGAAGCCCGGCGCCACCACCGGCGACATCGGCCATGCCATCCAGTCCTTTGCCGAAGGCCAGGAGAAGTGCGCGGTGGTACGCGATTTTTGCGGCCACGGCTTGGGCAAGGTGTTTCATGCCCTGCCCAATATCGTGCATTACGGTAAGCCCGGCGGCGGCATCGCCTTGAAGCCCGGCATGTTTTTCACCATCGAACCGATGATCAATCTGGGCGGCTTCGGCGTGAAAGTGCTGAGCGACGGCTGGACGGCGGTGACGCGCGACCGCTCGCTGTCGGCGCAATTCGAACATTCCGTGGGCGTGACCGAAGATGGGGTGGAGATATTCACGCTGTCTCCAAAGGGCTTGCACAAGCCTCCTTATGTTTAATTCTGCCGGGGCGCGGGTCTTTTGTCCTCTGGCTTCGTCGCGCGTGCTCACGTGCGTAAAGCACGCTCCGCGCGACGCTCCTAGCCAGCGACCAAAATCCCTCGCGCCGGGATTGCCATGACATCCGAGGACACAGCCGGGCACCGCGAACGGCTTAGGGCGCGCTTCCTGAAGGGCGGCGCCGAGGCGATGCCCGATTATGAATTGCTGGAACTGACCTTGTTCGCCGCCATCCCCCGGCGCGACACCAAGCCACTGGCCAAGGCGCTGCTCAAGCGTTTCGGTTCTTTCGCCGAAGTGATCGCGGCGCCGCGCGAGCGATTGCTGGAAATTCCTGGCGTGGGCGAAAGCGTCGCCAACCAGCTTAAGATCGTGGAAGCCGCCGCCCAGCGGCTGGCGAAAACCAAGGTGCTGGGACGCCCCGCTTTGTCGTCCTGGCCGGCGCTGCTGGACTATTGCACGGCGGCAATGGCGCGGTCGCAGAAGGAAGAATTCCGCGTGCTGTTCCTGGACCGCAAAAACCAACTGATCGCCGACGAAGTGCAAAATCGCGGCACCGTGGACCATACCCCGGTCTATCCGCGCGAAATCATCAAGCGGGCGCTGGAGCTGGGCGCTTCCGCCATCATCCTGGTGCACAATCATCCTTCCGGCGATCCCGCGCCCTCCAAGGCCGATATCGCCATGACACGGGAGGTGGCGAGCGCGGCAAAAGCCTTGTCGATCGCGGTGCACGATCATCTGGTGATCGGGCGCGGCGGTCACGCCAGCTTCAAGTCGTTGGGATTGCTGTAAAGATCCGGCCGGTCCGGTTGTGCGATCGGCCCTTGAATCCGTCAATTTTTCGTATTACATAAAATAGCAATGGGTGGAGTCGGCGACCTCGAATGGGATGACCGCAAAGCGGCCTCCAACCTCGCCAAGCATGGACTGAGTTTTGAAAAAGCGCCCTACTTTGAATTCGAAACGGCTTTGATCGGACAAGATCGTCGCGGCGAACGCGACCCGAAATTCAAATATCCAGAACCTCGCTTTATAGCGATGGGTTTATTGGCAGGGCGGGTCGCGGTCATGGTCTATAGCGCCAAAGGGCGCAAACGCCGGATCATCAGTTTCAGATATGCCGAGAAAGAGGAGTGCGAACTGTGGGTAAAAGGCAAGTGACGCATAAGCCGCGCCGCTACGGGCAAGCGGACGAAGAAGCACCCAAAATCACGCCCGAATTTTTTTCCACAATGCGGCCTGCGGCGGACGTAGATCCTGGCGTTATAACGGCCGCCAAGCGATCCAGGGGGCGGCCTCATGTTGCCGCACCCAAACAGGTGGTTTCTGTTCGGATGAACGCCGAAGCCGCAGCGGCTTTTAAAGCATTATCGACGCAAAAACGTGCGGCTTTGGTCAGCGGGCTGGAGGTTAATACGCTACAGTTATGCCGCCGGTCTGACCGTTCCGGACGCATGAAGACGGCGAAAAGGAACAAGGCAAAAACGAACCAACCGGCATATTGAATTCAACATGCAAACCGTTGCAGAAAGTTGACCTTTTAAGCGAACAATAGAAAGCTGTTCCATGATCCCCCGCTATGCCCGCGCGCCGATGGTTGAGGTCTGGTCGCCCGAGACCAAATTCCGCATCTGGTTCGAGATCGAGGCGCATGCCACCGACGCGCTGGCGGAACTGGGCGTGGTGCCGAAAGAGGCGGCCAAAAAAATCTGGGAGAAGGGCAAGAACGCCAAATTCGATGTGGCGCGGATCGACGAGATCGAGCGCGAGGTCAAGCATGACGTGATCGCTTTCCTCACCCATCTGTCGGAAATCGTCGGTCCGGAAGCGCGCTTTGTGCATCAAGGCATGACCAGCTCAGATGTGCTGGACACTTGCCTGAATGTGCAACTGGCCCGCGCCGCCGATATCTTGATCGAAGACACCGACGCCCTGCTGGCGGCACTTAAAAAGCGCGCCTTTGAGTATAAGATGACGCCCACCATCGGGCGCAGCCACGGCATCCATGCCGAGCCCACCACCTTCGGCGTCAAGCTGGCCACTTATTATGCCGAATTCAGCCGCGCCCGCGCCCGGTTGGTGACGGCGCGCGCCGAAATCGCCACCTGCGCCATTTCCGGCGCGGTCGGCAGCTTCGCCAATATCGATCCGCGGGTGGAAGAGCATGTCGCCAAGGCGATGGGGCTTCAGGTCGAGCCGGTTTCCACGCAAGTCATTCCCCGCGACCGCCATGCCGCTTATTTCGCCGCGCTGGGCGTGGTCGCATCCTCGTTGGAAAGGCTGGCGGTCGAGATCCGCCACCTGCAACGCACAGAGGTTCTGGAGGCCGAGGAATATTTCGCGCCGGGCCAGAAAGGCTCGTCCGCCATGCCGCACAAACGCAATCCGGTGCTGACCGAAAACGTTACCGGCCTGGCGCGCATGGTGAGGAGCTATGCCATTCCGGCGATGGAGAATGTGGCGCTGTGGCATGAGCGCGATATTTCCCACTCCTCGGTCGAGCGTTACATCGGCCCCGACGCCACCATCACTTTGGATTTCGCGCTGGCGCGCATGACCGGGGTAATCGAGAAATTGGTGGTCTATCCGGACCGCATGCAGAAGAATCTGGATGCCACCCACGGGTTGGTGCACAGCCAGCGGGTGCTCTTGGCGTTGACCCAGGCGGGCCTGGCGCGCGAAGACAGCTACCGGCTGGTGCAGAAGAACGCCATGCGGGCCTGGAACGGCGAAGGCAATCTGCTGGATCTGCTGAAAGCCGATCCCGACGTCTCCAAGGCGCTGCCCGCAGCCAAGCTCGAAGCCATGTTCGACCTAGGCTATCACCTGAAGCAGGTGGACACGATCTTCAAGCGGGTATTCGGCTAACCCCCCTCACCCTTCGACAAGCTCAGGGTGAGGAACTGTGCTGTGTCCTCATCCTGAGCTTGTCGAAGGAGGAGGACACTACTCAATCCGGCAACGCAAAGGCGATCAACTGATCTCCGCGCTTGCTGCCCAGCTTTTCATGCCCACCGGCGGCGATGACGACATACTGTTGGCCCTGCCACATAGGTCATGGGGATCGCCTGTTCGTCGGCTAGCAGCCGTCCGCGCCACAACTCCCCGCCGCTTCAAGGCGGCGCTGACCAAACTGCGCGAGCCCTGATTACTTGGTGACCGCCGCCACCGCCGCCGCCAGGCATTCGCGCATCTTGTCGCGGATCGCGGCGTCGGACACCGACACATCCAGCTCGCTGCGCAGCTTGCGGAAGACATCTTCGTCGCCTGCTTCCTGGAAATCGGCGGCGATCACGCTGTCGGCGAAGTCTTCCGCCGCTTGGCCGGCCAGGCCTTTTTTCTCCGCCGCCCACAGTCCCAGCGCGCGATTTCGCCGCGCCTCCACTTTAAAGCGCAGTTCCGCGTCATGGGCCCATTTGGATTCAAAGGCCTTGCCGCGATTGTCCATGCCGGTACTCATGTTCAACTCCCTGTAATCAAACGATTTTCCGGATCATGGCACGCCATCTTGTCAAGATTGCGCCATGACCCGATATGGATGTGGGTATGCACTTGGCCACATTGCAGCGCGCCCGCGCAATCCGGTAAGTTTGCAATTCACGGGGCCGCAGGCGGAGCTGCCCTTTTCGAGGACAATTTCCATGAAGCGCCGCCGCGTCATCTATGAAGGCAAGGCCAAGATCCTTTACGAAGGCACCGAGCCGGGCACCGTCATCCAATATTTCAAGGACGACGCCACCGCCGGCAATGGCGCCAAAAAGGACACCATCGAGGGCAAGGGCGTCCTCAACAACCGCATCAGCGAATATCTGATGACCCAGCTGCAGGGGATCGGGGTGCCGACCCATTTCGTGCGCCGCCTGAATATGCGCGAGCAGCTGATCAAGGAAGTTGAGATCATCCCCCTGGAAGTGGTGGTGCGCAATGTCGCAGCCGGTTCCATGTCCAAGCGGCTGGGGATCGAGGAAGGCACCGCCCTGCCCCGTTCCATCATAGAATATTATTACAAGAATGACGGGTTGCAGGACCCCTGGGTCAGCGAAGAGCACATCACCGCCTTCGGCTGGGCTTCGCCACAGGACCTGGACGACATCGTCAATCTGACCATCCGGATCAACGACTTCCTCTCGGGCCTTTTCCTGGGCGCCGGGATCAAATTGGTGGATTTCAAGCTGGAATTCGGCCGGCTGTGGGAAAACGACTATATGCGCATCGTATTGGCGGACGAGATCAGCCCGGACAATTGCCGCCTATGGGACGTGACCACCAACGAAAAGCTGGACAAGGACCGTTTCCGCCGCGACATGGGCGGGGTGGTCGAGGCCTATAGCGAAGTCGCAAAACGCTTGGGAATCATGCCCGAATCGGTGCAAGGCGAGAACAAAGGCCCCGTTCTGGTTCAATAACTTGTCATTCCCGCGCAAGCGGGAATCCATCGGAATAAAAAGTGAAAGCCCGCGTCTTCATCACCCTCAAAAACGGCGTTCTGGATCCGCAAGGCAAGGCCATCGGCCATGCCCTCAACGGCTTGGGCTTCGCTAGCGTCGGCGAGGTGCGCCAGGGCAAGGTGATCGACCTGGAGCTGTCGGGCAGCGACGCCGAAAAGGCCAAAACCGACTTGAGGGCGATGTGCGAAAAGCTGCTCGCCAATACGGTGATTGAGAAGTACGAAATTGAGCTGAAGTAACAACTCACCATGGCCGGGCCCATTTTTGATGAGAAAAAGGGCCGGCCATCCGTATCGAAACTGCTCCAGTGCCAACGGCCCTGGATGGCCGGCTCGGAGGCCGGCCATGGAGAGTGGAATGAAATCCGCCGTCATCGTCTTTCCCGCTTCCAACTGCGACCGCGACGCCAAGGTCGCCTTGGAGCAGATGACCGGCAAGGCGCCCGCCATGGTGTGGCACCAGGACAGCGAATTGCCGGATGTGGATTTGGTGGTGCTGCCGGGCGGTTTTTCCTATGGCGATTACTTGCGCTGCGGCGCCATGGCCAGCCAATCGGCGGTGATGAAATCGGTCAAGGCCCATGCCGACAAGGGCGGCATGGTGCTGGGCATCTGCAACGGCTTCCAGGTGCTGACCGAAAGCCATCTGCTGCCGGGCGCGCTGATGAGGAATGCCGGGCTCAAGTTCGTCTGCAAGCCGGTCGGCATGGAAGTGCAGGAAACCCAAAGCGCCTTCACCCGCAAATATGAGAATGGCCAGCGCGTGACTTTTCCGGTGGCGCATGGCGAGGGTAGTTACTTCGCCGATGAGGAAACGCTCAACCGGCTGGAAGGCGAGAACCGCGTTGCCTTCCGCTATGCCAAAGGCGAGAACCCCAACGGCTCGGCCCGCAATATCGCCGGAATCTTGAGCGAAAAGCGCAATGTGCTGGGCCTGATGCCCCATCCCGAGCGGGTGGTGGACGAAGTTCTTGGCGGCACCGACGGTCGAAATCTGTTCCATAGCCTGATCGAGACATTGTCGTGATGGAAACACCGTCTTCTAACTTCCCCCTCCCCTTGCGGGAGGGGGCGCGAGAACGCGAAGCGTTTGAGCGGGGGAGGGGGAAATCATGACCAAAATCACGCCGGAGATGGTCCGCGAGCACGGGCTTTCGGACGCCGAGTATGCGCGTATCCTGGAGCTGATGGGCCGCGAGCCCACTTTTGTCGAGCTGGGCATCTTCAGCGTGATGTGGAGCGAGCATTGCTCCTACAAATCCACCCGCGCCCATTTGAAGAAACTTCCCACCAAGGCCCCCTGGGTGATCCAAGGTCCCGGCGAGAATGCCGGGGTGATCGACATCGGCGACGGCGACGCCGCCATCTTCAAGATGGAATCCCACAACCATCCCAGCTTCATCGAGCCCTATCAGGGCGCGGCCACCGGCGTGGGCGGCATCATGCGCGACGTCTTCACCATGGGCGCGCGCCCCATCGCCATGATGAACGCGCTGCGCTTCGGCGAGCCGGAACATCCCAAAACCCGTCATCTGGTGTCGGGCGTGGTGTCGGGCATCGGCGGTTACGGCAATTGCATGGGCGTGCCCACGGTGGGCGGCGAGGTCAATTTCCACAAAAGCTATAACGGCAACATCCTGGTCAATGCCATGTGCGTCGGCCTAGCGCGACAAGACAAGATCTTCCTTTCCGCCGCCAAGGGCGCGGGTAATCCGGTGGTCTATGTCGGCTCCAAAACCGGGCGCGACGGCATTCACGGCGCCACCATGGCGAGCGCCGAATTCGACGATGCGTCGGAAGAAAAGCGCCCCACGGTGCAAGTCGGCGATCCCTTCACCGAAAAGCTGCTGCTGGAAGCCTGTCTGGAACTGATGGCGACCGACGCCATCATCGCCATCCAGGACATGGGCGCGGCGGGTCTCACCTCGTCGTCCGCCGAAATGGGCGACAAGGGCGGTTCGGGCATTGAACTGGACCTCGACAAGGTGCCGCAACGCGAAGCCAATATGACCGCCTATGAGATGATGCTGTCGGAAAGCCAGGAGCGCATGCTGGCGGTGCTCAAGCCCGGCCGCGAAGCCCAGGCCGAAGCCATCTTCAAGAAATGGGAGTTGGATTTCGCCGTCATCGGCATCACCACCAATACCAACCGGCTGGTGGTCAAGCACAAGGGCAGGATCGAAGCCGACATGCCCATCACCGCGCTGTCGGATGCGGCACCGATCTATGAGCGCCCTTATATTAAAAGGGCGCCGGCAAGCGGTGCCCCTGCGATTGACACAAGCAGGGATGTGCTGGCGTCGCTGAAAACCATCCTGGCCTCGCCTGATATGGCCTCGCGCCGCTGGGTGTGGGAGCAGTATGACCATACCGTGATGGCCGACACGGTACAGGTGCCGGGCGGCGATGCCGCCGTGGTGCGGGTGCATGGCAGCCAAAAGGCCCTGGCCATCACCACCGATGTGACACCGCGCTATTGCCGCCCCGATCCTTTCGAAGGCGGCAAGCAGGCGGTCGCCGAGGCCTGGCGCAACCTGACCGCCGTGGGTGCGACGCCGCTGGCGGTGACCGACAATCTCAATTACGGCAATCCGCAAAAGCCCGAGATCATGTGGGAGATCGTGGCCGGCATTGACGGCATCGGCACCGCCTGCCGGGCATTGGATTTTCCGGTGATCGGTGGCAATTGCTCGCTCTATAACGAGACCAATGGCGAAGGCATTTTGCCCACGCCCGCCATCGGCGGCGTCGGCCTGATGCAGGATGTCACCAAAATGGCCACTGTCGCTTTCAAGCGCGCCGGTGACGTGGTGATCCTGATCGGCGAGACACGCGGCCATATGGGCCAATCCATTTACCTGCGCGAAATCGAAGGCCGGGAAGAAGGCGCCGCCCCCAAGGTGGACCTGGCCATCGAAAAGAAGAACGGCGACTTTGTCCGCAAGCTGATCGAGGCGGGCCGTGTGAACACGGTGCATGATGTGTCGGACGGCGGCTTGCTGGTGGCGATTGCCGAGATGGTCATGCCGCGCGGCATCGGCGCCAGCGTGGGGCTCGCCGGCCTGCCCGAAGCCATTCCCTTCTGGTTCGGCGAGGACCAGGCGCGCTATGTGATTGCCGCGCCATTTGCGCAAGCCGAGAAAATCGTGGCCGAAGCGCAAGCCGCCGGTATCACCGTGGCGGAACTGGGCAAGACCGGGGGTGACGCAATCACCCTGGATGACAAAGACAGCGTGAAGATCGCCGCCCTGAAAGACGGCTTTGAAAGCTGGTTCCCGAACTATATGTCGGGCGAAGAAATCCCGGTGACGAACTAAGGAATCAAGTCATGGGTATGCCAAAATGGGTATGAAAGGCAGTGAAATCGAGAAGTTCATCAAGGACGCCTTTCCCGATGCCGAAATAGAGATGAAGGATCTGGCGGGCGACGACAATCACTGGGCCGCCACCGTCAAATCGTCCGCCTTCAAGGGCAAGACCCGCGTCGCCCAGCACCAGATGGTCTATGCCGCGCTCAAGGGCAATATGGGCGGGGTGCTGCATGCGCTGCAGTTGACGACAGTCGTGAAGGACTAGAGCAGATTGCAGGCAAATACTGGTGTCATCCTCGGCCTCGCATTGCATTTGCAATACGAGGGGGTGAGCCTGCGGCGCCCGTAGGGCGTGAGCATGTCCTGTGGACATGCGAAAGCAGGCGAACGCCGCGAGCCCAAGCGAGCGGCCGGACGGGGATCCAGGCTGCTTCAACCTGGACGAATTTTGAAAACACTGTCATTGTTCTCCAGTAGCCGCGCGTTGGCGGCTGCCTGGATCCCCTTCCCTCACACTCGCTATCGCTCGTGCTCGCCGGGGATGACAGGTGAGGCGCTGGATTGGCTGAACACCGCCGGCTCTAAAACAAATCGCCCCAGCCGCGTTTGCGTACCCGGCGGTATTCGTCCTTGTCGCGCACCGCCACGAACTGCGCCCGCACACCCTTATCATCGCACAGCTTGAAAGTCATGCCGGGCTTGGTTTCCAGCGGCGGCGCCAAGACACGCGCACCCGATGCCACTCTCTCCCGCGTCACCACGACATAGGAATAGCGCTCGTCCTCGAACGGCACGCGCGCGTCCTTCAGCAGCATGTGATCGCGCGAACGCGGCAGGCGCTGGGAGAAATGGCACCAGTCTTTTTGTTGGTCGCTCCCGCTCACGCGGACGCTCCGGCCCGTCAGGGGACAGAGCCCGTCATGGGTACAGGGCGCGGCGACATGCCCGCCCGCCGCGATCAGCGCCGCGCGCGCGGATCGGATGCGGGCGAAACCATCCGGCGTGCCGGGCTCGATCAACGCCAGTGCGAAGCCGGCGGACTGCCATAAATCGACGGCGGTGGCAGCAGCCTTTTCCTCAGCCAGTTCGGCCAGAACATAGCTGGCCACCACCAGATCGGCCCCCTTTTCCGAATTTGAAATGTGCCTTTCCGCCTTCAGATCGCCGGAGAGGATTTTCGCAGCCGCCAGCGCCCCCGAATCCGCCAGCTTGCGCGCCAGCGCCCGCAGGGCCGGATTATGATCCAGCATGGTGACGGAGGTGATACCGGCCCACTGCCCGATCGCCGCCCAGCTCGCCGCGCCGGTTCCTGCGCCAACATCCAGCAGGCTGGCGGGCATAAAACCGGGCATCGCGTCCGCAAGGCGCGCGAACACCGCGGCGCAGGCGGCAGTGGTGGCGGGCATGCGCGCCACGGCATAGGCCGCCGCATCGACCGGCGTGAGAATCGCCTGCGAGGTCGCACCCCGCCGATAGCCTGCCGACAATTTTTGCGCGGCCGCGGCCAGGTCCTTGCGCGAGACCCCGTCCAGCAAGACGGCCAAAGCCTTGGTTAAATCCGGATGCATCAAAACCCAGCAAAAACGAGCCTATTCAGACTCTGCCTTGACCCTTCAAGCCCTCATGCTTAGATCATAGCCGAGATTTCGAGAGAGTTCCCAAATGTCCGATGTCCAAGCCCGCATTGCCGAAGATGTGAAGAGCAACGATGTGCTGCTGTACATGAAAGGCACGCCCGCTTTCCCGCAATGCGGCTTCTCGGCCGTGACGGTGCAGATCCTCTCTCACATCGGCGCCAAGTTCAAAGCCGTGAATGTGCTGGAAGACCCGGACGTGCGCGAAGGCATCAAGAGTTTTTCCAACTGGCCGACCATTCCCCAGCTTTATGTGAAGGGCGAGTTTGTCGGTGGCGCCGACATTGTGCGCGAGATGTTCGAACAGGAAGAGTTGGTGCCGTTCCTCCAACAGCACGGCGTCGCGCTCGAACCCGCATAACCCGTCGAAAATTTACAAATAAAAAAGCCCGCCATCTCTGGCGGGCTTTTTGTTTGTGGGTGGCCGGGTCGCGCTTCGGCCTGACGGCCTCGCTGCCCGGCCATGACAAGTTTTAACGTGAATAGAATTCGACGATCAGATGCGGTTCCATCTGGACGGCATAGGGCACGTCCGCCAGCTTGGGAGTACGCAGCAGCTTGACCGACTTGCCTTCGCTGACTTCCAGGAAATCTGGCGTGTCGCGTTCGGCGCTCTTGGAAGCTTCCAGCACCAGCGCCATTTCGCGCGCCTTGGCGCCCAGCTCGATCGTGTCCTTCTCGGTCACATGATAGGAGGCGATGGTGACGCGGCGGCCATTGACCTTGACATGGCCGTGGCTAACCAGCTGGCGGGCGGCGAAGGGCGTGGGCACGAACTTGGCGCGATACACCACCGTGTCCAGGCGGGTCTCCAGCAGGCCGATCATGTTCTCGCCGGTGTCGCCGGGGCGGCGCGAAGCGTCCTGATAATATTTGCGGAATTGCCGCTCGGTGATGTTGCCGTAATAGCCCTTCAGCTTTTGTTTGGCCTGCAGCTGGGTGCCATAGTCCGACAGCTTCTTGGCGCGGCGCTGGCCGTGCTGGCCCGGACCATAGGAGCGCTTGTTGACCGGGCTCTTGGGGCGGCCCCAGATATTCTCGCCCATGCGGCGGTCGATCTTGTACTTGGAATTTGCGCGCTTGCTCATCGGTCTCTTTCGTTCAGATTGCGTGAATTTTGGGACCCGGCCAGGCCGGAAAGCGGCGCACTATAGGCAGCGACTTCGGCATGTCAAACGCACGCAACTTAAGGTTTAGTATGCAAATATTTATACTGTAATTTCAAACTATTATTCCGATATCGTTGCACCTATCGGCACTGGTGCAGTTTCGATTTTTCCGGGGGATTGAAGGCTTTTAGGGCCGGGCCTAGGGTTTGACCATGACCCGAATCCCGACCTGGCCTGAGCTTGCTCGCAACGTAGTCCAATCCCGCCTGGACGCTGAACGCTACCAAGAGGAAGCTGCTAAACGCGGAAACCGCAGAGAAGTGGCTCAATGGGCCAAGCTGATCCGCCAGCTAGATCAATTCATGGCCCAAAACGAGATCACAATCCGATATGCCTAAAGGACCCCAAGGCCAGAAGCACCCCTGCATCGCATTGCTTCCGGTGTGAGCGCGGCAAGCGTCCTGATCCTGCTCTATCTGATGACGGCCAGACCTTGATAAAGAGACCCGGATCATCCGCCGGTATCGTTCGGCGTTAGCCGTCCGGCAAAGTGTCTTGCCCAAGACCATTTTGCGTAGCTTTGCCATCCGCTTCCTCGGCCAAGGCATCCCAGTTCGCCGCCAACGCCCGATAGGACTCCTGAAGAGCCTGGGTCATAGCCTCGTCCGCCAATTTGCGCAGAAACACCGCCCGTTTCCGGTACTCTTCCGGAGTATGCATTACACCCCCCTTACGCCACTGGGCTGCACAACCGGTAGGCGCGGGATTCGGTTCCGCCCGAAAACTGGTATCTTTGACGCACCCCCCCAAACAGGTAATACAGCCCAAAGCCGGACCATGGACACCCGGCGCGATTGCGGTAGATCACTCAAATGGCCCCGTGGCGGAACTGGTAGACGCACCGGACTTAAAATCCGTTGTTCCGAAAGGGACGTGTCTGTTCGACTCAGACCGGGGCCACCACTCGCTACGCTCGCGGTGGCCCGGTCTGTTTTATTTCATTGTCCGTCCTGGCTGCGCTTTGCTTGCTGCGGGCGGACGGGGCCGGGGCCACTGCGACTAGCTTTCTGTAAGAGCGCCTATTTCAAAGAACCGCCTCGATCAAGCGCGGGCCTTTTGTCCGCATCGCATCGGCGAACTGGACAGCGAATTCCGTGGTGGTTTGCGCCCGGCTGGCTTCCACCCCCATGCCCTCAGCCAGCTTCACAAAATCCAGCTCGGGATCATGCAGGTCCAGCATCGCCAAGGTTTTGGGGCCGAGATTGCGCGCGCCCACCCGCGCCAATTCGATGTTGAGGATATTGTAGGCGCGGTTGGCGCAGACGACAGTGACGACATCCAGCCGCTCGCGCGCCATGGTCCACAGCGCCTGCAACGCATACATCGCCGACCCATCTCCGGAGACATTGATCACCTTGCGGCCGGGTGCGGCCAGGCCTGCGCCCACCGCCATGGGCGGGGCATCGCCGATGGCGCCGCCGGTCAAGACCAGCCAATCATGCCGCGGTCCGTGGCGCAGCGATTTCTGCAGTCCACCCCCGCAACTGATGGAATCGTCGCACAGGATGGCATTGTCCGGCATCAGCCGGGCCATGATCGCGCCCATGCTGCCGGCATCCAGCGCGCCATGCTGGGGCATGTCCGGCATCACGCGGGTGACGAGGCGCCCCGGTTGGCGGGCGCCCAATGTATCGGCCAAGGCCTGCAGGGCGCCCGTCATATCCTCATGCGGCTCCGCCAGGGTCAGCAGCTCGCAGCCTTCGGGCGTTACCCAGCTCGGCTTGCCGGGATAGGCAAAAAACGTCACCGGCGGGGCCGCGCCCACCAGCACGATCTGCTCCAGGCCCCTGAGGAATTCGATAATCTCTTCGGCGAAATAGGGAATGCGCTCGACTTCGCTCAGGCCTTCGCCGCGGGTCAAGCGCGGGGTGAAATAGTCATGCAGCAAGCGCGCGCCGCTCTGCTGCGCGATACGCCCTGCCGCTTCGATGCCGGCAGTTTGCAGGCACGCGCCCCGCAGCAACAACGCCGTCCTCTTGCCGTTCTTCAAGGCGGCGGCGATGCGATCGATGACCGCGCTGTCTACCGTGCCGGGCGCGGCCACCGGCAAAGGCGGCGCGGACCCGCTTGCCTGGCTCCAGGCGGTATCGGCCGGCAGCACCAGGGTGGCGATCTTTCCCGGCGCGGCACGGGCCGCCTGAACCAGGCGCGCGCCATCGCCCGCCACCTCGGCCGCGGACTTGCATTGATGCAGCCAGTCCGACACCGAACCGCAGATTGCCATGATGTCGGAGGACAGTGGCGCCTGCGCATAGCGCGAATGGCTGGTGGCGTGGTCGCCAACGATATTGACGATAGGCTGGTGGCCCTTGCGTGCATTGTGCAGAAAGGAAATCGCATTGGCGAAGCCCGGACCCAGATGCAGCAAGGTCGCCGCCGGCTTGCCCGTCATGCGGGCATAGCCATCGGCGGCCCCCGCCGCCACGCCCTCGAACAGGCACAGCACGCCGCGGATTTTCGGCTCGTGGTCCAAGGCCGCGACAAAGTGCATTTCCGAGGTGCCGGGATTGCCGAAACAGATTTCGACGCCGCTGTCCGCCAGCGTATGAACCAGACTCTCCGCCCCGTTCATCGCATCAATCCCGCTTGGCGCGTCCGGCCGCGCGGCGCGCCGGAAGATTTTCGTCCAAGACCAGGGTGACGCAATCAAAGCCCTTGGCGGTCATCTCTCGGGCCGGCCTGCCACAGGCCCACAATTCACGAATAGGATTGGCGCGCATAGCGTTCAGGTTAGACCATCAGACGGCGGGAGCAACAGCCAGGTTGCGGCGCAAAATCGGCACCCTGCTGATTTTTCCTTCGCTTAAGCCGTGAAAGATTGGTGCAGTGCGGAACGAAAAACTTCGTTCTTGGATAAGAGAACAGGTCTAAAATCCCCATGCCAAAGCGCGGGAGCCGCTCATGGTTATGGTTCGTCATCCTGGTGTGTCCAACAAGGAACGGAATCGTTGCGCCTTCATGTTCTGCCTGACATGGGTGGGCTTTTTCGCGGCGATCGGCGTGTTCACCTATCTGGTGAGCATGCTTTAGGCAGAAGAGACGCGCCCGGTTCAAACGGCACATAGCCGCATCGCGCTTTGGCGCGATGTCACATTTGCATCGTCCAATTCTCGACACCCATCGCGGCTTGTCTGACCGCCTCTGTAAGAGTGGGATGCGAATGACAGGTGCGGGCGATATCTTCCGATGAGGCGCCGAACTCCATCGCCAGCACGACTTCGGCGATCAGGTTGCCCGCTTCGGGCCCGATGATGGCGCAGCCCAACACCTTGTCGGTCTTGGCGTCGGCCAGGATCTTCACCAGCCCGTCGGTGGCGGCGATGGTCTTGGCGCGGGCGTTGGCGGTGAATGGAAACTTGCCGATCTTGTAAGCAATGCCCGCCGCTTTCAATTCTTCCTCGGATTTGCCGACCGTGGCCACTTCCGGGAAGGTATAGACCACCGACGGAATCGCATCGTAATTCACATGTCCGGCCTTGCCGGCGATGATCTCGGCGCAGGCCACCGCTTCATCCTCGGCCTTGTGCGCCAGCATGGGGCCTTCGCGGCAATCGCCGATGGCATAGATCCCCGCGACATTGGTGCGGTAGTGGCTGTCGGTGACGATGCGGCCGCGCTTGTCCATCGCCACACCGGCTTCCTGCAGGCCCAGGCCCGCGGTGTAGGGAATGCGGCCGATGGCGACCAGCATCACATCGGCGTCCAGGACCTGCTTGTCGCCGCCGGCGGCCGGTTCGACGGTGACCTTCAGCGCGCCGTCCTTTTTCTCCACGCCGGTGACCTTGGTGGAAAGATGGAAGGTGAAGCCCTGCTTGGTGAGAACGCGCTGGAAGGTCTTGGACACTTCCAGGTCGATGCCCGGGGTGACGCGGTCGAGGAATTCCACCACCGTCACTTCGGCGCCCAACCGGCCCCACACCGAACCCAGCTCCAGCCCGATCACGCCGGCGCCCACCACCAGCAGCTTCTTGGGCACCGCGGTCAGGGCAATGGCGCCGGTGGAGGATACGATCTGTTTTTCGTCCAGGATGACGCCAGGCAAGGGCGCGACATCGGAGCCGGTAGCAATGATGATGTGTTTGCAGGTGAGCGCGCGGGTCTTGCCGTCCGCCAGCTTGACCTCGACTTTACCGGGCGCCGCGATGCGCGCTTCACCCACGATTGCTTCGCTCTTGGCTTTCTTGAGCAGGAATTCCACGCCCTTGGTCAGTTCGCCGACCACCTTGGTCTTCTGCGCCATCATGGCAGGAAGATCGAGAGAGACCTTGGCCACAATGCCCAGCTTGGCGAAATCGCTTTGGGCTTCATGGAAGCGCTCGCTGGCATGCAGCAGGGCCTTGGACGGAATGCAGCCGATATTCAGGCAGGTGCCGCCGAAACTGCCGCGTTTGTCGATACAGGCGCTGGTCAATCCCAGCTGCCCAAGGCGGATCGCCGCGTTATAGCCGCCGGGGCCGCCCCCGATCACGATCGCGTCAAAATTGTCCGCCATGGTTCATCCTGCTGATTTGCCCTGATAATTCACTCAATTCGCTTGGGGGCCATCTAGCAGATCGCGCCCCCAAAAACATGCGGAACATACTCATGCCGGGCACCCCGAAAATAGCCCCAAATGCATGGCTGCGCGGCGGTTTTTGGGCTTAAGCCGCACCCTGGCCAGGCCAAGGCCGGGCCTATGGGACCAAGTTTTGACTGGTATAACACCTGCGCCTGGGCTTTTCTTTTGCGCGCGGGGTGTCCTCTCCTCGCACCGGCCCTCCCAGCCCCCTCCGGGAAGGCGGCACCGTTTTATCGTTTCAGGCATTTTCTCATTTCAGGCATTGGAGATCACAGACATGGCCCCCCGGAAAAAGACAGCAGCCAACGGCAATATCGAAGCGCGGCTGGCCGCCCTGCGCGCCGATTTCGATGCGCTGCAGACCGACTTGAAGGGCCTGTATGGCGATGTCGGCCAGATCGCGTCGGAACGCGCGGCTTTGGCGATGCGTTCGGCCGAGGAGATCGCCGACCGCGCCGTGGCGCTGGCGGAAGAGGCCGCCAAGGAAGCCAAGACAACAGCTCTGGAATACAAAGAAGAAGCACAGGAATGGGCAGACGAAAATGCCGAGGAATTGCGCGGCTATGTTCGTGCCCAGCCGATTCAGTCGCTGATGATTGCCGGCGGTCTTGGCGTTTTCCTGGGCGCGATTTTCCTGAGGCGCTGACACTATTGCACCTCGGCGCGGACGTCATTTTCTTGTTAAACCCTGCTGGCGTATAACCGGATACAGCAGGCTATGGGGACCACATGTTCGCGCGATTGACCGCCAAGGCGATTTGGGCAGCCGCCGCTATCGCCATGGCTTTTTTCGGCATCGGCCTTTTGGGCATGGCGCTGGCCTCCGCTTTGGTATCGGCGCTGGGCACGACTGGCGGGTATGCCGTGGCCGGTGTGGCACTTCTGCTGCCGCCGCTGATCTGGGCGATCGTCATCCGTCTGTCACGTCCGCGCAAACAGCCCCCGCCGGTCAACAATGACCTGACGCGTGTGCTGCTCGCCGCGGTGGCGAAGGAAACCCCTTGGATCGCCATTATCGGTGCGGGCGTGGCGGGAGCCCTCAATATGTTCCTAAACCGCAACAAATCTCCGAAATAATCGGCCCATCCGTCCACCCTGTGGACAGTTTGGAACTGGCGCATGTACGGCCGCGTTTTATGGCCGCTAGATTGTCCGGAGTAATGGCATGCTCGGCTGGGCGCTGACCTTTCTGATCCTTGCGCTTGTTGCTGGGTATATGGGCTTTTTCGGGCTGGCAGGCGTGGCGGCGTTGATCGCCAAATTGTTGTTGGTGGTGTTCCTGATCCTTTTGATTGTCAGTGCTTTTTCCGGCGCGCTGAGGGGAAGACCGCCAATTTGATGTGATGGGTGCGAAACATGCGTATTCCGGTCTTCATTTTTGAACATCCTGTGGAAGGATTGATCGCCGGCATCCTGTTGCTGGTGTTGGTGTTTGGGTCCGCTGATCGCCATGCCGCAGAGGTGGCCAAGCCTCTTGCTCATGGTGCCCAACTGGCCTCCAGCGAAAAGATGTAAAAAAGTTTGGAGGGGCGGGAACGGTTTTCTCGGCCATCCATTATCAAGGCGGAGCGGACGTCCGATCCGGAACGCCCCCAGCCCCTTCGACAGCCCGCCTCGGGTGTCCGCTCACTGTCTTAAAGCCCCGCTTGGCGGGGCTTTTTGCGTTTTATGGCATACGTCCTTTGTGTTTTTAGGGCATACGCCCTTGGTGTTTAGGGCATACGCCCTAGGGGGGAACTTTTGGGCCGCCCCACAGGGTAAACCATGTAGAGGCTGGACGACGTTCGCAGCTGGGTGGGAAAGCCGGTATAGCCGAAGAATTTCTGCACCAGGACATGCTGATCGCGGCGCAACTCCGCCAGATAGATCAGCGGCCGCGCCAGCAGCGAGGCATCGGCTGGAGGCGCGTCGGGATAGCGCTGCGGTTCGTTCAACTGCACCACCTTCATTCCCGGATAGTTGAATCTGAGCCAGGCGGTGGTCTGATAATCGGTGGTGAGGACCGCATCGGCCAGATGCGCCTTGACCAAAGCCGCAACCACCTCGCCGATGGGCGCAAAGTCCCGGCCCAGCAAACGGTCCATGGGATCTTTTTCGAGCCTCTTCACGGTCTTGGCCAAACCATGGGCACCAACGGCGTCGAAACGGTTTGATGACCCTTTGGGCAGATGAAGAAAGCCCCACTGCGTATCGGCATAGACCAGCAGGAGCATCAGCGCGGCCACGGGAGCGGCCGCAAGAGAAATCCATCGTATCCTTGCGCCAATCGCAAAAGCATCCGCCGCTAGGATCGCCAGCGCCGGATAAAGAAAACACGGCCAGTTGCCTTGAACCCGGTCATGCAGGGCGTGCTGGAAAAAATAGCCCAGCCCCATCCAGATCAAGATTGCCAGCATCAGCCGGTCGCTGCCGTCGCGTTGGCGGGGTTCGTAGCGCCAGCGTACGAACGAGCGACCATCAAAAAGCCTGGTGGCGCGCCACAACCCAACCGCCATCAGAAGAAGGACCAGCGGCGAGGCAAGACCGAACTGGGCGGCCGCAAACTCACCCACAAACCGCAAGGTGAATTGACCGGCACCGATCCGTCCGAACTGGAACAGGAAGGTCTGCCAGTGATGCTGCGACTGCCATACAAGATGGGGCAAAAAAATTGCCAGCGCCAGCACCGCGCTCAAATACGGCCAGGGCGATAAAAGCCATTTCCTGGCGTCACGATCCAAGATCAGCCAGGCCAGCGCGCCAGCACCCAAAAAGAGCGTGGAATATTTGGAAAGCAGCCCCAAGCCGGCGGCGATGCCGACGCCCAGCCAGGCACGGCCCTCGCCTGTCTGTTGCACCCGTGCCAGAAAATAGACAAAGGCGGCGCTGGTCACGATGGACGGCATGTCGGGGGTCGCCGCCAGCAACGCAACCGAGGCCATCAGGGTGAGGTTGAAAAACAGCACCGCCAAGCCGGCACGATCTTGGTCTTTCAGGATCAATGCCGCGGCGCGCCAGACAAACCAGCTTGCGGGCAAGGAGAGAATGACGCCCGCAAACCGCACGCCAAAAGGCGTATCGCCGAACAGCAGGGTGCCGGCGCGGATCAGCCAGGCAATCATCGGCGGATGATCGAAATAGCCGGCGGCAGGATGCAGGGACCACAGCCAGTAATAGGCCTCATCCGCGGACAGCGGCAATTTCGCCGCCATGACGGCGCGCAGCGTCAGCAGGAAAAACACGCAAAGCGCCGAAACCCGCGCGCGGATCATCTCGCACGCCAGACGAATAAGGTGGACATGGCATAATTCCACAACACGGTCATCACCGCGCCCACCGCCCCCGCCACCCACCATCCCGATCGCTCGCCGTAAAGCCAGCTTGCCAGATCGACATTGGCCAGAACGCCGACCGAACCGATCAGGCAGAACAGCACAAAACCGCGCAGCATGGCGAAGCTGCCCTTCAAACGGCGATCGCGGTAGGTCAATTCATTGTTGAGCAGGAAATTGCTGGTCATGGCGACAAAGGTGGCGATGATCTGGGCGGGGCGAAACGGTTCGTGCAGCAACAAACCGGCGTACAGCACCGTCATGTGCACCACCAGACCGATGCTGCCGACCAGCGCGAAAAAAATGAACCGCGCATCGACCAGATCGCCGGTCATCTTCGCCAGCAGCAGGCCCAGAAACTCCACGCCAATCTGGATGTTGAACTTGCTTTCGCCGTCGAAGCGTTCGCCGAAACTATAAGGTTGCTCGGCAATGCGCAGTTTCGGTCCCGCGGTGGTCACGATGTCCAGCAGAATCTTGAATCCTGCCGGCGACAGGCGCGGCGCGATTTCGTCAAAACACGCCCGCCGCATCATGAAAAACCCCGACATGGGATCGGAAAGCGGCGTGCCCACCAGCCGATGAGTTAACCGCGTCGCCAACACGGATATGGCGCCGCGTTTTTCCGAAAAACTGGCCGCCGAACCGCCCGCGACATAGCGGGTGGCGGCGACCAGATCCGCTTCGCTCTGAAGCTTGGCCAGCATGGCCGGCAGCACCTTTTCGTCATGCTGAAGATCGGCGTCGATCACCGCGACGTAAGGCGCGGCGCTGGAAAGAATGCCTTCGATACAGGCTCCCGCCAGGCCCCGGCGTCCCACCCGCTTGAGGCAGCGCACCCTGGGATCGCGGGCGGCAATTTCCTTTACCGCCGCCGCGGTGCCGTCCGGGGAATTGTCGTCCACGAAAATGGCTTCCCAGGCGATGCCGGCCAGGGCGGCATCCAACCGCCGGACCAATTCGGCGACATTGCCCCGCTCCTTGAAGGTGGGGACCACCACCGACAGCTCCGCGGCCGCAGATGTGGTAGGATCGGAGGGCATGGTGGAGGCTCAAAAAAGGTCTTTCCCTTGGTGACCGCGCAAGGCTTCGGCGTCAAGGGGTTAGGCGATGCGATTCATAAATTGGTAACCAGTCCAGCGCGTTAGGATGCCAGGCGATGAAACCAATGGCGATTGACAGGCGTTGGTCCCAAATGAACGATCCTGCCATCCCCCTGCATAGACGCGGTCCCATTCCCGGGCTGCCCCCCAATCACACGCCCTTGCGGTTGATGGCCCCCCGGGTGCTGGTGGTGGAGGACGAGGTCACCGTGGCCCTGCTGATCGAGGATATGGTCAACGAGCTGGCTTATGAGGTGGCCGGAACCGTGTCGCGGCTGGACGACGCCATGCGCCTGTTGGACAGCGAGACTTTCGACCTCGCCATGTTGGACGTGCATCTCCACGGAAAAATGGTCTTCCCCTTCGCCGCCGAACTGGAGCTGCGCGAAATTCCCTTCCTGTTCGCCACCGCCTATGGCGCACGCGGCATTCCGGAAGAATTCCGCGCCTATCCGGTTTTGCAAAAGCCCTTTGGCCCGGTGGAATTGCGGCGCGCCTTGATGGAATTGTCGGCGGCCTGATTCAGCGTTTCAGCCGAAATATAGCGCGTAGAGCACAACGCCCGCGATCACCGCCAGCGCCAGCGATATGTGCAGCACATAGCGCATCACGCCAAGCTCTTTGCCCTGCCGCGCCTCCAGGGCGCTGAGAACCGTTCTGCCGTGTTCGGTCGTCGCCATATCCAAATCTCCCGGTCAGATCCGCCCCAACAGCGCCAGCACCACCACAATCACCAGCACCAGTCCCAATGTTCCGGATGGGTAATAGCCCCAACTGCTGCTGTGCGGCCATGCCGGCCAGGCACCCAGCAACAGGAGCAGAAGCACGACTATCAAAATGGTTCCAAGCATCCGCGTTGCTTCCTTGATTCTCAGACAAGGAACGCGGCGGCGATGCGCTGGTTCCGGAAAAGTTCCGGCCAAGGTGCCTATCCCGCCTCGCGTCGCACTTGGCCGCTCGCCTTAACTCGCGGCGTTCGTCGCTCAAAACGATCCGCGGGATCGTTTTGTCCGCCGCGCCAAGGCGCGGCGGACCGCTCCTCACCTATCGGAATTCCAGCGCCACCACGCTTCCCGCACTGGCTACCGTCCCGGTCAGAAAAGTCCCCCAAGCGATATCCAGCAACGTCACTCTTAGGGTCCAGACTTTCATAGTGGCGAAATTGGTCAGATCGTAGGTCGCATAGGTAAAGAAGCCGAACAGCGCGCCATACAAGGCCCCCATCCGCCAATCGCCGCTGGCCAGCGCCGGACGCACCGCGAAGATCAATAGTCCCGTGATGAAAACCAGATAGAAAATCACCGCCACGGTCATGTTGGGATTGTCGGCCAGCAAAGGCCCCAGATCGCGGCGATAAAGGGACGCGGAGGTGTTGCTGAGCCAAAGAAAATCAAGCCCGCCCATCACCACAATGCACACAAGATAGGCGATCAGATAGGCCATGGCGCGCATCCTCATTCTTGGCCCGGTCCTGCTTGGGGACAATACGCAAGAGCCCCCTGTCCGGATCATGGAAACACTTTAAAACAGGAGTAATCCGCTTTTATGATCCATTTGGCGCTTGGGGGCGTAAACCGGACCAGAGGTTGGGGCGCCAATGGCCAAGATCGCAATCGTGGGTTCGGGTATCGCCGGCTTGGGCAGCGCCTATCTGCTCAATCCCGATCACCAGATCACCGTTTATGAGAAATCCGCGCGGATCGGCGGCCACAGCCGCACCGTCACGGTGAACTATGATGGCCGCGCCATTGCCGTCGATACCGGCTTCATCGTCTTCAACCGCCCCAACTATCCCAATCTGTCGGCCCTGTTTTCGCACTTGGCTGTGCCCACCCATGCCAGCGACATGTCCTTTGCCGCTTCGATCCGGGACGGCTGGCTGGAATGGGGCGCACGCGACCTGGCCTCGGTCATCGGCCAGCGCCGCAATCTGCTGCGTCCCAAATTCGGCCTGTTGGTGCGCGACGTGATGATCTTCAACACCCAGGCGCAGGCGGTGGTGGAGTGCCACCCCGAACTGAGCCTGGATGGATTGATCCAAAAATTGGGCCTGGGGGAATGGTTCCGCCGCTATTACCTGTTGCCCATGTCGGGCGCGATCTGGAGTTGCCCGCCTTGTGAGATGATGAATTTTCCGGCCCGTACCTTGGTGCGGTTTTTTGCCAATCACCATCTGCTGTCTTTCACCGGTCAGCCGCAATGGTACACCGTCACCGGCGGCGCGCAGGAATATGTCCGCCGCCTCACCGCTTCCTTCGCCCACCGCATCCGCACCAATTGCGCCGCGGTGGCGGTGACACGTCCCGGCACCGGACCGGACGCCGGCAAGGTACAAATCAAAGACGCAACCGGGAATTCACAGACCTATGACCAGGTGGTTATGGCGAGCCATGGCGACGAAACGCTGGCGCTGCTGAAAGATGCCGACGATGCGGAACGGGCCGTGCTCGGCTGTTTTCGGTATCAGAAGAACCGCGCCGTGCTTCACCGCGATCAGAGTTTGATGCCGCGGCGGCGGCGGTGCTGGGCGAGCTGGGTCTATAGCTCGGACGGCGAATTCCTCCATCCCAAGATCACCGTCACCTATTGGATGAACTTGCTGCAGGGGATTGATGACCGCTATCCCCTGTTCGTCAGCCTCAACCCCAAGCGGGAAATCCCCCAAGAGCTGATATTCGACCAAGCCGATTTCGATCATCCGGTGTTCGACCAAGCCGCCCTGGCGGCGCAAGCCGAGCTCACGGCAATGCAGGGCCGCCGCGGCACCTGGTTCGCCGGCGCCCATCTGGGTCATGGCTTTCACGAGGACGGACTTGCCAGCGCCGTCCGGGTGGCCCGGGCGCTGGGCGCTGCGATCCCTTGGGGGCGGGCGCTTGGCGCGCCGCAACAAAAAATGCGCGCCCCCGTTATGGTGCCTGGATTGCCGTCCGGCCCGGTTCCGGCAGAATTGTTTTGAACCGCGTCCAAGCTTAGTCTTGAGCCCTCCCAGGTATGGAAGCCGTGATGTCGTTGATACCCGCCTCCTATATCGAGAAAAGCTGGCGCAAGGCGCTGAGCAGGCTGGAATATGGCCAGCTGGAATTCATCGCCCCCAATGGCGAGGTGTCTTATGCCAAGGGCTCCCATCCCGGCCCATCCGCCCGCTTCCAAATTCGCGACTGGGATGTGCTGCGCCGGATCATGGCGCGCGGCGATATTGGACTGGGCGAGGAATACATCGCCGGCAGTTGGGAGACCGACAGCGTCGAAAGACTGGTGAGCCTGTTCCTGCTCAACCTGGATCCTTTCTCCGGCTTTTCGGACGGCAATATCTTTAACCGGCTTGGCTTCGTCATTCACAACGCGCTGGTGCGCCGCAATTCGATCTCCGGCTCGGCGCGCAACATCCAGGATCATTACGATGTCGGGAATGAATTCTATTCCCTGTGGCTGGACAAAAGCATGACCTATTCCTCGGCCCTGTATAACGGTTCCCAAGAACTCTATCGCGCCCAGCAGAACAAGTATGAGCGTATCCTCTCCAAGTTCACCAACAGACACGCCGATGTGCTGGAAATCGGCTGCGGCTGGGGCGGCTTTGCCGAACGCGCCGCGGCCGACAGCCACACTGTCACCGGCCTGACCATCTCGCCCTCGCAATACAAATTCGCCCGCGAGCGGCTGAATGGCGCGGCAGACATTCAGCTGCGGGATTATCGCCTCTGCCAGGGCCGCTTCGACAATATCGTCTCCATCGAGATGTTCGAAGCGGTCGGGGAGCATTACTGGCCGGCCTATTTTTCGACCGTGGCGGAACGGCTGAAGCGCGGCGGCCGCGCCATCATCCAGACCATCACCATCAAGGACGAATTGTTCACCGGTTACCGCACCCGCAGCGACTTTGTTCGCCATTATGTTTTTCCCGGCGGCATGCTGCCGTCGCTGGGGCGTTTCCGCGAGGAAGCCGAAAAGGCTGGGTTGAAGTTCGCCGGCGCCTTCGGGTTCGGCAAGGATTATGCCCGCACCCTGCGCGAATGGCTGGCGCGGATGCAAAATGCCGAGCCCCAGATCAAGGCGCTGGGCCATGATCAGCAATTCTTGCGCAACTGGGAATTCTATCTTGGCATCTGCGCCGCGACCTTCGAAGTCGCCCGTACGGACGTGGTCCAGGTCGAGCTCGTCAACGCCTAGGAATCTTTCATCACATCGTCGAAGCTGAGGCGGGCATCGAATAGCGAACGCACGACCAGTTGAATCCGCGTCGAGACGCAGAAGCGCCGCTTGGCGTCCTCTATATGCTTGTGCACGGTGGAATCGCTGATCCCCAGAACTTGGCCGATCTCCCAATCGCTCTTGCCTTGCGCCACCAGCACCACGCAATCGCGCTGGCGCGGGGTCAGGTGGGGTCCGCGCCGCAAGGGGCCGGGCCGTACCCGCCGCAGATTTTCCGCCGTATCGAACGCCATGGCGCCGACATAATGGGCGGCGGCCAAGCTTCCCAGCGGCAAGGGAACGCCGCTCTTCATCATGAAGGAGCAACAGCCCGCGAAATCACTATAGCTGCCGGCCGCGTCCGCGCCGCGCGAACGATGAATAGGCACCGTCACGGCCGCGCCCAGGCCGCATTTGTGGACGGCGTCCATGAAATCGCGTTGATCGGGCGTGAGCGCTATCAAGCGGGAAATGTCCGACCACAGGAAGGGTGCGTAAGACTGGGCCGCCGTTACCAGCACCGCGTCATTGTGTGGAGCGGGCATGGTCCAGCCAGGCGGCAAATCGGCCAGCCAGGCATGCCCGGCCGCGCCTTGCAGCAGAAAGTGATGGAAGCCCAGCGCGTGGGTGGTTTCGCACAAATGCACACGCAATTGGGCCAGATCATGTGCGCCATGCGCGGCCTGTGCGAAATCCTGCACGATCCGGGGGCGCGCCGGCGCCTCGGGCGCCGCCGGGGTCACTTCCAAACCATCACGCATAAGCGAATCTATAACCGCGTTGGAGGCGTAAGGCAGCAATGGCAAGTGCTGCCCAGCCAGACTAATGCGGGGCCCCGCCAAATATCAAAAGGGGCGCGACACAATTTGCGCTGTTTTCAAACGCAAGATCGGGTATTGGAGGGACCCTTCAGGGAACCAAAAAGGGCTTTTCATGCTTCGAACAAGTCTTATTGCGCTAGCGCTGCTGGCCAGCTCCGTCATCGCGGCCAATGCCGCGGGCGACGCCACGGCGGGTGCGGTGGTCTACAAGCGCTGCGCCATCTGCCACACCAGCGATAAGGACGGCAGCGATACCTTGGGTCCCAACCTGTTCGGAATTGTCGGCCGCAAGGCCGCCAGCCGCGCTGGCTTTGCCTATTCCGGGCCACTGCAAAAATCCGGAATCGTCTGGAACGAGGCCAGCTTGACCAAATGGGCCGCCGGCCCGGCCCGGATGGTGCCCGGTACCAAGATGGCCTTTCCCGGCATTACCAGCAAAAAGCAGCAGGCCGATCTGGTCGCCTATCTGCGCACCCTGAAATAAGCGGATCCTCCCCATGCGCACGTCAGCGCGCCAATTTGGGGAGGTGGCCGGTCCGCGGCCCTCGGGCCAGCGAAGGCCGGAGGGGTAAAGTGCGTCAGAATGCCGCAGTCTGTCTGGGAATATTCACCATTATTGCTGCATTGCAGCGATAATGGTTCTTTGCGTGTGCGACCGCGTTGACAGCCCTCCGTCTCGGGCCATAGTTTTTGCACCGCACAAGAAACCGGTCGGCACGGACAGCGCCTTAAGCCGTAGCGCAATAGCTGTCCATTGGGGATCTAAAGAAACGCCATGAAGGTCCTGGTGCCCGTCAAGCGGGTGATCGACTACAACGTAAAAGTTCGCGTCAAGGCGGACCAGAGCGGCGTGGACTTGGCCAATGTCAAAATGTCCATGAACCCGTTTGATGAAATCGCCGTGGAAGAAGCGGTGCGGCTGAAGGAAAAGGGCAAGGCCCAGGAAGTGGTCGTGCTTTCCATCGGGCCTGGACAGGCGACGGAAACCATTCGCACCGCGCTGGCCATGGGCGCCGACCGCGGCATCCTGGTTAAGACCGACCAGATGGTCGAGCCATTGGCGGTGGCCAAAATCATCAAAGCCGTGGCGGAAGCCGAAAAGCCGGACCTGGTGATTACAGGCAAGCAGGCGATTGACGACGATGCCAATCAAGTGGGCCAGATGCTGGCCGCGCTGCTGGACTGGCCACAAGCCACCTTCGCCCACTCGCTGGAGCTGGGCGATGGCAGCGCCAAGGTCAGCCGCGAAATCGACGGCGGCTTGCAGACGGTAGAGGTCAAGTTGCCGGCGGTGATGACCACCGACCTGCGCCTCAACCAGCCGCGTTATGCCTCACTGCCCAACATCATGAAGGCCAAGAAAAAGCCGATCGACGAAAAATCGCCCGCCGACTTTGGCGTCGATATCGCGCCGCGCCTCAAGATTCTGAAAGTGTCGGAGCCGCCCAAGCGCGGTGGCGGCGTGAAAGTCGCTTCCGTGGGCGAACTGCTGGATCGGCTGAAAGTGGACGGGGTGCTCTAATGGCCTCGCTGGTTCTCGCCGAACATGACAATGCCGCGCTGAAGGATGCCACCCACAAGACGGTGAGCGCCGCGGCCCAGATCTCGACGCCAGTGCATGTGCTGGTGGCGGGTGAAAATTGCGCCGCCGTCGCGCAAAGCGCGGCCAAGATTGCCGGGGTGGAAAAGATTCTGCTGGCGGATGCGCCCCTCTATGCCAAGCAACTGGCCGAACCGATGCAGGCTCTGATCTTGTCGCTGGCCGATCGCTATGACGCCATCCTGGCGCCGGCCACCACCAGCGGCAAGAACATCCTGCCGCGCGTCGCCGCCAAGCTGGACACGCCGCAGATTTCCGAAATCCTGAAAGTGGTTTCGCCCGACACCTTCGAGCGTCCCATTTACGCGGGCAATGCCATCGAGACGGTGCAGGCGCCGGCCGGCAAAAAGATCATCACCGTGCGCACCACCGCCTTCAAGGCGGCGGAGGAAAGCGGCAGCGCGGCGGTCGAAAAGATCGCGCCCGCCGCCGATCCGGGCCTGTCCAAATTCGCGGGCGAAACGCTGTCCAAATCCGAACGTCCCGAACTGACTTCGGCCAAAATCGTGATCTCGGGCGGGCGCGGCCTGGGCTCGGCGGAAAATTTCCAACTGCTGGATTCCATCGCTGACAGACTGCATGCCGCGGTCGGCGCCAGCCGGGCCGCGGTGGACGCGGGCTATGTCCCCAACGACTATCAGGTGGGTCAGACCGGCAAAGCCGTGGCCCCCGATCTCTACATCGCGGTGGGCATTTCCGGTGCCATCCAGCATCTGGCGGGGATGAAGGATTCGCGGCGCATTGTCGCCGTCAACAAGGACGAGGAAGCCCCGATTTTCCAGGTCGCCGACTATGGGTTGGTGGGCGATCTGTTCAAGATTCTGCCCGAATTGGACGCAGAACTCAGCAAGCGTGGTTACAAGTAGCGTAGTTACAGGTAGAGGCGAGCGACATGGCAATCGAGAAAATCGGCGTTATCGGGGCGGGTCAGATGGGCACCGGCATTGCGCATGTGCTGGCCCTGTCCGGCTATGACGTGGTGCTCGACGACATCAACAAGGATGCCTTGGCCAGGGCTGTCGGCCTGGTCGAAAAAAACATGCAGCGCCAGGCCGCCAAGGGCCTGATCAAGGCAGACCAGATCAAGCCCGCCTTGGCGCGCATCCGCGTCACCCAGACCCTGGACGATCTCAAGGATCGCGACCTGGTGATCGAGGCGGCGACCGAAGACGAAGGGATCAAGAAGAAGATCTTTCAGGACCTATGCACGCGCATCTCCGACAAGGCGATGATCGCCACCAACACCTCGTCCATTTCCGTGACGCGGCTGGCGGCGTCCACCGACCGGCCCGAAAGCTTCATCGGCCTGCACTTCATGAACCCGGTGCCGGTGATGCAGCTGGTGGAAGTGATCCGCGGCATCGCGACCAACGATTCCACCTTCCAAACCGCGCTGGAGCTGGTCAAGCGCGTGGGCAAGACCGCCGCCTATGCCGAGGATTTCCCCGCCTTCATCGTCAACCGCATCCTGCTGCCGATGATCAACGAAGCGGTCTATACGCTGTATGAAGGCGTCGGCAATGTCGATGCCATCGATACCGCCATGCGGCTGGGCGCCAATCATCCCATGGGGCCGCTGCAGCTGGCCGACTTTATCGGCCTGGATACCTGTCTCAGCGTGATGCAGGTTCTGTATGAAGGCCTGGCGGATTCCAAATACCGCCCCTGCCCGCTCTTGGTGAAATATGTCGAAGCCGGTTGGCTGGGGCGCAAGACGGGACGCGGCTTCTACGACTATCGCGGCGAACATCCCGTACCCACGCGCTAACCAGATTGTCATTCCCGCGAAAGCGGGAATGACAAATTTCAAGTTCCAGTAATCCGCTTGAAGTACTTAACCGCTTCCGGCGATCCCCAATCGGCGGGCCCAGCCGCCTTGGCGATAATCTTGCCTTCCGGATCAATCAGCACCGTCATCGGCAAGGCAAAGGCGCCGAAGCTGCGCATCATCACCTTTTCATTGTCGCGATAGGCAACCAGATTGCCCGCCTTGTGCTCCTTGAGAAAAGCGGCGGCGTCTACCGTATCCTTATCGCCGGTATCCACCGCCACCACGCGTATACCCGGCGCAAAGCTGGCCAGCCTCGCCAGGGAGGGCAGCTCATTGACGCACGGCCCGCACCAGGTGGCCCAGAGGTTCAAAAGCACATAGCGGCCCCGGAACGCGGCCAGCGCATGGCGGGTCCCCGCTGGGCCGACGAAATGCACATCCGGGGCGGGTTTGGGCGTCTTTTCCAGCACCAGCGCCGAAAGCGAGGCCGGCGGCTCAAGCCCCTGATGGACAGAAAGCAGCCCTTTCCCATATAGAACGCCCATCACGACTGCGGTGAGCAAGGCCAAGCCGATGATGATTTTCTTGGTCATGGTCTTTCGGATGACAAAATGAGCACCAACAAAATGTGGGGTGGACGGTTCGAAGCCGGCCCCGCCGCCATCATGGGGGAGATTACCCCCTCGATCGATTTCGACAAGCGCCTCGCGGCGGAGGACCTGGCGGGATCGCGGGCGCATTGCCGCATGCTGGCAACCGAAGGCATCATTTCCAAGGATGACGGCAAAGCCATCCTGGACGGCTTGGCGAGTGTCGAAAAGGAAATCGCCGAC